>JBGTJO010000266.1:0-9344 GCA_041745135.1 Aestuariivirga sp. | reverse complement strand
AGCACGATGGCGGCCAGCACCATGGTAGCGACTGTCGTCACCACATAAGTCTCGAACAAATCCGCCGCCATGCCGGCGCAATCGCCGACATTGTCACCGACATTGTCGGCGATGGTGGCGGGATTGCGCGGATCGTCCTCGGGGATTCCTGCTTCAACCTTGCCCACCATGTCGCCGCCCACATCCGCACCCTTGGTGAAGATGCCGCCGCCAAGACGGGCGAAGATCGAGATGAGAGAAGCGCCGAAGGAAAGTGCCACAAGCGAATCGATGACGGCTCGGTCAGTTGGGGCCAAGCCCTGTGAACCGGTGAGGAAACCGAAATAGAGGGTGACGCCGAGAAGGCCAAGGCCCGCGACGAGAAGCCCGGTCACCGCGCCCGCCTTGAAAGCGAGATCGAGACCGCCTGCCAGCGATTTGGTCGCCGCTTGGGCCACGCGGACATTGGCGCGGACCGAAACATTCATCCCGATGAAGCCCGCAGCACCCGAGAGAATGGCGCCGATGGCGAAGCCGATGGCGGAGTAAATACCAAGCAACCACAAGGCGATCGCGAAGATGACGACACCGACAAGGGCGATGGTGAGATACTGACGCTTGAGATAGGCTTGCGCCCCTTCACGTACCGCGGCGGAGATTTCCTGCATACGGGCGGTCCCGGCGTCGGCGGCAAGCAGCGCCTGCGTCGTGACGATGCCGTATACGATGGAGAGCGCGCCCGCGAGCACGATCAGCCAGAGCGTCAAAGTCATGGTAAAGCCTTGTGTTCGTTGATGTTGGCCCGAAGCCCCTGCCCCGGAATGTGGCGCGTGTATGCCAAATCCAAGGCAAGGGTGCAATACCGCCGGTTTAGACCCGTTGGGTAGCTCGCTGCTGAAAAATAAGCCAGGCGATCATGGTGAGGGCCACGGCCACCATGGGAAACACCGCGTAGTTCACTGCGTACCAATCGAAGGCATTCAGCAGCTTGCCGGCGCTGAGGGAAGCCAGTGCGGTAGTGCCGAAGATCAGGAAGTCGTTGAGGCCTTGCGCCTTGTTCCGTTCGGAGGGCTCGTAGCATCCGGTGAGCATGGTGGTGGCGCCGATGAAGCCGAAATTCCAGCCAAGACCCAGGAGGATTAGGCCCACGGCAAAGTTGCCGAAATCTATGCCAAGCAGACCGGCGATAGCGGCGCCGACCAGCAGTACCATTCCGATGGCGGCAATACGCTCCGCGCCGAACTTGGTGATGAGGTGGCCCGTAAAGAAGCTTGGCACGAACATCGCCAGCGCGTGCCACTGAATGACCCAGCTCGAATCCTGGACAGTGAAGCCGCAGGCTAGCATGGCGATGGGTGTTGCCGTCATCACCAGCATCATGATGCCATAGGAGAGCATGCCGGTGGCGGCGGCCACGATGTAACGCGGCTGGCTGGCGATTTTTGCCAGCGGGCGCGCTGCCACCTGGTTCGTCGTGTTCTCGGGCGGAGGCGCATCGAGCGCCAGCAGAACCAGCGAGGAGAGCAAGGCGATGCCAGCCATGGCGGCCCAGCTTCCGGCGAAAATCACCGGCGCCAGTAAATCCACCGTCGCTATCACAAGGCCGCTGCCGATCAGCGCCGCCACAACACCTCCCGTCATCACCCAGGAAATCGCCTTGGGACGGAATGCGGGGCTCGCCATGTCGGCGGCGGCGAAACGATAATAGGAGGAGGACGCCTGATAGACGCCGACAAGAAATGCAGCCGCCAGGAAAAGGCCGAAGCTCTTCTCGTAGATGGCATAGACGCCGAGCGCTCCGCCCATCGTGCCGGCGAGAGATCCCAGCATGAAGCCTGCCTTGCGCCCGATCTTCCGCATCAGAAGGGAAAGCGGCAATGTGGTGAGTGCTGTCCCGATGACGAAGGCCGAAACCGGCAGCGTCGCCCATGACGGATCGGCGGAAAGCTGGCTGCCGACGAGGCCCGCTGTGACGACCAGGATTGTAACCGCCGCCCCATAGAGGGCGGAAGCGACAGCGAGGATGATGGCGTTGCGGCGCGCGGCAATATCATCGTGCAAGACGGCGGCGGTCATGCGGCAAATTCCGCGGGGCGGCGCTGCCTAGCAAGACGGTCGAGTACGCCATTGATGAAGCCCGGCTCCTCGCCCTCGAAGAATGCCGAGCCGACATCGACATATTGGCTGATCGCCACGCGCGCCGGAACCCGCTCCATGAACATCAGCTCATAGGCGGCGGCTCGCAGGATCGCCCGCACCGTCGCATCGAGCCGGTGCATGGGCCAGCCTTTGTCGAGAATGGCGTCGATGATGGGGTCGATGGTCTTTTGCTCACGCACCACGCCATCGACGATTTCCCGAAGGAATTTGTAATCGGCCTCGCCGCATTGTCCATCCTCGAAATTATCGCCACTGGCGCGCGAGCTGAATTGCGCCAGCGTCTCGCCCACATCGCTTCCGGCAATATCCATCTGATAGAGCGCCTGCACGGCACCCAGCCTCGCGGCGGCGCGTTCGGCCGGCCTATCCCTGCGTTTCTCGCTCATTTGGCGGGAGCTTTGTTCATGGCGCGGGAGAACCGGATCATGGTAAGCGCCGCATCGGCCGCGGCGCCGCCCTTGTCCATGCCGCTGATCTTGGCGCGCTCCCAAGCCTGCGCCTCATTTTCGCAGGTCAGAATGCCATTGCCGATGCAAAGGCCTTTCAGGGTGAGGTCCATGAGGCCTCGTGCGCTTTCATTGGAGACGATTTCATAGTGAGTGGTTTCGCCGCGCAGGACGCAACCCAGCGCCACAAAACCATCGTGGCGCTTCGCTGCCATGGCAATCGCGCCGGGGATTTCCAGCGCGCCGGGAACCGCAATTCGCTCCCACGTGGCCCCTGCCCGCTCGATGGCGGCGATGGCTCCCGCGGCGAGCTCATCCGTCAATTCGGCATAAAAGCGCGCTTCGACAATCAGAAGGCGCGCCTTGGTTTTCACGGCGGAGATTTTGTTTTCGACTTTCATGATTTTTCGAATTCAGCAAGGCGCGCCACATAACGCGCCAGCATATCGATTTCAACATTGACGGCATCGCCCGCACGCGCATGGCCCCATGTAGTGATGGCTTGGGTATGCGGGATGATGTTGATGCCGAATTCCAGGCCGTCAACTTCATTCACAGTGAACGCCACACCATCGAGCGTCACCGAACCCTTCTCTGCAATGAATCGCGCAAGTTCCTCCGGCACGCGGATATGAAAGCGCTTCGAGTCTCCCTGCGGCCTGGCCGACACAATCCGCCCCATGCCATCGACATGTCCTGAAACCATGTGCCCACCGAGCTCATCACCCATCTTCAACGCACGTTCGAGATTAATGCGCGTGCCTATCTTCCAATGGCCCAGAGTTGTCCGGGCAATCGACTCGCCCGAGACATCGACGGTGAAAGTGCTATCGCTCTTTTCCACTACGGTCAGACAGCAGCCGGCACAGCAAATCGAAGCGCCAAGGCCAATTGTCTTGGAATCGTAGCCCGTTCGGATATCAAAACGCGTATCGCCGCGCTTCTCAACGCGCGTGATCTCGCCAATATCCGTCACGATCCCGGTGAACATCTGTCTTAATCCGTCATCCCGGCGAAAGCCGGGATCCATCTATCAGAAGTAAAATCGGCTAAGTTCGAGTTTGGATTTTCCGTGGATCCCGGCTTTCGCCGGGATGACGGCTACCGGGAAAGCTCATAGACCGTCAGCCGATCCGCCCCAAGCCTTTCCTCTTCACGCAATACGAAGTGCAAGAGCGCATCTTCCAGCGGAAGCCCAGCCAGCGCATCGACGCCTTGCGGTCCGATTTCCCGCGGGGAGCGAAAAAGATGAAACTCATCGACGAATCCGGCCTCAAGAAAGGAGCGCGCAATCTTGGCGCCGCCTTCGACCAGAACGCGGTTAATACTGAGGCGGCCCAATTCCGCCAGCGCCTCCGGGATGGTGCCGTGCAGAACGGTTGCGCGGGCCGCAAGCTTCGAATTTCCCGGCAAATCGCGCGTCCGGCTCAGGACGAAGGGCTGGGGTGACCGCCCTTCCATGCCGGGGAGGCGGCAGGTCAGTTCAGGATCGTCGGACAAAACCGTGTCCATGCCGACAAGGACCGCGTCACACTCAGCCCGGAGCAGATGCACGCGGGCACGGACCTCGGGACCCGTGATATCGGTGCGCGCGCCGGCTGCGGCGGCAATCTTGCCATCGGCGGAAACTGCAAGTTTTAGAATGACTTGAGGGCGTTTATTCTTAACTCGCGTGAGAAATCCAGCGAGGACGAGCCGGGCCTCGGCCGCTCGAACGCCAGTAGTAATCTCGATTCCGGCGTTGCGCAGAATGGCGTGACCGCCGCCCGCGGTGCGAGGGTCCGGGTCTTCACGCGCCGTAACGACGCGGGTAATCCCTGCCTTAGCCAGCGCTTCGGCGCAGGGTCCCGTTCGTCCGTGGTGAGCGCAGGGCTCCAGGGTCACATAGGCCGTGGCCCGCGCCGCCTCTCCAATCATCGCAAGAGCCTCGGTTTCAGCATGGGGCCTGCCGCCGGGCTGCGTCCAGCCGACGCCAAGCAGCCGCTCGTTTTTGACGATGACACAGCCAACTGGGGGATTTTCGGCGGTGGTGCCAAGCGCCCGGCGGCCAAGGCGCAGCGCATAGTCCATCCAGCGGGCGTCGCTCAATCGCGCTCGGCCTCCGCTTCGCCTTCTTCGCCGCTGAGTTCGCCGAGCAGCTCCTCGAAATCCTTGGCTTCGCGAAAATTCCGATAGACCGAGGCAAAACGGACATAGGCCACGTCATCGAGCATCTTCAAGGCTTCCATCACGAGTTTGCCGACCGTCTCCGACTTGATTTCGCTTTCGCCGAGACTCTCAAGCCGCCGCACAATGCCGGACACCATGCGTTCCACCCGCTCGGGATCCACAGCGCGTTTGCGGAGCGCCACCTGGATGGACCGCATGAGCTTATCGCGGTCGAAGGGGACGCGGCGGCCAGAGCGCTTGGCGACCATCAGTTCGCGGAGTTGCACACGCTCGAAGGTGGTGAAACGCCCGGAGCAATCCGGGCAATAGCGCCTGCGGCGAATGGCGGTGCCATCCTCGGTCGGACGGCTGTCCTTAACCTGGGTATCTTCCTTGGAGCAGAACGGACAGCGCAAAGCGCCCCTCTCAGTAGATCGGGAACCGGTCGGTGAGCGCCTTGACCCGCTTTCTCACGGAAGCCTCCACCTTAGCATTGCCCTCTTCGCCGTTCTTCGCAAGCCCGTCGAGGACCTCGGTGATGAGCTCGCCCACCGTGCGAAATTCGGCCTCTCCGAAGCCCCTCGTGGTGGCGGCGGGGGAGCCCAGCCGGATGCCGCTGGTGATGGTGAAGGGAGCAGTATCGAAGGGAATGCCGTTCTTGTTGCAGGTAATCCACGCCCGGCCCAGCGACGCTTCCGAGGCCTTGCCGGTGATGCTTTTCTTGCGCAGATCGACCAGCATCAAATGCGTATCCGTGCCGCCGGAGACGAGATCGCAGCCGCCCTCGATCATGCTCTTCGCCAGAACCTTGGCGTTAGCCGCCACGGCCTTGGCATATTTCCGGAAGGCGGGGGTTAGCGCCTCGCCGAAGGCAACCGCCTTGGCGGCGATCACATGTTCCAGCGGTCCGCCCTGGAGGCCGGGGAACACGGCGGAGTTGATCTTCTTGCCGAGATCGTCATCGCGGCTCAGCACCATTCCGCCGCGGGGGCCGCGCAGGGTCTTGTGGGTCGTCGTCGTCACCACATGCGCGTGTTCCAGTGGATTGGGATGGATGCCTCCTGCCACGAGACCAGCGAAATGCGCCATGTCCACCATGAGATAAGCGCCGACCGAATCGGCGATCTGACGGAAGCGGGCGAAATCGAGGATGCGCGGATAGCCGGAGCCGCCGGCGATGATGAGCTTGGGCTTTACCGCCACCGCTTGCTCGGCCAACGCATCATAGTCGATCCGGTGATCGTCCTCGCGCACCTTGTAGGGCTCGACCTTGAACCATTTGCCGGACTGATTGACCGGGGAACCGTGCGTGAGATGCCCGCCGCAGGCGAGATCGAGGCCCATATAGGTGTCCCCGGGCTGAAGGAGCGCGAAAAACACCGCCTGATTGGCCTGGGCACCGGAATGGGGCTGCACATTGGCGAAGGAGCAGCCGAACAGCTTCTTGGCACGCTCGATCGCCAAGGTTTCCGACTGGTCCACATACTGACAGCCGCCATAATAGCGGCGGCCCGGATAGCCCTCCGCATACTTGTTGGTCATGATCGAGCCCTGCGCCTCCAGCACAGCGCGGGAGACGATATTCTCAGATGCGATCAGCTCGATTTCATGCTGCTGGCGGCCAAGCTCTG
Organism: Aestuariivirga sp.; assembly: GCA_041745135.1. GTDB lineage: Bacteria > Pseudomonadota > Alphaproteobacteria > Rhizobiales > Aestuariivirgaceae > Aestuariivirga. The sequence continues at coordinate 2,980 of JBGTJO010000266.1, read as the reverse complement.
AGGCGATGGCCTTGGCGATCTTGGGATCCGAGGCGGCGAGCTTGTCCTTGAAGAAGCCGGGAAACAGGGGCGCCGGCTTCTTGGCCTTCGCCTTTTTGAGGGTCTTCCTTGCTGCTCTCATGTCCATGGGCAAATCCCTGCTCGCGGAAATGCGGCAAATGACAGATTGCGCGAATGAGGTCCAGCACCATCTTGGCGCAGTGGGAAGACGGCCTTTAAAGGGCTATTACGCTACCTGCCCGCGAGGGGGAAAGAAGAAACCGATAAACTCTTCTGCATCGCGTTACACAGTTTTTATGATTAACGGCAGATTGCCTGGACGGTTAAGCTTTCATTTCAGAAAGTCGTGGAATAGTGCCGGCTGGACAGGTCACCGGTTGCTCGAGTCAACGATGGTTACAGGGACACATTGGGTATCGAACGGCGCTCCGGCGCCTGCGCCGCCCGTGGGCGAAAACGGAACGGTCAATGAACGGGAGCTTTTGCATCGTCGGGGCTATGTCAAAATCGTCCAGGACGGCAATGGCACGGCGGTCAAATGGGCCATGTTCACCGCCAATTGGGCTTCGCTTTATTTTGCGATCGAATGGATCCATGCCTGCCCGGCGCCGTATCATCTGTATTATCACTCGGCCGGCTGGTTCCATGAAAAATACCTGACATCGGCCGAAGCCAGCGAGCGCATATCGCAGCTGGTTTACAAGAGCGATATTCATCTCTCGCGCACCGTTTATATCTACGACGCAAATGAAAATCGCGACGATGTGCCGGTTCTCCTGAAAGCGGCGCTGCAGCACAATGAGGCGGATGAAGAGCATTCCGTCGACTGCCTTTACGATGCTTCGTCACGGAAGTTTCGCGTAAGCCGCGTGGGGGCGCAATCAGCGATAGCCAAACTGTGGGGCATGAGCCCGGTGTCCTATCCCTGTCTTAACGGCCATTCCTACGATGAGGCCGTGAGCAAGGTTTATCCCGAGGTAACACGCACGGGAGATCCACATTACGATCACATCTATGCAGCAATGATGTCGCCGACCGGCGAAGTTCATTGGTTGCCCTATCAGCGCGTGGTGATTCCGCTGCGCACGATGCGCAACAAGAAAGGCGTCCGCGTCGTCACGGAGCAGGCGAAAGTTGATATTTCGCCTCTTTAGATGTCATTTCGGAAATGGAAAACTCCAGGTGCCGGCGCTCCGCTATGCCGATCCATTCCACGGCTTCAGCGCCATCGGGTTTCCATTCCCAGGTGAGAAAACTCTGCTCGAGATGGCCATAGCCGGCCCTGATCACGTGGCCGCGCGTTGCCATTGATTCACCGACCAGGCACCAGATGGCTTCCGGCTGCCACTTGACCAGGGCGAGGAGCATGCCAAGGCGAGGAAATACATTGAAGCAACCCTTGCTGTGATTCTCGATCCAGACTTCTCCTTGGTAGACGACTTTGCCGCGCACCAGGGAAGCCAGTGAATGTTCCGGCGCATGCAACTGCCGGGGAACGATCATTTCCCGGCGCTTCGCGTAGAGGCCCATCATCCAGCCGAGCACCCAATCGGCAAGATTGGGCAGAGCATCGTCGAGACGGAAGGCCTGCAGGCCTACGATTTCGCCGGCGGCGTTGCGCGCCGACATCCAGAAGCCGCTTTCGCCGATCTCACGGTTGACCGCGCAGTCGAACATCGGTGACACATCCGACTTCCTTACGAGCCGCTTTTGTCTTGCAAATTCCACGAAGTCCGTGGAAATCTGAAAGCTGAAGCCCATTTTGGCGCCAACGTTAACCAGGTCGCTAATCGCGCTGACCGTGCGCAGGGGATCTCCAAGCCCCGGTTTCGGGCTCGCTGGCTGAGTTCCGCGAAGTCCAAGTCCTAACGCTTGCATGTGCTCACAATTTCCCGTCCGCGGCTACGAGTGCCCTATAGCCGTACAGGGTCACATGAAGCCGCCACCAGCTATGGATAATTAATGTGAGGATCACGACGAGCCCGCCAGCGAACACCGTCGGCGTCGGCATTTCGGCAAACAATCCCCATATCCACAACGGCGTCAGAACTGTTTCAAGCAGGAAGAACATGCTGACATCGGCGGAAGGCAGAAAGCGGGGGCCGTTCGCAATGAGTGTCGAAGCCAAGGGAATGGCTATCAGGCCGTTAAGCGCGATCCACGTCCAGGCGGGAACACCGAAATAAGCTGTAGCGAAAAGCGAGGAGGGTGAAACATCGAAGAACGCGAGCGCGAACAGGGCGGAAGCAAGGCTGCCAACCGCAAGGCTGGCCGCAACGTTCTTGCCGCTGGCGCGGATGATGGTGAAGGCCGCCGCCGTAAATACGGCTGCCACGATCGCCAGTACATCGCCCAAAAGCTTGCCCTGGCCGATGCCATCCGAAACGATAATTCCAATCCCCAGGAATGACATGGCCGTGGCGAGCCATGTGAACTGATGCACTGCCTCGCGAAGAAAGATACGCTGCATAAGCGCCGTAAACACAGGTATCAGCGCGGTGATGAAAACGACATTGGCCGCACTGGTTTTGGTGATCGCGCCAATAAAACTGATATTGGTGATCGTGCTGGTGATGGCGATTGCGAGTCCCGCCGTCCCGGCGATGTAAGGCATGTTGTCGCTATGCCGGCGCATCAAATACCAGATCGCGCTGATCGACAGGAAAAGAAAGAAGCCGCGCGCGCATACCATGGTCCACATGTCGGATGCCGCAAGGCGAAGCAGGGGCAGGTCGAGGGTGTAGAGCAGGCCACCGGCGGTGGTGATGACAAGCCCCTTGCGAACCTGGCTGGCCGCATCGCCATGTGCTGAAATCATAAGATCAGGTCCGCTCTGCTCTCCCTCGGGGTTCGGCCGGCCACTTACCTCGGGGAACCTTGTCACTATGAACGGCGGTGCAGCGTCGATCAACCCTGGCCGGGCAAATCCACTTACGGCTTAACAAAGTTTGGTAAACGTATGATGAAGCCGATCGATCAA
>JBGTJO010000265.1:0-3682 GCA_041745135.1 Aestuariivirga sp. | reverse complement strand
ACGCCAACGCTTGGGGGGTTGAGCCGTGAGCGCCGCGGATCGCGTCCCAGCCGGGCGGATTGGGGTGGCCGGGCCGCCCTGTCCAGGGATAGCAAAAGATCACCGCGAAACCTTCAAGCTTCGAGGGATTGACGATGCTTCCATCGGTTGCGGCAAGTTCGACATCGGGCAAAGTCCTCCCGATAAGCTCGGTCATCACCCCTTCTCGCGCATGATGCGGGCGCGTTCGCGGTCCCAGGAGCGCGTCTTGATGGCCTCGCGCTTGTCATGCAATTTCTTGCCCTTGGCCAAAGCGATATCGACCTTGCAGCGACCGCGCGGATTGAAAAACATTTTCAGCGGCACCACTGTTAGGCCTTCGCGCAAGACGCCGTTCGACAGTTTGTCGATCTCCCGCTTGTGCAGCAGCAACTTGCGCGGGCGCTTCGGCTCGTGGTTGAAGCGGTTGGCCTCGCGGTAGATCGGAATGTTGGAGTTGATCAGGAAAAGCTCGCCGCCCTTCATCGCGGCGTAGGACTCGGCAAGATTGCTGCGGCCCTCGCGCAGGGATTTTACTTCCGAGCCTTGCAGCGCGATACCCGCCTCGAAGGTCTGCATGATCTCATAGTCGAAGCGGGCGCGGCGGTTGTCGGCTACGACCTTGATGCCGTCCTGCTTGCGCGACGCCTTGGCGCCGCCGCTCTTTGCCGACATCTCAGTTCAGCAATCCGGCGTGCACCATGGCTTCGCGCACCGTCGTCTTGGTGGATTGGGTCACCGGTACCATGGGGAGACGCGCATGCGGTTCGCACAGGCCCAGAAGGCTCGCCGCGTACTTCACCGGGCCGGGGCTCGTTTCAACGAACATGGCATGATGCAGCGGCATGAGCCGGTCCTGCAGCTTCAAGGCCTTGGCATAGTCACCCGCCAGTGTCGCTTCCTGGAACTCGGAGCAAAGTCGTGGCGCGACATTGGCGGTCACTGAAATGAAGCCGGTGCCGCCATGGGCGTTGAAACCAAGCGCCGTGCCGTCCTCGCCCGAGAGCTGGATGAATTTTTCACCCGACAGGAGCCGCTGCCGCGAGGGCCTCGTCAAATCGGCGGAAGCATCCTTGGTGCCGACGATGTTGGGGCAATCGGCGGCGAGGCGCGCGAGCGTTTCGACCGAGATGTTGGCAACGGTGCGGCCCGGCACGTTGTAGACAAAGATTGGAATGTCGACTGCATCGGCGATGGCCTTGAAGTGGGCGTAGATGCCGTCCTGCGTCGGCTTGTTGTAATAAGGAACGACCACGAGCACGGCATCGGCGCCCGCTTCCTTGGCATGCTCGGTGTAGTCGATCGCCTCTGCGGTGGCATTGGAGCCCGTGCCGGCGATGACGGGTACCCGCCCCTTGGCCTCCTCGACGCAGATCTCAACGACGCGCTTGTGCTCCTCGGGCGTCAGCGTCGGGCTTTCCCCCGTGGTGCCCACGGGCACCAAGCCGTGGCTGCCCTCGGCGATCTGCCAGTTGACCAGTTTCCGGAAGGCTTTCTCGTCGATTCCCCCGTTCTTCATGGGCGTAATCAGGGCGGGATTTGAACCACGGAAGGTCACAGGGTTTATCTCCGGTAAGGACTTGGAAACTATCGGGCGCATAGTTTCAGGTGTGGGAACACAATAGACGTTCGGTTCCAGACCGGCAAGCGCGTTGGCTTGCCCCATTTGGGACAATGGGTTGACGCAATGGCCATTTAGAGCGAAAACCGTGTTGGGCATGGGGATTCGATTGATCAAGGCAAAACTGATCCGTGTACTGCTATGGCTGCTGGTAAGCGTTGGCGCGCTGGCGGCTGTGCAGGCCATGGCCGCAACCAAGGCGCCTTCGCTTGCGGTTCAGGCGGCCAAGCATGCTCTCGCCGGAAACTATAGCGCCGCAGGCGCCGCAGCCAGACGCTCCGAGGATGAAGCGGCCATCAAGCTCATCGAACTCATGTATCTCCGCGACAACCCCAAGGAAGCGGGTTACGCGCGCATCATGGATTTTCTCGACGCCGCGCCCAAATGGCCCATGGCGGATGCGCTCATGAAGAGGGCCGAGCGCGCGCTTTATACCAACCGGGAATCCTCCAAGGTCATTCTCGCACACTTTGAGAAGCGCCAGCCGATGACGCCGGAAGGGGCGCTGGCCTTGGCGCGGGCCAAACTTGCGAGTGGAGACAAGGCGGGTGCGGCCAAGCTCGTCCGCTCCGCTTGGGGCAACGCCGGGCTCGATCCGTTGCTGGAAGGCCCTGTCGCGTCCGAATTCAAATCCCTGCTCACGCCCGAGGATCATCAGCGCCGCATGTGGCGGCTCATCTATGCAAAGGAAACCAACGCCGCCATTCGCATGTCGAAGCGGCTTTCCGGCGGCTATCAGAATGCCGCCAAGGTGGCGCAGGCGCTACTGCGGGGCGTGGGCGGCGCCGACAAGCAATATGGCAAGCTGCCCGCCGCCATGCGGGAACAGCTGGGCATGAAATATGCCGTGGTGGTGTTCCACCGCAAGCGCGAGGCCTACAGCAAGGCGCGCACCATCCTGGTGGGAATTCCCGCCGATACCGGCGATGCGGCAGCATGGTGGGTTGAACGGCGCATCGTGACCCGCCGTTCGATCGGCATCAAGCGCAAGGACAGCGTCAAGGCCGCTTACCAGATCGCGCGCGCCCATGGCATGTCGTCGGGCGAAGGAGCGCTTGAGGGCGAATTCCTGGCGGGCTGGATCGCGCTTCGCCATCTGAAGCAGCCGGAAAAGGCGCTCGGCCACTTCGAAAAACTCACCACCCTGGCCGGCACCGAGACGGAGAAAGCCCGCGGAAAATATTGGACGGGGCGGACGCTTTCAGCGCTCGACCGTCCTGGCGAAGCCAAGACCGCCTATCGCGATGCCGCGCAATATTCGACCGTTTATTATGGCCAGCTGGCGCGGGAAAAAATCGGCCTCGGCAAGATTCCTGAAAAGGTCCCAAGCGGCAAACCCTCCGCTGCGGCTCTGGCCAAGATCAACAAGGATGAAGTGGCGCGGGCCTTCAGTATCTTATCCGCTGCCGGCGGCAAGGGGCATCTTCACATGTTCCTGTGGGCCTTCGCCAATCGCTTCGATACGGCCGATGACATGAATGCGGTCGCCGATCTTGTGTGGTCGGCGGGGGGCGCCACCATGGCGGTCAAGCTTGCCAAGGCGGCAGCGCCGCGGAACATCGATATCGACAGCTGGAGCTATCCGGTGAACGCGCTGCCTGGCTGGAAACAGGTGGGGCGGCCGGTTGAGAAGGCGCTGGTGTTCGGCCTGGCGCGGCAGGAAAGCGAGTTCAATCCAACCGTCGGCAGCACGGCGGGCGCACAAGGCCTCATGCAAATCATGCCGTCAACGGCCGTGCTCATCGCCAAGCGCCACAGGCTTTCCCATAAGAAGGGCAGCCTGACCTCCGATCCTTCGCACAATGTGAAGCTGGGTGCAGCACATCTCGGCGATCTGCTCGAGGATTTCAGCGGGTCCTACGTGCTCACTCTCGTAGCTTATAATGCGGGCCCGCGGCGCTCTACCGAATGGATCGCGGAGTATGGCGATCTTCGCCGCGGCGTTGATCCGGTGGACTGGGTTGAATCGATTCCCTTCCAGGAAACCCGGCAATACGTGCAGAAAGTTTTGCAGAACGTGCATATTTACCGCTCGCGGCTCGC
>JBGTJO010000264.1:0-10948 GCA_041745135.1 Aestuariivirga sp. | reverse complement strand
TGGTGAGGAGGCGTTCATCATCAATATGAGCTTTGCGGGCCCCCGCGATCCGCTGCTCGGCCGCTTGATGAAGGCAGCCGCCAGGGAGGGCGTGATCCTCGTGGCCGCGGCGGGCAACGCCGGCCCCGAATCTCTTCCGCTCTATCCCGCAGCCGAGGAGAGCGCTCTTGCCATCACCGCAACTGACGCGCGCGACCGCCTCTTCAAAATGGCAAACCGCGGCAAACACATCGCGGTGGCTGCCCCCGGTGTCGGCGTCCTTGTCCTGGCGCCCGGGAATTCGACCGCGATGACAACCGGCACGTCAGTGGCCGCCGCTCATATCTCGGGTCTTGCGGCTCTCGCCATGGAAAGGGCCACCAAGATCGACGCGGCCGCTTTCCGGAAAATCCTGAAGGAAAGCGCCAGCAAGCTCCAGGCCCCTGCAAACTCTGTGGGAGCCGGCCAGGCCGACGCCTTCAGCTTGGTCGAAAAGGCCGCCGGCCTCGCTCCAAATCAAACCGCTCAACAGTAAGTAAGCCGTTCGTTCCAAAAAGGGAGTGGGATGCTCCCAAAATCTGTCATCGCCGGATTTATTCCGGCGACCCATCGTGCCGACACTGGAATACCTGAATTGATTTGCCATGGGTCCCCGGAACAAGTCCGGGGATGACAGATAGCGGAGTTGGCCTTCCGGACTGGATCACCACGAATTTCGTGCTAATGGATAGCGCCGTCCGGACCTTCCGGTGGGATCATCGCCAGCTTGATCTCCAGCCGCGCCCCGCATTCCTTGCAGTCAAGCGGCGGAATATCGGCGATTTTGAACTCGGCGCCGGCACCCGTCTCCGCAATCAGCATGTCGAGGTCGAAAGTATGGAACCGCCGGCAGGCTTCGCCTGGGCAATGAGCCTCGAGAGCCATGCCACTAGCCTTGACAAGACCTAACGTCCAGTCGCTCATCTCCAGAAATGTGTTTGAAACATTCAGTTACACTCCAGTATTTCCAATTCCAGAAAATGCAGCGCGATTGTATCGGTCGGACTCAAATACACTCCTGTTACGGTAGCTATAGCCCCCTCCGGGCAAAAATTCGGATATTCATGTGATGTTACGAAAACCTGTTCATTGGGACAGGGCAAATCCGAGTGCGTAAGCGTGAAATTCCAGGATGGCGATGCGGAAGGTTCCTCCTGAAGCATTTTAATCAAACCCATTCCCCCGCTCACGGTAATTCGCGCACCGTTCAACGAGTCGCAGGTCTGGCGTTCTTGTGCAACCACGGATGGCAAGAAACTGCCGGCCAATAGAAAGCTCAAAAAAAACTGCTTGGCAAGCCTAAGCAAGGTTATCTGGCGGCGATCAATCGGCGTCATCAAGCAGGCGCATCGCCAACCCCTGCAAACCGGCCGGAAGGTTTTCGGTGGCCGTCTCGGCAATCTCCAGCGCATCGCGTCTTAAACCGCGGAATACGGCGATCGCCTCCTCGATGCCCGCATTCGGATCGCCATTGCCAAGCGCATTGCCGGCGATGATCGCGTTTTCAAGCGGGTTTTTTACATAGGCAAGAATAGCTTGCTGGGTTTCCAGAAACTTGTCCATTTGCTCGAATTGGGCCCCGGCGGGAATATGCAGCGCCACCTGCCCCACCCTGTACAGCGCCGCCACCTTTTCATCCGTCAAGCTTGCAATAGCCTCCGCATCGCCATTGATCGCGATGAACTCTTTCACCGCAGCCTTGGCTTCGCTGGCGATCCGGTTGAGCAGCGTTGCCTCAATCGCCTGGCTCAGCATATTAAGCGCCGCTGTCCGGCAATCTTGACGCGTGTGGGCAATGATGTCTCTGGCACTCCCGGCGCGAGATTCCGCCGCCTTCACTTCCCCCTCCATGCCGCGATAAATTTGCGTCGTTGTGTGGAGCGCGATAGCGACGGCGTTGGCGCGCGCCTCCGCCTGTGCCGCTGCCGGCGATTCTTCGGCAAACGACTGGGTAGCGGCTTCGATTTGCGGCGCCAGGTTTTCAACCGTGCTGAGCAACTCATCGACCGTTAGAGCCGGCGCCGCTCGAAATTGAACCGTGCGGCCCTCGGATGCCGGTAAGCGCGGCAGGTCACGCACCACGTAAATGGGAACCACTCCGGCCTCGAAGGAACGGGAAGGTAGATATCCCGCGACGAGAGGCCGCTGCCGCATGAAGGCGACGGCCGGCCGTTCCGGTTCCAGTTCCCCAACCATCGCCAACCATTCCACGGCCTGCATCGCCGATTGATCCGCCTTCGCCGCAAGGTCTGCCCTGTGGCTCTCCAGCGAAGCCTTGACGGCTTCAAGCCGATGCTGCTCCATTGCCAATGCCGCGTGTTCGTCCACCGCCGCGGCTTTGCGTGCCGCAGCCGTAGCGATGCTGCCCTGGAGTTCCTGAATACGTTCGATCTGCCATGCGGTGTCGGCATCGGCGCCGGTTCTCACGGCGACGGCATCGTTGCGCGCCGCCGAAATCGAATCGAGCCGAAACGCCGCCGCTGTATAAATAATGGACAGGCGGGCGGACATCTCATCCGTTGATTGAGGATCGGCGGCCGGAATATCCTGCAAGCCATCGACGAGATCCCGCAGACGCTGCAGCGCCGCCTCATATCGCAAGCGGTAATCTTGCAGCGGATCGGCCGCAATCACGGGCTCGCTATATATGGGATCCGGGTTCGGCGGCGGCTCGTCTTCGCAAGCCCGATAGTCCCCGTAGCCATAAAGGCACATCACCGGTCCCATCGGCACGCCGTCCTGGGCGTGCGCGGTCATCCCAAAACCGATCAAGGCGCCGATGGACAGGATCGCGAGACGAGACGGCTGCATATCGGCAATTGCCTCTTGGGACCCGCTTCAACATCGAACGCGAGTTGTGAATGAGCAGTGGGCTGCGCTTGTAACGTTTGCAAGCCAAATTTCATTGTTTGGAGCGGGGGTGCTCTTCAGCTGGTCTCCGCCGCAAGACACCCGCCGGTCCCATTGTTAATTGGCCGCCATCGCGCCAACCTGGTAAGCCACCCGATGGGGAGGTTCAGCATTTGCATGGATTGATTCACGCTGAGCTTGAGCGGTTTGTCGAGACCAGTTACGGAGCTGAGGCGTGGAAAACCGTCCTCAACGAGGCGGGGCTCGGCGAAAAAGTATACTTGCCCGGCCTCACCTACGCCGATCACGAAGCCGCCGCCATCGTGAGCGCCACGTCCCAATTCACAAACACTCCGGCAGCGGAGCTTCTGGAACGCTTCGGCCAGTTTCTCGCTCCTACCTTGATAAATATCTATGAGCATCTCATTCAGCCCGGATGGAAAACCATGGACTTGCTCCTGCACACGGAGGAGACGATCCACAAGGTGGTTCGCCAGCGGAAATTCGGTCCGCAACCGCCCCGCCTCCAGTTCGAACAAACCGGCCCCAACACGCTCAATTTCAACTACGACTCGCCCCGCCAAATGTCCGCCCTGGGCAAGGGCATCATCCGAGGCGTTGCCAAGCACTATGGGGAAAAGGTGGAAATCGAAGAACGCAAAGGTGCCGGCGGCAGCGTCGAGATGAAGATCACGATAAGCTGAGCGGGGGCAATTCAATGCACGGGATAATTCACGCGCAACTAAAACAATACGTCGAAACAAATCTTGGCGCCGATGCCTGGAACGCCGTGCTTAACGAGGCGGGCCTCGCCAATAAAATATACCTGTCCAATACCTCCTATGCCGATCAGGATGCCATCGCCATCGTCACCGCCGCCTCCAAGCTCACCAGCAAGCCTGCGGACGATATACTGGAAAGTTTCGGCGAGTTTATCGTCCCGGCTTTAATGAGCACTTTTCGTTCCATGGTGAAGCCGGGTTGGCGGACCCTGGAGCTGCTGATGAACACGGAAGAGACCATTCACAAGGCGGTTCGCATCAAGAGCCCGGGCGCAGCACCCCCTCGCCTGCAATTCGAGCAGACCGGGCCGAATACGCTGAAATTCAACTATAACTCGCCCCGCCGGATGTCCGCAGTGGCGAAAGGCATCATGAAAGGCGTGGCGAAGCACTACGGAGAGAAGATCGCCATCGAAGAGCACAAAGGGCCAGACGGCAGCAGTGAGATGAAGATCACGATAAGTTAGGAAATTGAGTTCCTCTCATGGTGCTGTTGCCATGGGTCCCCGGAAAAAGTCCGGGGATGAGATGTGGAGTGTCTATCTCCGCTGTCCAATCTGCTCCAACGTCTCAGTGAACCACTTCGTCTTCACATCAAACCTCTTCCCGCCCTTGATGCGGGGGAACTCGATCGCCCGGAGTTCATTGCCGCGCTCCTCGTCGTGGCCGATGACGCCGGACATTCCTTTCAACCCGCAGTCCACCGCCATGTGCACCATGGCGCGGATGAGCGCGAGATCCTCCGTGTTGGCGGCGGATGATCTCGCGAAGTAACCCGACTTCTGCACCAGCGTCTTATCCGCGCCGATCTGCTTGGCGAATTGCTTGCCGAACCAGTCGCCCACCTTTACCGTATCGAGCCGCACATGGCCGAAGGCGTCGCGCTCCACCTTGTCGCCCTTAGCCTCCATCTCGCGGACGACATCGGCAACACCCGCACCTTCGCTCACGAAGATGCTAACGCTATCCTTTTCATCCATCACCTTGCGCAAGCGCTTGGCTTCCGCGGCGATATCGATCGGCAGCTCGGGAACGTAGATCGCATCGATGTCCTTGTGGCGCTTGCTCAAATTGAACGCGGAAAGAAATTCCAGCGTGTCGAGCCGTTCGCGCCAGGCTCTTGCCGTCGCCGCGGTGAGCCAGCCGCAGTTGCGGCCCATGACTTCATGGATGATGAGCTGGCGCGTCGATGTGCTCTGCTCGTTCACCACGTTCTCGAAGAAGATCGCGCCCTGTTCGGCGGCGGTCGCAGCGCCGAGCGTCTGCCTGATGGGGATCACATCATTGTCGACCGTCTTAGGCAGGCCCACGACGGTGAGAGCGTAATTGCTCTTCGCAAGATAGGCCGCGAGATCGGCGGCGGTCGTGTTGGTGTCGTCGCCGCCGATGGTGTGAAGAATGGTGATGCCGTCCTTTATCAACCGGTTCGCCGCGACGGCGAGCGGATCTTCGCCTTCCTTCACAAGCCCGCGCTTCACTGCGTCCGCCACATTGGTGAGCTTGACGCGGCTGTTGCCGAGCGGAGTGCCGCCATGCCGATGCAGAATGTGAGCGCCCCGCCGCACCTCCGCCGTCACCGGAATCGATTTGCCCTGCAGCAGGCCCTTGTAGCCCGCGAGATAGCCGATCATCTCAGCCTCCGGCGCCAACTCCGTGTAGCGCTCGATGAGTCCGCCCACGGCGGAGGATAGGCACGGCGCGAGACCTCCGGCGGTGAGCATAGCGATTTTTTGTCGAGGCATGAGGGGAGCAGTAAGCAGTCCCGCGCTATTCCGCAAGCCGTCCGATTTGGTATTGAAGTGGGCCGGCTCCTCCCTATCTCTTCAGCGTCAACGGGAGGAGCCACCATGACCGCATCCGCTTCCAACACCTACGAAGGCCATAGGAGTACACAGCATCGCGGCTGTGGCCGCTTTGCCCGCAATCCGTGGTCGATTTGGGAAGTCGGCGCCATGGTCGCGGGCTTCGTCATTTTCTGGCCTCTCGGCCTGCTCGCCCTGTTCCTGAAATGGAAGAATGGCGAGATGTGGCGCGGCTCCTCGGAGGCCAAGGTCCCCTGGCGCGATTTCAAGAAGCCCGATTTCCGCGCCTGGAAAAACTATCGCACCTCCGGATTCTCGCAAACCGGTAACGCTGCCTTCGACACTTACCGGCGCGCCCAGTTTGAGCGTCTCGAGGAAGAGCGTCGCAAGCTCGACGAGGAGCAGCGCGCGTTCAGCGATTTCGTCGAGAAGCTCCGCCGCGCCAAGGATCAGGACGAGTTCGACCGCTTCATGGCCGAACGCGGCATCGCCGAGAAACCTGCCGCTTAGAATATTCACCCCCGCCCGCGATAGGCGGGAACACCCTGATCGGGCAGCCACAGTCCCTTGGGCGGCGTTCCCGTTTGCCAGAACACATCGATGGGGATGCCGCCGCGCGGATACCAATAACCGCCGATCCTGAGCCACCGGGGCTTCAGCTCCGCAACCAGCCGCTTGCCGATCGAAACCGTGCAGTCTTCATGGAACGCGCCGTGATTGCGGAACGAGCCCAGATAAAGCTTCAACGATTTCGATTCGACTAGCCATTTCCCCGGCAAATAATCGATGACGAGATGCGCAAAATCCGGCTGTCCCGTCATCGGGCAGAGCGAGGTGAACTCCGGCGCCGTAAAGCGCACCGCATAGAGCGCGCTCCCTTGCGAATTGCCAACCCGCTCCAGCACCGCCTCATGGGGCGAAGCAGGAAGCGTCGTGCGTGTCCCGAGCTGCGTCAGGCCTGAAACATCGGTCTTGCTCATCGATACGGGTCCTCAATCGATTCCCTTCTCACTTGGGAGAAGGAGGGGGCCCATCGCGTCAGCGATGGGAGAATGAGGGGCCCCGCCTATCACAGTTTGATGTTCCCTGTCTCCTCACCTACCCAATACTGCGTGGAGTGGCCTTGCAACCGAATGGCCGCAACATGGCCCCGAAATGGCCCCCGTTGTCATCGGAACCGCCGCGCAACCCAGCCGTTCTTCCCCCGGCTGCGACGTAGATCGTTAGCCATCAACCCCAAACTCAGGAGTCTCGACTATGATCATCAGGAAATCTCTTATTGCCCTCGCCGTGCTCTCCACTGCCGCCGTTCCCGCCTCGCTTGCCGCCTCATCCAAGGCGAATTTCGGCCAAGTCATCTCGTCCATTCAGGCCTCCAAGACCGAAGCCTCCGAAATCCAGGCTCTGACGGAAGTGAAGAGCGTCAACGTCGTTAAGGTCTCGGACATCGCCCAGGGCGAAAACATGACAGCCCTCGATAACGCGGTCACCAAGAACGACGCGGACATAACCCAGCTCCGCACCGCGCTCAGCTCCAACACCGCGGTCAACACCGCCCTCACCGGCGCCAGCGTCGACGTCAACCAGGTCGTCGCCGCCGACATCCAAAGCGACGGCGTGCTCACGGTCTACACGCGCTAACGCCTCACACTTATTCCCCTTCCCCCTCGCGGGGGAAGGTGGATCCGGCCGCAGGCGCGAGACGGATGAGGGGGCTGCTTCAGCGAGTCCAATGGTCAACACCGTACTCGATGAAGCAGCCTCCTCATCCGGCGCTTCGCGCCACCTTCCCCCGCGAGGGGGGAAGGGAAACGAAAACGAAGCCCTCACAATTCCCGGCAGCGTCCAGCCTTCAAATCCGCGAGCGCTTCTTCGCCAAGCTTATCCAGCTTGTCGGCTTCGATGTCAGCCTAAAGCTGCCGGTCCACATTCTCCCGACAAAAATCCTCCAGCCAAGGCTATGCCACTTTACAAGGTCTTCCGCCGAAAATTCGGCAATAGATTTTTCCATCTGTTCAAGCTTGGTCATGGCTTTCCATTACCAGAACTGGGGTCCACAGAAATAGGCTCGCAGAAAGCCGCCCCTTCTTGCAATCCACCGTTCATCCCCCCATAAGGCCGCGACCTGATCCGGAGCCCTCATGACCGCCATTCTCGACATTACCGCCCGCGAGATTCTCGATAGCCGCGGCAACCCGACTGTTGAGGTGGACGTGATCCTCGAAGATGGCTCTATGGGCCGCGCCGCCGTGCCGTCGGGCGCATCGACGGGCGCCCATGAGGCCGTCGAGCTCCGCGATCAAGACAAGGCGCGCTATCTAGGCAAGGGCGTCACCAAGGCCGTGGCCGCCGTCAATGGCGAGATCTTCGATACGCTGGCCGGCATGGAGGCCGAGGACCAGGCCACCATCGACGCGGCGATGGTTGCCCTCGACGCGACCCCCAACAAATCCCGCCTCGGCGCTAACGCCATTCTCGGCGTCTCGCTCGCCATGGCAAAAGCCGCCGCCGAAGCCTCAGGCCTCCCGCTCTACCGCTATGTCGGCGGCGCCAATGCCAGAACCCTGCCGGTCCCCATGATGAACATCATCAATGGCGGCGTCCACGCCGATAACCCCATCGATTTCCAGGAGTTCATGGTGATGCCGGTGGGAGCCGACAGCTTCCGCGAGGCGCTCCGCATGGGCGCTGAAATCTTCCACACGCTGAAAGCCGCCCTCAAGAAGGCCGGCCACAATACCAATGTCGGCGATGAAGGCGGCTTCGCGCCGAACCTCCCCTCCGCCGAAGCTGCCCTCGACTTCATCATGAAATCAATCGAGCAAGCGGGCTACAAGCCAGGCAGCGACGTCCACCTCGCCCTCGATTGCGCCGCCACCGAGTTCTTCAAGAACGGCGCCTACGATTACGAGGGCGAAGGCAAGAAGCGCTCCATCGCGGAGCAGGCCCAGTATCTCGCCAAGCTCGCAAAAGATTATCCAATCTTCTCGATCGAAGACGGCATGTCCGAAGACGATTGGGATGGCTGGAAACAGCTCACCACGCTCATCGGCAAAACCCACCAGATCGTCGGCGATGATCTCTTCGTCACTAACACCACGCGGCTGAAAGAGGGCATTGCCAAAGGCATCGCCAATTCCATCCTGGTAAAAGTCAACCAGATCGGCACCTTGACCGAGACGCTGGAAGCCGTCGCCATGGCGCACAAGGCCGCCTACACCGCCGTCATGTCCCACCGCTCCGGCGAAACCGAGGACTCAACCATCGCCGATCTCGCAGTCGCCGCCAACTGCGGCCAGATCAAAACCGGCTCGCTCGCCCGCTCCGACCGCCTCGCCAAATACAATCAGCTCCTGCGCATCGAAGAAGAATTGGGAACCCAAGCGGTCTACGCCGGCCGCTCAATTCTTAGGACGGCCTGAGAGCAACAGATGAGCAAGCGCCAGCAAGACGGCGAGCCCGCCTGAGATGCCAAGCGCCGCAAGGCCTTTCCAGCCGAGGATCAAGGAAGCGGCGGCGGAGCCCAGCGCGATCCCCACATAGATCATCGCCGCATTGAGCGCCAAAACCAGCGAAATCGCCTCTGGCGCAATCGCCGCCAAGCGCGATTGCTGCGGCGCCATGAACGACCATCCAAACGCCGACCACACGCCCACCAGCACCGCGAAGGCCAGCGGCGCCATGGGAATGATGGAAAACAGCGGCAAGATGACAGCCTGTCCAACACAGAGGATGATCAGCGTCGCCTTGCCGCCGATCCGATCCGTCAAAATCCCGCCAACAAAATTCCCCGCAACCGCACCGAGCCCGTAGAGGATCAGAAAGCCCGTGCGCAATTCCGGGTTAGTGCCAACCGAAGCCTCGATCAGCGGCCCAAAGAAGGTGAAAACAATATATCCGGCCGTGATGAACGTTGCCGTGAAGGCCGTGGCGAACATGGCGCGGCCGTTTTTCATCGCGGCAATCGTGGCCGCAAACCCCGCGGCCTGAAAACGTACGTCCCGCGGAATAGCGAAGAAAAGAACGGCAACGCCAAGAGCAGCCAGAATTGCCACCGCCCAGAATGCCGATGCCCAGCCAAAGCGATAGGCCATCCACGCGCCCAGCGGCACGCCCACGACCTGAGCCAGCGTAACGCCGCCGAAAACCGTGGCCAGCGCCTTGCCTCGCCGTTCGGGCGCGCTCAAAGCAACGGCAACGCCCGCGGCGGTTGGCGTGAACATGGCAGCGCCCAGCGCCACGACAATGCGCGAAGCCGAAAGCATGACAATATCAGACGAGAGAGCTGAGCCTACGCTGCCGAGAAGAAACAGCGCCAATGCGCTGACCAGAACCGTGCGCCGCTCCAATCGACCGGTGATGGCAGCGCCAATGGGCGAGAGCAGGGCGTAGGCAACCGCATAGGTGGTGAGCACCATGCCGGCGCTCGCTTGGGATACGCCCAGCCCCTCGGCAATCGGGGTCACGATGCCGATGACGACGAAGGCGCCCATTCCCACAATAAAATTACCGAAAGCCAGAAGCGCCAGCAGGCGGCCTTCACGCAGCGCCATTCCCTAGACGATCGCCGTGGCGACATCCTTCAGCGTCGTTTTCGCAAGCGAAGCGGCAAGGGCACCTTCGGCCGCCCGCAAGGGCGCTCCAAGTATTTCACATATCTGCGCGGCCACCGGGCATTTGGCATGAGGATCGGTCTTGTGCATGCGGAACACCGTCTCATCCTCAACCGCGCGGTAGACATCGGCGAGTGTTATGCCTTTCGCCGGCCGGTCCAGCTCAAAGCCGCCGCAGCGGCCCGCCACCGAGCGCACCAGCTTGGCCCGTTCCAGATCGCCCATCAGCCGCCTGATTACTACAGGATTGGTATGGACGCTCTGGGCCACAGTGGCGGAGCATACGGGCCCCTTGCCATAATGGCGGGCAAGCACGCTCATGGCATGAATGGCGACGATGAATCGGCTGCTGGACAACATTTACGTAACTCCGTCAGTTACATGGCGCGCTGACCGGGAAGGTCAAGCTTAATATGCGAGGCAAACCGTCACAACTTGTTAACCGACTCGCGGGAAAGCTGTAAAGTCATGCGCTCGCGCCACCTCGATCTCTGCGTCACCTGCGTCTGCATGGCCTTGCTTGGCTATTTCGCCTGGCACGGCTCCAAAGGCCCGCGAGGTTATCCGTTTTATGACGCACTTGCCGCGGAAGCCCAAAGTCTCGGGGACAAATTCGTCAGCATCGAACAGGAGCGTCTCCGCCTCGAAAACAAGGTCGCCTTGCTTCGCCCCGAAAGCATCGACCCCGACCTTCTCGACGAGCTTGCCCGTTCGCAATTGGGAATGGCCGCATCCGGCGATATCGTGGTGATCGAGCAGGGCAAAATTTCCCAAGACAATCCTTGAGTTCAACCGAAGATCGGCTAGTCTCCAAGGAACACGAGGGAGGCGCTCGCATGGCGGTCAAATCAGCCTATATCTCGCGGAAAGCCGCCAAGGGCGA
>JBGTJO010000263.1:0-10540 GCA_041745135.1 Aestuariivirga sp. | reverse complement strand
AGAGAATGCCGCGAGGTGCCGCCTCGGCAGCATCAAAATTGCCGACCCAGTAGTTGCCATGGCGGTCGACCTTGGCGTCATTGTATGCAAGATCGGCCCGTCCTTGATTGGGGTCGGCAAAAGGAACTGTTGATCCATCGCGTGGATCAAAAATGTGGAGACCATGCTGCGCCGCGATAACCAATCGCCCATCGGCGCAAAACACCAGGGAGCCGATGGTGGCGAACTGCCGCAAAACCCAGTCCGTCCGGGTTCCGTCTGGCGACAGGCGCCGTATCGCCGGTCCGTAGAAGTCAACCCAGAACAACTCTCCCGTCTTGCTGTTCCATTGCGGGCTCTCGCCGAGGAGATCACGGCTATCGGAAACGATCCGCCGTTCCTGCTGCGCGACCCGTCTGTTCTCCCCGATCAGATGCATTTTGCCCACATTATGGAAATGTGTCGACATTATATCCATATTGTAAAGTTTTGATTGCGAAATGCAAACTTTGTGTTAAGAATTTTGAGAAGTGGCGAAGCCTTGCGGCAACCGCCGAAGAAAAAAGTTTGGACCGAGGGAGGAATAGAATGATCAGAAGAACAGTGATTGCGATCTCTATGTTGCTCGGCGCTTCCGTTTGCCTGTTCGCCTCGGGTGCTGCGCAGGCAGCGCAAATTCCCGAATCCGGGGACCCCATCAAAATGGCGGTGCATGAGTTCACCGCCAACCATGTCGATATCTACCTGTCGGGCCAGATTCTGGAGCGGATGGGCTACAAGGTTGAATACGTCACGGCGGGAGGGCTCGCGTCTCCGCCCGCAATTGCGGATGGCAGTTTGACGGTATCGATGGAGTGGTACGACAATAACATGGGCGACTGGCTGCCTAAGCTTATGGCCGAAGGGAAAGTCGAGAACTTAGGCCCGTCCGGCATTATCGCCACGGAAGGATTCTTGTATCCCAAGCACATGGAGGCGAAATGCCCCGGCTTGCCCGCATGGCAATCATTCCTGGATTGCGCGGAGGTTTTGTCCACGCCCGAGACATTTCCGAATGGCCGGTTTCTTGAATATCCGCCAATTTGGAGCGACAGGGCAACCAAGCTCTTTGCTGGAGAAAAACTTCCTTTCACCAGCATGCCCGCCGGCAGCGAAGGGGCACTGGTTTCGGAGCTGAAGGCTTCGGTGCAGAAGCAGTCGCCGTTGGTCATGATGTTTTATGGGCCGCATGCGGCGCTGGTGAATGCCGAAGTCGGCTGGGTTCAGATACCGGAAGATCTCGCCAAAAAATACAACTTGGTCACGCCGAAAGTGTTCAACATCATCTGGCCGGGCGCCAAGGACAAGTGGCCCGCCGCCTACAAGTTTCTGAAGGAATTCAGGGTAACGAATGAGATTCAGCAGCAATTGATGGACCAGATCGACAACCAAGGCCAGGACGCCCGCGAGGCAACGAAGAAATGGCTTGATGCGAACGAAAGCTATTGGAAGCCGATGGTCGAGGCCGCCATGAAATGATTGGAGGCGTGCCGTGCTCGCCGGAATTCTGCAAACGATTTTCCGGCGCACGGTGGTCTTCGCCAAATCGATGGAACTCGTTCCCATGAGCGATCCTTGCAAGGTCTAGATCGAGATGACTTTAGATCGCCCCATTTCTTCACACCGTCATTCCTGCGAAAGCAGGAATCCCGCTTCTTATTTGCTGGGGAGTTCAAGCGGGATGCCAGCTTTCGCTGGCATGACGGCTGTGGGGTGAAATGGATCTAGGGACGGGATAGGCGATGATCGCCGGGACGAAGATTTCTTGCGAGAGCCTATGGAAAGTCTACGGCGCGGGCCCCGCCGAACTCGTGCGCGAGTTTGGCGGCTCTGATCCGTTGGCGTTCTGGTCCTATGCCAAAGCCCGGAACCATATTGTCGCCCTGCAGAATGTAAGCTTTGACGTTCGTGCCGGCGAAGTTTTCGTGATCATGGGCCTTTCCGGCTCGGGAAAGTCCACGCTGGTCCGCTGCTTATCGCGCCTTGTCGAGCCGACCAGCGGGAAGATCGTCCTTGACGGTGAAGACTTGATGCGAGCTTCCCCTGGCGATCTTATCCGGTTCCGGCGCTACAAAATGGGGATGGTCTTCCAGAACTTCGGTTTGCTGCCCCATTTGACGGTGCTGGAGAATGTCGCTTTTCCGCTGAAGATCCAGGGACTGGAACAGAAATCAAGGGTTGCGTGCGCGCTCGAGATGATTGATCTCGTTGGCCTGAAGGGCAGGGAGGGGGCCTATCCTCGCGAACTGTCCGGCGGTCAGCAGCAGCGCGTTGGCCTCGCGCGGTCGTTGGCTGTGAAGCCAGACCTATGGTTTCTTGACGAGCCATTTTCAGCACTTGATCCGCTCATCCGGCGGCAAATGCAGGATGAGTTCAAGAGGCTGCAGCAAAAGCTGCAGAAGACCATTGTATTCATTACGCACGACATCATTGAAGCGGTTCGGCTAGCCGACCGCATCGCGATCCTGAAGGACGGGCGAATTGTTCAGATCGGCACGCCGGCCCAGCTGGTCATCAACCCTGTTGATGCCTATGTCGAAAGCTTCACGAAAGACGTGCCGCGTGAGCGGGTGCTCAAGGTGAGCGACGTTATGGAGCACGTCTCCAGTGCGGCACGGACTCCGAACCCGGTCGATGCCGGAGCCACGCTTCGGGCCGTCTTTGATCGTCTTGCCGGAGATGAAGATGCGCTCTGGGTTAACGACGCCGCCGGCAAGGTCATCGGAAGAATCACCAGGCAAGCCGTCATGAGGGCCCTTGGAAAGCCCGGCAGCCGGGCTTTCGCCGACGCTTGAGGAAAAGTCACTGTGACGGATAACGCGGCCTATCTGCCAAACGAACCTTCCGCGCATTCCAGGCAAATGACGGGAACGATCCGGCGCGCGCTTCGCAAACGAGAACTGAAGGGGGCGCGGATTGAGGCAGGCCTTGCCGCTGGCCGAAGCCAGGAGCGCTCGCTGCCGGCCATCTTGTGGGCCGCTGTATTTGTGCTGTTTGCAGCAGCCCTGGCGATGCGATCCCACACGGACATCTTCGCGGCCTATCCCCAATCGTGGACGGTGCCCTTCTCCGATGTGATCAATGCCTTCATGGATTGGTTCGTCCCGACATTCAAGCCCATGTTCAGGTTGGTGAACGCGGCTCTGACCTGGCCCATGGAAGGGTTGCAGACATTTCTCAATTGGCTGCCATGGCCTATCGCGGTTTCGCTGATCGGCCTCATAACGTATCGCAGCAGTGGATGGCGGCTTTCGGCATTTTCGGTAGCCGTTCTCCTGTACATCCTGGCGATCGGCTATTGGTCCGAGAGCATGAACACGCTCTCACTGGTTCTGCTGTCGGTTCCTTTGGCGATTGTGATCGGCCTGGCGGCAGGAATACTTGCAAGCAAATGGCCCTGGGCTGCGGCGGTCACGCGGCCGGCACTCGACGTCATGCAGACCTTTCCCACATTCGCGTACTTGATTCCCATTCTGTTTCTCTTCGGTTTTGGCCCCGTGGTGGGACTGATCGCCAGCATCATATTCGCGGTGCCGCCCATGGTGCGCAACGTCATGTTGGGGCTTGAGCGTGTGCCCACCGAGCTCCTGGAGGCCGGAAGAGCCTGCGGCGCCACAAACCGGCAATTGCTCTTTCTCGTCGAGCTGCCATCAGCGCTGCCAACGATTCTGGTGGGCGTCAACCAATCGACAATGGCGTCCTTGTCGATGGTAATCATCGCCTCCGTCATCGGCGGCACGGCCGACATTGGATGGGAAGTCCTCAGCACCCTGATCAAGGCGCAGTTCGGGCAAAGCGTGGTGGCAGGTGCCATCATTGTCGCCATCGCAATCATCATGGATCGCGCAACGGCCGGATTTGCCGAATCCCAACGCTGGAATTCGAGGCCGGGTCTAGCGTGGCGCAGTTACGCTGCCGTAACCGCGGGCGTGTGCGGTTCTACTGCGTTGATCGTTCTATTGTTTCCCGGTTTGCGCGAGTTTCCCCTCGTCCCGCAGCTGAACCCGGCGCCGATCCTGAATGCTGCGATTGGATACATCACGGTAGAGATGCAGTATCTCCTTGATGGCCTCAAGAATACGGTCAGTTTCTTCTTCCTGCTGCCGCTGCGGATGGGAATGGAGAATATTGTGCGCCCAAGCACCTGGGGCACGAGCTTGACTCCCGGCGTGATACTTCTCTTCTGGGCGGCGGTCTTGTTATGTTGCTGCTTGGCCCAGCGTCTCGCCGGATGGTCGCTTGCGGCCGCAGTCTTCGTGCTAGGCGGCGTCTACTACTATGGCCTGATCGGATTACCCTGGCCCGCGGTGATCGCAATGGTGACACTTCTGGCGTTTCAGGCCGGCGGCAAACGGCTTGCGGCCGGGGCACTTGTGGCGATGTTGTTCATATTGATTGCCGGCGTGTGGAAAGAAGCCATGATGTCGGTCTATCTCTGCGGTGCTGCTACGCTTGTATCCTTTACAGTTGGATCGAGCCTCGGCGTGATAGCCTCGCAGAACGATCGCTTCTCCGCATTCATCCGGCCAATTGCGGATACGCTGCAGACGATACCGTTGTTCGTGTTTCTGATTCCCGTCATCATGTTCTTTCAAGTTGGCGACTTCTCCGCGCTCCTTGCGATCATCATGTACGCGATCGTTCCATCGATGCGTTACACGGAATTCGGCATTCGGAACGTAAGCGCGGACGCCATCGAAGCCGGACGTGCGCTTGGCTGCACCAGACTGCAGATTCTACGGGACATACAGATACCCATGGCTCTTCCGGAAATCATGATGGGCGTCAATCAGACCATCATGTTCAGCCTGTCGATGCTTGTGGTGTCTGCCCTTGTCGGCACGAAGGACTTGGGACAACTCGTCTATGTCGCCCTGGCGGCAGGCGACGTCGGCAAAGGAATGATCGCGGGCGCGTCCATGTCCGCCATTGCGATCCTGACGGACAGGATCATCCATTCCTTCGCACAGAAGAAACGCGATCAGCTATCGGGTTCGCCAGCCGCTGCTCGCAAGCTTGAAGAGGCTGACGCTCCCTAGCCGCATCCGAGCTCCCACTGCCCCGCCAATTCCCAGATGGAAGCTTGACGATGACTGGCATCCGTGTGCACTCCTCTCAAAAAGCGTGTGCGCTATGTGTGCAGTAAGAGAACGACACAGGACTAAAAGCGGAGAAATTGGGTGCATAACCGTGCGCACGTCGGCTTTCATTCCATCGTAATATATGAGTAAAGGATTGAATCACAAGGGAAAAATATTCGCCGTTGCCCCCATGATGGACTGGACGGACCGGCATTGCCGTGTCTTCCATCGCCAGCTCACCCGCCATGCTCTTCTCTATACGGAGATGGTGACGGCCCAAGCGGTGCATCATGGAGATCGCGAGCGGCTGTTGGGCTTCGATCCTCGCGAACAGCCGGTAGGGCTCCAGCTCGGCGGCAGCGATCCAGCGCTGCTCGCCGAAGCCGCGCGTATTGGCGAGGGCTTCGGCTACCGCGAAATCAATCTCAATGTCGGCTGCCCCTCCGAGCGCGTGCAGGAAGGCAGTTTCGGAGCCTGTTTGATGGCAACGCCCGGCCTCGTGCGCGATTGCGTTGGCGCCATGATTGCTGCGGTGCGCCTGCCTGTCACCGTCAAATGCCGCATCGGCATCGACGACCAGGACGATGAAGAAGACCTTGAGAATTTCATCGCGACCGTGACGCAATCCGGCTGCACGGCCTTCATTGTTCACGCCCGCAAAGCCTGGCTCAAGGGCCTTTCGCCCAAGGAAAACCGCGAAGTGCCGCCGCTGAACTATGCCCGCGTCCATGCCTTGAAGCAAAGTCATCCGGAACTCACCATCATTATCAACGGGGGCCTCGCCGATCTCGATGAGGCGGAGGCGCAGTTGCAACACGTCAATGGCGTCATGCTTGGGCGCGCGGCGTATCAGACGCCATGGATTTTGCATGATGTCGACCGGCGCTTCTTCGGCGGCGATGCGGCGAACGAAAACCCGGAGGCCATCGTTGAGCTGATGAAGCCCTATATCGCCGAACAATTGGCGAAAGGTATCTGGCTGCAGCATATCACGCGCCATATGCTGGGCCTGTTCCATGGCCGTCCCGGCGGCAGGCATTGGCGCCGCGTGCTGTCGCAGGAAGCAGTTGGCCCGCGAGCGGGCCTCGACGTGGTAGACCGGGCCCTTGACGAAGTGCTGCGGCGTGCGCCACTCTCCCTGATGGCGGCGGAATAGGGGCTTGCGGCTTCAAGCACGGGATGTGCTAGATATGCCGCATCGCTCGGGGGCTGGAATCATGGTTGCTTGCCGAATCCTCACGCCGCTTTTTGCCATATGTCTGGCAAGTTCCGTTCAAGCGCTCGCGCAGGACAATGAAACTCCGCCGCCGCAGCCCAACTGCGGAGACTTTTCGACCAAATCTTTCAGCGATGGCTTGCCGTCCGGTTGCGACCGCGCGATCATCGGACGCCAGCTCCTCATCCACAATGCCGATGCTTTGGCCAAGGCCGTCGCCAACAGCTTCAATATCGGTCCCACATCGATTGAGCCTGCCGGCCTCGAGAGCATCTCGCTTGATGCGGCCGCCGCGCGGCTCACCGGCGGTTCGTCGTTTCTGATTTCGCCCGCGGCAGATGTGGCCGCCGTTGCGCCCACGCCCAAGTGGAATATATGGGTCGATGGCAAATATACCTGGAATGACAATTCGTCGGAGAATTTCGACCTCGACGGCCCGCTGTGGAACGGCCTCGCCGGCATCGATTACAAACTGACCGACAAGATGACGGTTGGCCTTCTGGGCTCCTACGAAACCTCCGATCTCGACGGCACGTTCGTCAATACTGAGTCCGAAGGCTGGGGCGGCGGGCCCTATTTTGGCGTCGTTCTCACCGACAATATCGTCTTCTCCGCCAATGTTCTGGGCTCGCTGGTCGACACGCACCAGACAGGACCGCTGCATTTCGATTCCGAGCGCCTTCAGGCCTCCGCCGCATTGAACGGCTATTGGTATAAAGACACCTGGCGCTTCACGCCCGGCGTGAGCGTCTCATGGTCCAAGGAATGGATGGACGAAAAATCGGAAGCCGCCCCAGATCAAGACGTCGAGGTCGCCTTGCTGACGCCCAGCGTTCAGATCGGCGACACGTTGCGTCTATCGGAAACCGCGACCGTAGAACCCTGGGCCGGAGCGGCGCTCGATTGGACGTTTGTCAACGAAATCGAGCAGGAGGGCTCGCCAACGACGGACGATCCCAATACCGATCTCCGCGTCCAGGCAGGTTTGAATTTCGGCTTTGGCAGCAACGCGCAGTTTTCAGTGACCGGGGAAGCCGGCGGCCTGCTCCTCGATGACACCGATATCTATTCAGGCCAGGCCAATCTCGCCATTCAATTTTAGGCCGCGCGGGATTTTGAAGCGGTCTGCCTCCATGTTTCTGCGGTGGTCGGTTCGCACGTGTGGTCGATGAACTAGAATGCCGCCGATAACTTACCGGGCTTTCTTATGACGGATGCCACGCTGATCAAGACGACTTGTCCTCGCGATTGCTACGATGCCTGTGGCATCACGGTTCGTGTGAATGAAGGCGCCATAGAGAAGGTCTCGGGCGACAAGGATCATCACGTCAGCCAGGGCAAGCTGTGCGGAAAGTGCGCTGTCGCTTACAATGGCGTGTTCCGCGATCCCGCCCAACGCCTTGCGGCCCCGCTTCGCCGCACGGGAAAAAAAGGCGCGGCGAGCTTTGAGCCCGTCCCGTGGGACGCGGCATTCCACGAAATCGCGGCGCGGCTGAAGCACATTCTCGCTGGCAACGATGCCCGCACCGTCTATCACACGCATTATACCGGAACCGTATCGATGATTGCCGGGTCCTTTCCCACCCGTTTCTTCAATCGCCTCGGAGCCACGGAGGTCGATCCCGATACTGTTTGCAACAAGGCGGGCCATGTGGCGTTGGCCGATATGTTCGGCACGTCTCTGTCGGGCTTCGATCCCGAGCAACTTGCGAACGCGGGGTGCCTCATGATCTGGGGCGCCAATCCTTCCCACAGCGCGCCGCATATGCATTCGGGATGGATAGGATCGCAAGGCGCGCGCCTCATCGCCGTCGACCCCATCGCCCATGAAACCGCGCGAAGGGCGGACATCCATCTTCAGTTACGGCCCGGCAGCGATGCCGCATTGGCATTTGGAATGCTGCATGTAATCAAGAAGTTGAACCTCATAGATCACGCTTTTGTTGAAAGGCACGTCCTTGGTTTTGAGGACTTGCATCCCGGGATCGACGCCGCCACGCCCGAACGCACCGCTGCGTTGACGGGGGTTGCGCCGGCATTGATCGAACAGGCGGCACGTCTATTCGCCACAGGTCCTTCATTGCTGTGGCTTGGCCAGGGCGTGCAACGCCAGCCGCGCGGCGGCAATGCCTTTCGCGCCATACCGCTGCTCAGCATCGCCACCGGACAGATCGGCAAACCTGGCATGGGCTTTTGTTACATGAACGGTGCTGAGACTCGCGGCGTCGATGCTAGTTTTCTCTTCGGCAATGAACTGAGATCGGATGGCGGCGCCTCCATCAGCCATATGGACCTCGCGGGTGATCTCAACGATCCCAATAAAACCAAGGCCCTTTTCACCTGGAACAACAACATCGTCGCTTCCAGCCCCGGCACGAAGGCGATCCGCCGCGGGCTTGAGCGCGAAGACCTTTTCACGGTCGTGACCGATCTGTTCATGACCGATACCGCCGCCTATGCGGACTACGTATTGCCCGCCGCCAGCTTTCTTGAATTCGACGATGTCGTCTTCCCCTATTTCCATGACACGGTGTCAGCCCAGGCGAAGGCCATGGAACCCATGGGGCAATCGCTTCCCAATCAGGAAATATTCCGGCGCCTGTCGCGTGCCATGGGCTTCAAGGAACCCGCGCTCTTCGAAAGCGATGACTCTATGATGGCGCGCCTGCTCCAGCAAACATCCTTCGCCGGAAGCTTCGATGACCTCAAGGCTATAGGAACCGTCCGTCTCAACAAAACTCCACGAGTGCAGTTCGAAGGCCGCCGCTTCAATACGCCTTCGGGCCGCATCGAGGTCAGGAGTGAAAGGCTTGCAAAGCAGGGCCATCCCGCTATTCCGGTAGCCCACGCTGACAAGCCTCCCGCAGACGATCGTTTGCGTCTTCTGTCGCCTGCCTCGGAATGGCTGATGAATTCGAGCTACGGCAATGACGAACGGATCCGCGTTCGGCTGGGCGCTCCCAAGGTGCGCCTCAACGCGCATGATGCGGAGCGGCGAAATCTGGCGCAGGGTGAAACGGTGGCCGTGGTGAGCGAAGCCGGATCGATCGAGCTTGCCGTCGAAATATCGCCCGATGTTCCAGAGGGTGTCGCCTTGGCCCACAAAGGGCGCTGGCCCGGCCATTCCGGCGGCGTCATCAACATCAATATCCTAAACCCCGGCCTCCGCACCGATATAGCCGATAGCTCAGCCGTTCACGGGATCGAAGTGCAGCTGCATAAACTTTAGACGACGTTTGCAGCGAGCCGTCCCCGGCGTCCGCCCCGGCGGCGCTTGCGCAGAGTCAGCGTTGCAACGCGCTCCGGCAACCCTGCCATGATCGTCCGGCGCTGTTCGGCGCCAAGGCCTAGCCAATTGCCGATCTCCATGGGCGTGCGCCCGCAGCCGATGCAAAAACCCGTCTCGGGGTCAACGACGCAGACCTTGATGCAAGGCGTTTCGATCACAGGCATGGAATGGGCATTCATGGGCTTAAGTGTAGTGGTGGTGCCACCGCTTGCAGCGGCGGAAGCGCCGTTTGAACGGGCAAAAGCGTCCTAATCTTTTAGATATAACACGCCGTCTTCGATTCTGAAGCTTTCCAGGCGGCCGAGGAAACTCATGCCCAACAGCGTGCCCCGGAGCGCGCCTTCCGGCAGCACCATGCCGTCGACATCGTCGACTTCAACACCTCCCACTTCGATAGTGTCGATCATGACCCGGGCGGCCCTGGTCACGCCATTGGCGGTTGAAACCGGCACATTGTAGTCGAGATGGGCGGGGCGAAGGCCAGCGTCTTCCGCATCTTCGAAGCTCAGCGCCACCGAGGTGGCGCCCGTATCCACCAGCACGGTGATGTCGCTTCCGTTGATCGATGCCTTGGTGACGAAATGTCCGCTGCGGTCGGCCTTTATTTCGGTGGCGGACATGAGGCGCAGTTCCGGGATGCCGTCGGCTTTGCCCGTCGATATCCCAGTCAACACCAGCAACAGCAGGCTCGCAAAAACAATAGGCGCACGCATGATGACAAATCCATCCAGAGTCCGGATGGAGGTTGGGGGCAGGGCGGTCAACGTGGCGTAAATGGATCGTTGACGATAGCGATCATGGTAAAGAAAGCGTTGCGGCATAGACCGCAAGCATCGACGTTTCGGCGAGGATTTGCCCCGCCCCGCACACATCGCCAGTTTGGCCGCCGATCTTGCGCATGGCGAGCGCCCGCACCGCCGCCAGCGTGACGCCGGC
>JBGTJO010000262.1:0-15485 GCA_041745135.1 Aestuariivirga sp. | reverse complement strand
CCTTGTCCTCAACCACATCGGAAAGCTCGACATAATGCTTGCCGAATTGCGGCCTGCCCTTGAAATGGTAAAGGGAAAGATCGCCGCCCGGCGTCTTGTCGTCGTCGCTTCGCATATAAAGCAGCCCTGCGAAAATTTCATCCTCAGAGTCGACATGGGCGGGGCGCACCGAGCTTTCCTTGGTGACTGGCGTGTTCACCACGAAAAGCGCATCGAGCATGATGTCGCCCGTAGCACCTGAGCCACGGCGGACTACCGTTAAATCCTCCAATTTCCTGCCGAACATTTTCTCGAGATTTGGGTGTGCGGCGCGGATGCCCTCGCCCGCCACTTCGATCAATTCGAGCCAGAAGTCGCGGGAGGTGTGATAGGCAAAAAACTCGCGCCACAGGGCGTCGAATTCCGGGTTGTCAATTATGTCCACCGCCGGGATGCGGATCGCCTGATTGCTGGCGATATCGGCTGAGTCCCCAACAAAGCGTTTGGGCGGGGGGAAGGAGTCCGCCAGCCTCGCATACAGGTCATCGGCAAAGACGCGCTCGCGCACGATATGGGCAAATGGCCTGGTTTCAAGATTGTTGGCGGTGAGGCCATGGAGAACAGAAATATTCAAAGCACCGGTCCGCTTACCTGATTTTCGCAGTCCTTATGTCAAACGGGTCAGTCAGGGTCAACAACGCCGGATTAGGCTTACCGTTTGAATTGCTTGCTCGACACCCACGCCGGTCCTATGCACTGCCAGGGGGACGAACATGCCGAAACGCCCGCAGGGCATTACTTTCACGGCCAAAAGCAAACCGGGTTACGGGCGCGTTCTGACGCCTCAGGCGGTTGCGTTCGTCGCGCAATTGCACCGCGCCTTCGAGGGCGAGCGGCAGCGGCTTCTCGCTCTTAGGACCGAGCGCCAGAAGCTTCTCGATAAAGGCATGCTGCCCGATTTCCTGGCGGGAACCGCGGCGATCCGTGCGGGCGCCTGGAAGGTGGCCCCGATCCCTGCTGCTCTCCAGGACCGCCGCGTCGAGATCACCGCATCCGCCAACCGGAAGAGTGCCATTGAAGCCTTCAACAGCGGCGCCAAGGTTTATATCGCCGATTTCGAGGATTCGAACTCACCCACCTGGGACAATATGGTCGAGGGCCAGATCAATCTGATGGACCGGTGGACCAGCAAAATGGAGTTCATCGAGCCTCGCTCGGGCCGGCGCTACGGACTTGCAGGCAAACCCGCCGTGCTGATGGTGCGGCCGCGCGGCCTGCATCTTGACGAAGCTCACATGAAGGTGGACGGGAAGCCCGTGGCCGCCGGGTTTTTCGATTTCGGCCTCTATGTCTTTCACAACGCCAAAACGGCGATCGCCAAGGCCTCCGGTCCCTATTTCTATCTCCCCAAACTGGAGGGCCACCTGGAAGCGCGGCTGTGGAACCAGATTTTCATCCTGGCGCAGAGTCTCCTTGGGCTCAAACTTGGCGCCATCAAGGCCACGGTACAGATCGACACCGTGCAGGCCGCCTTCGAGATGGACGAGATCATCTTCGAACTGCGCGATCACATGGCGGGGCTCAGCTGCTGCCACTCCGGATTTCTTTTCTCCATCATCAAGACCTTTGCGCGCCGAAAGAATTTCGCGCTGCCCGAACGCTCCCAGATCTTCCCGTCGCAGGCGTCTCTCGCGGCCTATTCAGCACTCCTCATAAAAACCTGCCATCGGCGGGGCTGCCTCGCTATCGGCGATGGCGGCCATTCGAATGAGCACACCGAATACGAAGCACGTCACGGATTTGACGGCACGGGCGTCGCACATCCGGGCCTCGTTCCTGCGGCCATGGCGACCTTCAACGATCTAATGCCAACATCGAACCAGCTCTTCGTAGCGGGGGCAACTGCCGAGATCGGCCAGAAGGACTTGCTGGAAATCCCCAAAGGCACGAGAACAGAGGAGGGCTTTCGCGACAACATTCGCCTCTGCATTCGCTTGATGGAAGCCTGGCTTCGCGGCTCCGGCACGGTGGACACGGCATCGCTGGAGATTGCGCGCGCTCAAATCTGGCAATGGCTCAAGTTCAAGCTGCCGTTGGCGGGCGGCGGTCCCGTCACCGGCAAATTCTTCGATGCCTGTCTTGCCGAGGAAACGAAACGCCTGAAAGAGGAACTGGGCGCGGAGGGCTATGCCGATGGCCGTTTCAAGGATGCCGTGGCGCTGTTCAGGGGCCTGACGCTGGCTACGCGCTTGGAGCCTTACTTCACCGTCGCCGCCTATCGCCACATAAGTTGAGAATTTTGGACGTTGATCGAAGAGTGCTTGAGCGATACGCTGGCGGCTGGGTAAATAACCCAGTCAGTGCAGGAAAGGGAGGTTCTGACATGCGTAAAACAATCTTCACCGCCGCCGTCATGGCGGCGTTGGCCGGGCTCTCCGCTATCGCGGTGGCGGAAGAACGCAAGCTTACGGGCGATGAGATCAAGGCGGCAATCTCCGACAAGAAGGTCGCCGGGACGACCGAGAATGGCGCGGGCTGGACGCAGAGCTTCAAGGCAAACGGCGACACGCTTTATCAGCTGACCGGCACCGAGGCTCAAAACGGCGGCTGGGAAGTGCGCGGCGATCAGTTCTGTTCCCAGTGGCCGCCCGATCCAGCCTGGGTTTGCTATGATGTCACGGGGGAAAACGACCGGGTGACGTTCATCTCGGACACCGGCAGGAAGTGGCCGGCTAAAGTTCTGCCGTAGGCGTACATAACCGCGTCATCCCGGCGAAAGCCGGGGCCCGCGGTAGACAAGATAAGATTCTCGCAGAGTCTTCACGTTGATAGGTGGATCCCGGCTTTCGCCGGGATGACGATTTTGGGTGAAGCTAGCAATCCAGCGTCGTGTCGCGTTCCCATTGGGTGAGGTGGCGGCAGTATTGGTTCCACTCATTGTACTTGAGCTTGAGGTAACCGGCCGACACCTCCGCGCCCAGCGCTTCCTGCAAATATTTGTCCTGCTCGAAATTGCGCAGAGCATCGAGGAGATTGAGCGGCAGTTTCCTGGCGTCCTTCACCGTATGCCCCTCGGCATACATGTCGATGTCGAGGCGCTTGCCCGGATCCATCTTCGCTTCGACGCCGTGCATGCCGGCAGCGAGGATCGAGGCAAGAAGCAAATATGGATTGGCGGCGTTGTCGGGCAGGCGGTATTCGGCGCGGCCTTCGTCCGGAATGCGCACCATATGGGTGCGGTTGTTGCCGCCGAAGGTGATCGAGCTCGGCGACCACGTGGCGCCGGAGACCGTGCGGGGCGCATTGATGCGCTTGTAGCTGTTGACCGTGGGATTGGTGATCGCCGTCATGGACGCGGCGTGGTGCATGAGCCCGCCCAGAAAATGATAGGCCACCTGCGACAGGCCCAGTTCGCCCTTGGCATCATGGAAGAGATTGGTCTTGCCAGCGGTGTCCCACACGGACAGATGCACATGGCAGCCATTGCCGGTGAGATTGATGAAGGGCTTCGGCATGAAGGTCGCCCTGAGGCCATGCTTCTCGGCAATCGACTTCACCATGAATTTGAAGAAGGCGAGCTGGTCCGCGGTCGTCAGCGCGTCGTTGAAATTCCAGTTAATCTCGAACTGGCCGTTCGCATCCTCGTGGTCGTTCTGATAGGGCCCCCAGCCAAGCTCCGTCATGGTCGAGCAGATTTCGGCGATGACATCGAGGCGGCGCATGATAGCCGACTGATCGTAACAGGGTTTTTCCTGTGTATCGCGGTGGTCGGAAACCGACAGCCCATCGGCGGTGATCAGGTGAAACTCCGGTTCGACTCCGGCCATCAGCTTCATGTTCTGTTTTGAGGTCTTTTCCACCAGCTTCCGCAATACAACGCGGGGCGCTTGCGGCAGGGGTTCGCCATTCATCCACGGCTCGCCCGCGACCCACGCCACATCCGGCCGCCATGGCAGGGGGATAATGGCATTGGCATCGGGCATCACCAGAATATCGGGATGGGCCGGCGTCTGGTCGAGCCAGGTCGCAAAGCCCGCAAAGCCCGCACCCGCCTTCTGCATCTTGCCCGCCGCTTCGGCGGGAACGAGTTTCGCCCGCTGCACGCCGAAGAGATCGGTGAAGTTGAAAAGGAAGAACTTGATCCTGTTGTCCTTGGCGTATTTCGCCAGATCCCCCGCCATCGTTTACTCCCGTTGCTTCATTGATTTTAGCGTGTCGCGATCACGACCGCAGCACCGCCCATGGCGGTGGCGCTGGCGCGATTGGCGATTTTGACTGCGCGCGGGCTTCTGAGCCAGCGCCTGGCCTGCGCGGCCAGCGCCACCCAGGCGAGATCGGTGATCATCAGAACCAGCATCATGGTGGCCGTAAGTTCCGCCCAGCCGATCAGCGAAATCCGCGCGAGATCGACAATCGAGGGCAGCAGCGCCACGTAGAATACCATGAGCTTGGGATTGCCGAGCGTGATCGCCATGCCCGTCATGAACAGGCGGAGGGATGAATCGCCGGAAGGAATGGTGCCTTCCTTCACTTCCGCGGGCGCCGTCCACATGCGGTAAGCGAGATAGAGCAGGAAGGCCACACCGCAATATTTCAGAATGACGAAAGCCCAATGGAAGGTTTGCGCCACAAAGCTCAGGCCGGCGACGGCCATGGTGAGCCACACGGCCTCGCCGATCCACATGGCCGCGAGAAACGGCAATACACTCTGCCAGCCGCCCGTCAGCACGCGCGCCACCAGTGCGGCGATGCTCGGCCCCGGCGACCCGGCATTGAGAAACAAGGCGCCCGCAAAAATCGCAAGTACGGTCAGTTCCATTTGTTTCTCCCAACCAGCAATCGCCGCTCTGCCCCACCCGTCATTCCGGCGAAAGCCGGAATCCCGCTTCTATGAAACATTTGTCTCATCTGAAAGCGGGATTCCAGCTTTCGCTGGAATGACGGAAAGGGGGAAATCTCAAACCACCGGCTCACAGCGCACGTTCGTCAGAACCGAGTTGGCGATGAAGCATCCCTCGTGAGCTTCGTGGTGGAGGTGATCGAGCGTGGCGCGATCGGGAGCCTTGCCGCCCCAGGACACGCGGGGATGCAGCGTCACTTCGCTGACATACAGCTTTCCCTTGGCATTCTTGCCCATCTTGCCTTCCGCTTCATCCACATAACTTTCGACAGCCAGGCCTTTCTTCGCCGCGAGATACAAGAAAACCAGCATATGGCAGCTCGCCAAGCTGGCGACGAAGGCTTCCTCGGGATCGACGCCGGCGGGGTCGGAGAATTTCGGCACCACATGGGGCGATGAGGAAGCGCGGACTTTAACGCCGCCGTCGAAAGACCATTCATGACCGCGGCCGTAACGGTTGTCGGTGAAGGCTTCGCCTTCGCCGCGCCGCCAGCTGATGGTGGCCGTGTAGTTCGCCATCTCAGTAACCGCTCTTTCCAGGAATCCAGTTTGTGCCCGCCAGCGGCACCTGGGCCATCGCGGCCGCTTCGACGGTGAGCGCACAAAGGTCCTCGGGTTCCAGATTGTGCAGATGACTTTTGCCGCAGGCTCGCGCCACGGTCTGAGCTTCAAGCGTCATTACTTTGAGATAGTTGGAGAGCCGCCGCCCCGCCTTCACGGGATCTAGCCGCGCCGCCAATACCGGATCCTGCGTGGTGATGCCGGCGGGATCGCGGCCCTCATGCCAATCATCGTAAGCACCCGCCGTGGTGCCGAGCGCGCGATATTCCTCCTCGAGGTGCGGGTCATTGTCGCCGAGAGCGACGAGGGCCGCCGTGCCGATCGCGACTGCGTCCGCGCCAAGGGCCAGGGCCTTCGCCACATCGGCGCCGTTGCGAATGCCGCCTGAGATGATGAGCTGCACCTTGCGATGCATGCCGAGATCCTGGAGGGCCTGGACAGCCGGGCGGATGCAGGCAAGGGTTGGAATGCCCACATGCTCGATGAAAACTTCCTGCGTAGCTGCCGTGCCGCCCTGCATTCCATCCAGCACCACCACATCGGCGCCTGCCTTCACCGCCAGCGCCACATCGTAATAGGGCCGCGTGCCGCCGACCTTCACATAGATGGGTTTTTCCCAGGAGGTGATCTCACGGAGTTCGTGAATCTTGATTTCAAGATCGTCCGGCCCCGTCCAGTCGGGATGGCGGCAGGCGGAGCGCTGGTCGATGCCCTTGGGCAGGCAACGCATGGCGGCCACGCGGTCCGAAATCTTCTGCCCCAGCAGCATGCCGCCGCCGCCCGGCTTCGCTCCCTGGCCCACCACCACTTCGATAGCGTCCGCCTTGCGCAGATCATCCGGGTTCATGCCATAACGCGAGGGGAGATATTGATAGACAAGCTGTTTCGACTGGCCGCGCTCCTCAGGCGTCATGCCGCCATCGCCTGTCGTCGTCGAGGTGCCCGCCATCGATGCGCCCCGGCCCAAGGCTTCTTTCGCCTGCGCGGACAGCGAGCCGAAGCTCATGCCGGCAATGGTGATCGGGATTTTAAGTTCTATGGGCTTCTTGGCGAAGCGCGTACCGAGTGTCACATCGGTTCCGCATTTCTCGCGGTAGCCTTCCAGCGGATAGCGCGAGATCGAAGCGCCGAGAAACAACAGATCGTCGAAATGCGGCAGCTTGCGCTTGGCGCCCGCACCGCGAATATCATAGATGCCCGTCGTCGCCGCGCGGCGGATTTCCGACAGCGTATAATCGTCAAAGGTCGCCGATTTGCGGGGAAGGGTAGGAGGTGTTTTTTCCATCTTATTTCGTTATTCCAAAATTCCGTCATTCCGGCGAAAGCCGGAATCCCGCTTTGATCCAACCGGGACCTCAGCTTTCGCTGGGGTGACGGATAAACGGTTAATACGCATCGGCGTGATCGACATTGAAATTGTAGAGCTTGCGCGCCGAACCGTAACGGCGGAAATCCGCCGGATTGTCCTTGCGTTCCGCGCGTTCAAGAAGCCGCGCAAGATCGGCGAGATGTTCTTCCCTCACCTCCTTCTCGATGCAATCAGCACCAAGGCTCGCGACCTTGCCCTTCACATAGAGCCGCGCTTCATAGATTGAGTCGCCAAGCGCATCGCCCGCGTCGCCACACACCACGAGATTGCCGCGCTGGGCCATGAACGCCGACATGTGGCCGACCGACCCTCCGACAACGATGTCGATCCCCTTCATGGAAATCCCGCAGCGCGAGGACGCATCGCCATCGATGATGAGCAGCCCGCCATTGCCAGTGGCGCCCGCGGATTCAGAAGCGTTGCCCTTGATCCACACCAGCCCCGACATAAGGTTTTCGGCGACGCCAACACCCGCATGACCATGCACGATCAGTTCCGCTTCCTTGTTCATGCCGCCGCAATAGAAGCCCACATGGCCATGGACCTCCACATGCAGCGGAGCATCGAGGCCGCAGGCAATCGCATGCTGCCCCATCGGGTTCCTGATCGACCAATGGCGCTCATTGGTATTCTTCGGCAGCCCATAGAGGCGCTGGTTGATACCGGTAACGCCTTCCTTGCCCAGATCGAGCTCGTTCATGCGTGTCCGCCCCAGGTGTAGATCGTCGCCGGTTCCGGTTCCCATATTTTTGCGTCATCTGCGCCCGGCAAATGAGCGATGGCGCGGTATTCGGTGGCCATCGCGACCCAGTCACCGGTCTCCGCCATTACCGCGTGCTTGCAGGCAATGGGATCGCGCACCACCGCGAAACCGTCCGCGGTTCCAACGAGAAATGTGTAGAAGCCATCGAGGTCCTCGATACCGTCCTCGAGCGCCTCTTTGAGCGTGGCGCCGCCGCGCAATTTCCACGTCATGTAAGCTGCCGCGACCTCGGTATCGTTCTCGGTCTGAAACTCCATGCCTTCGCGCCTGAGATTTTCGCGCAGGCGATTGTGGTTCGACAACGAACCATTGTGCACGAGGCAAAGATCGGCTCCGGTTGCAAAGGGATGCGAGCCCGCCGTGGTGACCGCACTTTCAGTGGCCATGCGGGTGTGGCCGATGATGTGCGTGCCCTTGGCTTCATCGAGATCGAACTTGTCATAGACCTGGGCTGGCAAACCCACCTCTTTGAAAATTTCGATGGTATGCCCCGAGCCCACGACGCGCACTTCAGGGTGATGCCTTTCGAGCCACTTTTCCACCGCTGCTTCCTTGGCGTTGGTCACCAGGATGCAGTGGTTGCCGATTTTCCTGATCGTGGCGTCGCACTTCAGCGACTTTTCAAGGCCTGCGCAAAGCTTCCTCCAGTCATAGGCTGGATCATCGTGGGCGAGTGAAAACTTCACCTCATTCTTTTTCACCGGATTCCGATAAATGGCCACACCTGCGGAGTCGGGCCCACGGTTTGTCATCTCGATGAGCATCGGTTTGAACATGGCGCCGAGCTTCGGCTGAAGCTTGGGGTTCTTGAGATAAAGTCCGACGATCCCGCACATGATCCACCTCGCTGAATGGTAGATAACAGGCGCCGAAACTATTTTCAACTGTCAGGAATTATTTTTGCACTAGGGGAATGGATTAGTCCTCGCGCCGGTAGCTGATCACGGACAAGTAGCGGATGGGAAGCTGGCGGAGTTCCTCAGGGCCATGGGGCGCGTCGGCGTCAATGAACAGGGCATCGCCCGGATGCATGTCATAGGTCTTGTCGCCGTGGCGGTAGACCACGTTGCCTTCTAACATATAGAGGAACTCCAATCCGGCGTGTTGGAAGGTCGGAAACACATCTGACGCTTGCGTCAACGTTATGAGATAGGGCTCCACCATCAAAGGACCATGGGGACTGTGGCCGAGAAGCTGATATTGGTGGCCGGCCCTGGTGCCCCGGCGCTCGATGGTAAGGCCTTGGCCTGCCTTCACAAAACTGGCGTCGCGGATTTCCTCATACCCCCGGAATAGCGCCGTGACCGGAACTTGCAAGGCACGGCTCAAGGCTTGAAGCGACGCAAGTGAGGGCGATGTCGCGCCGTTTTCGATCTTCGACAACATGCCGGCCGACATATCCGCAGCCTGGGCCAATTCGGAAATGGTGATGCCGAGCTTCTCGCGAAACCGTTTGACCTCCCGGCCGATCGCCTCTTCCAGCCACCTGCCACGCGCCGCCCCGGTGCGGTGCGGCTCCTGATAAGGCATGACTGTCGTTTGCGATCGTTTCGGCAATTTTTCCTCTCAAGAACTTTAGAGAGGAACTCTCAGCTTCTCAATCGAATGTTGGGTAGGTTTTTACCTAAATTATGCCGAATATTCTGGACAGTCACGGTAATTATAGGCATTAACCTATTATGGATACGATCGCCCAAGCTTTTCTTCAAGATATTGAACAGTTCCTTGCAAGTGAAGCCTTGGACCCAACTACCTTGGGGAAACAGGCGCTGGGAGACCCTTCTTTCGTATTCGATCTAAGGAAAGGGCGCTCGCCGTCGACCCGAACCATAAACCGGGTTCGCGAATGGATGCGGGGCCCGGCGCCCGAACCGGCCAAACCCGTGGCCAATGCAACGGGAGCCCTCACCCATCTGCAACGGCTCGAGGCCGAGTCGATCCACATCATCCGCGAAGTCGCCGCTGAATGCGACAAGCCGGTAATGCTCTATTCCATCGGCAAGGATTCGGCCGTCATGCTGCATCTCGCCATGAAAGCGTTCTATCCGGCGAAGCCGCCATTTCCACTCATGCATGTGGACACCCGCTGGAAGTTCCGCGACATGATCGCCATGCGCGACAGGACGGCCGCCAAGCTCGGCCTCGACCTCATCGTTCACATCAATCCCGAGGGCGTGGCCAAAAACATCAACCCGTTCGACCATGGCTCGGCCCTTCACACCCAGATCATGAAGACCGACGGCCTCAAGCAGGCACTCGAAAAATACGGCTTCGACGCAGCCTTCGGTGGGGCCAGGCGCGATGAGGAAAAATCCCGCGCCAAGGAGCGCATCTTCTCTTTCCGTGACACACGCCACCGCTGGGATCCCAAGAACCAGCGCCCCGAGCTGTGGAATCTTTACAACGCCCGCAAGAACAAGGGCGAATCGATCCGCGTCTTTCCGCTGTCGAACTGGACCGAGCTCGACATCTGGCAATATATCCATCGCGAGAATATAGAGATCGTGCCGCTGTATTTCGCGGCACCCCGACCTATTGTCTGGCGCGACGGCCAGATGATCATGGTGGATGACGATCGCATGCGTCTTGCTGCCGGCGAAAAGCCCGAGATGAAGAAAATCCGCTTCCGCACCCTTGGCTGCTATCCGCTCACCGGCGCCATTGAATCCGAGGCGACCAGCCTTCTCGGCATCGTTGAGGAGATGCTGGTGGCCACCTCCTCCGAGCGCCAGGGCCGCGTCATCGACAAGGACCAGGCCGCCTCCATGGAGAAGAAAAAGCAGGAGGGCTATTTCTGATGGTGAAAGTTGCCCTCATGCCGAGGTGCTTTGCCTTCGGCAAAGCCTCGAAACATCGGCCACAGATCGAACTGATTCAACCAGATCCTTCGAGGCTCGCGTTCCGCCCGCACCTCAGGGTGAGGAACGCGTGATGGGCCGCTTCATCGAATTTACCGGCGGCGACGTCGAAGCTTATCTGCAATCTCAGGAGAAGAAGGATCTTCTGCGCTTCATCACCTGCGGCTCCGTCGATGACGGCAAATCGACGCTCATCGGCAGGCTGCTCTATGAAGCAAAGATGCTGTTCGAGGATCAGCTTTCCGCCCTTGAGGCGGACTCGAAGAAGATGGGGACGCAAGGGGGCAATCTCGATTTCGCGCTGCTCGTCGACGGACTTGCGGCAGAGCGGGAACAGGGCATCACCATCGACGTGGCCTACCGGGCTTTCACTACCGACAAGCGCAAATTCATCGTCGCCGACACGCCGGGCCATGAGCAATATACGCGCAACATGGCGACGGGCGCCTCCACCGCCGATCTCGCCGTCATCCTTATCGATGCGCGGAAGGGCGTGCTCACCCAGACGCGCCGCCACACATTCATCGCGACTCTGCTCGGCATCAAGCATCTTGTCGTGGCCGTCAATAAGATGGACCTCATGGGCTATCGCCAGGATGTCTTCGAGAAGATCGAAGAGGACTACCGCGAATTCGCGCGCGGCCTTGGCGCTGGCGATGTGACGGTGATCCCGCTTTCGGCGCTCGCCGGCGACAATGTCATCGACCGCTCGGCGAAGATGCCCTGGTATCACGGCTCAACGCTGATGGCGCATCTGGAAACGGTGCCGGTTGGAGACGATCTCGCGGGCAAGCCTTTCCGCATGCCGGTGCAATGGGTGAACCGCCCCAACCAGAATTTCCGCGGCTTCTCCGGCTTGATCGTCAGCGGCGCGGTGCATCCCGGCGATCCGGTGAAGATCATGCCGTCCGCACGGACCTCAATCATCGACCGCGTAGTGAGCTTCGATGGCGACCTGAGCGCGGGCCTTGCAGGTCAGTCACTGACAGTAACCTTGAAGGATGAGGTCGATGTCAGCCGGGGCGATGTCATCTGCGTGGCCGACGATCCGGTTGAAGTCTCGGACCAGTTCGAAGTGGACATACTGTGGATGGGGGACGAGCCCATGCTGCCCGGCCGCTCCTATATCATCAAGGCGGGTGCTGCGCAGATTCCGGGAACGCTCGAGGAGCTGAAGCACAAGGTCAATGTCAACACCATGGACCATGTGGCGGCCAAGAACCTGACGCTCAACGAAATCGGCGTGTGCAACCTCGAGCTCGACCGCCCCATTCCTTTTGCTCCGTATGCGGAGAATCGCGACCTTGGATCCTTCATTCTCATCGACCGCTTCTCCAATACCACGGTCGGCATGGGGTTGATCCGTTTCGCGCTTCGCCGTGCGGCCAATATCCATTGGCAGGCGCTCGATGTGAACAAGGCCTCCCGCGCCGCCAAGGCGGGGCAACGGCCGACGGTCCTCTGGTTCACGGGGCTTTCGGGGGCTGGCAAATCGACCATCGCCAACCTGGTGGAGAAGAAGCTGCACGCCCTGGGGCACATGACCTATCTGCTCGACGGCGACAATGTGCGCCACGGCCTCAACCGCGATTTGGGCTTCACCGACGCCGACCGCGTCGAAAATATCCGCCGCGTGGCGGAAGTCTCGAAATTGATGGTCGATGCCGGACTGATCGTGCTGGTCTCGTTCATTTCACCGTTCAAGGCCGAGCGCCTCATGGCGCGCGAGAGCGTGGGGAAGGACGAGTTCGTGGAGATTTTCGTCAACACCTCGCTCGCCGAAGCCGAGAAGCGCGATGTCAAAGGCCTCTACGCCAAGGCTCGGCGCGGCGAGATCAAGAATTTTACCGGCATTTCGTCCGCCTATGAGACGCCAGAGAATCCGGAGATTTCGCTGGACACGGCCAGGCTCTCGCCGGAGCAGGCAGCCGTCTCGGTCGTGGACTATCTAAAATCACAGCAGCGTTTGGCGAAGGCTTAGAGTCTGTCTCAGCCGTCAAATCAATCGCCGTCCGTCGGCGAATACTTGCCTCCACTGCAGTATGCGCACCGTCTTGCGGAGACCCGTTGGCCAGAATGGATCGGCTTGCACGAGTTCGGTAACCGCATCATGACTTTCGGCTTCCACCAGCCATAACCCGCCAGCGGCGCTGCCATCGGTCACGTCCTGAAGTGGTCCAGCAGCGCGAACATGGCCCCGGTGCTGCTCGAGGAAGCGGAGATGAGCGGGCATGAGGCGTTCGCGCGCATCAGCATGGGCGGCATTATCTGTGAAAAACACGGCGTACAGCATCTTCAACCTCCGATTCATAAGACTGAGTGATCACGAGAAACATAATACATCTGAGGCTGCGGAAGAATGCTGCCATATACCGGCGCTTGAACCCGTGGGTGGGTCAGGACACTCTTTCAACCCGGCCGGTGTCTCGATTTGTGCCCGGTAGCAGACGTTGGGGCCCGGGACGATCGCAGGCGGATGATCGATGGAGAGTTCACGATACAGCGTCTCGATGGCAGCAGGATTCGGATGTTCGAGGGTGAGCGAAAGGAGGCGCGCACCTAGATCGGGAATTGAAGCCATCGATGTGGGTTCGCCTCGGTGGCCGATGATCGAGGGCGCCGCGCCGTCGAGGGGGAGCGAGCCATCCTCGGGGATAGCAAAGTCGAAAGCCGGGTTGGCGGCCGGAAGGGGAACCTTGTCGCCGAAGATCGCACGGCGGGTTGAAACAACGGAATCGATCGCATCCGTGCTGGCAACCCACCCTCGCAGGCGCCGGCCTTCGTTCCAGTCCGATCTGACTTTTTCTTGATTGTCGAGACCGAACCAACGCGGCCGCCTTGGCTCGGTACCGGCGGGGTCGAGCGCGACGATCTCGAGATAGACATTGTTTCCGAGTTGTAGCCGGTGATTGTGGGTGCCCATGTAATCGTGGCGTGTCCCGAAAGGCACTTCGAGGCCGAGGCAATTTTGGACATGCGACACCCCTTCGATCAGCGTTGGGGCTATAACGGTGATGTGGTCAAGCTTAAGCACGTGCGGAGAATTCCAATGCCGCCAGAGAGCCCACATACTCCATCTGCCGCGAAAAGCCATGGCCGCTTCGGGCGCGAAGGCAACCTACCTCTACCCGCTTGTCCGCGCCCTCAGGGAATACGTGCAAGCTAACTGATGTGCAAAAACGCTTGCCCTCGCCAAGACCCCGCCGAGTTTGATACTTTTTGACGACCAAATCACGAGAGCCGTCGTTCGCCATGCCACCTTAAAAGTCGTGGAGGGGCTCGAAGCGGTCATCCAAATCTTTCGTTCAGTTATGGGTCCTGACCTAGAGACTTCTTGAACCGCCCACCAGCTTCGCCTACCTAGGCGCGATGCCGTCCGCCATTTCCGTTACGAACCTCTCCAAAACATATAAATCGGGATTTCAGGCTCTCAAGAACATCAATCTTGAGATCAAGAAAGGTGAGATCTTCGGCCTGCTCGGCCCCAATGGCGCTGGCAAGACGACGCTGATCAGCATCATCTGCGGCATCGTCAATGCGAGCGAGGGAAAGGTCTTGGCCAACGGCCATGACATCATCGCGGAGTTCCGCGCGGCGCGCTCGCTGATTGGCCTTGTGCCGCAGGAGCTCACGACCGATGCCTTCGAAACCGTGTGGGCGACGGTGAGCTTCAGCCGCGGTCTGTTCGGACTGGCGCCAAATCCAGCGCACATCGAAAAGACGCTAAAGGATTTGTCCTTGTGGGACAAAAAGGACAGCAAAATCATGACTCTTTCCGGTGGCATGAAGCGACGGGTGCTGATTGCCAAGGCGCTATCCCACGAACCGCAGATTCTCTTTCTCGATGAGCCGACCGCCGGCGTCGATGTCGAGCTCCGGCGCGACATGTGGCAATTGGTGCGTGGGCTGCGCAAGACCGGCGTCACCATCATCCTCACTACCCACTATATCGACGAGGCCGAGGAGATGGCCGACCGGATCGGAGTCATCCACAAGGGCGAAATCATCCTCGTGGAAGACAAGAAAGCGCTGATGCATAAGCTCGGCAAGAAGCAGCTGAGGCTTCATCTGGGCGAACCACTTGAAAAAATTCCAGACAAGCTGGCAAAGCATCAACTTGAGCTTTCGGACAGCGGCACCGAAATCACGCACACCTATGAAGCGCAGGGCGGCAAAACCGGGATCGCAGCTTTTCTCGACGACGTGAAAACGGCCGGCATCGAGTTCACCGATGTGGAAACCACGCAAAGTTCGCTTGAAGAAATATTCGTAAGCCTCGTGCGGGAGCCGCAATGAACGCCCACGCCATACGCGCCATCTACACATTTGAAATGGCGCGAGCCGCGCGAACGCTGATGCAGAGCGTCATCTCTCCCGTGATTGCCACATCGCTCTACTTCGTCGTGTTCGGCGCAGCCATCGGCTCGCGCATTCAGGAAATCGACGGCATCAATTATGGCGCGTTCATCGTGCCGGGCCTCATCATGCTTTCGCTCCTCACCCAAAGCATCGCCAACGCCTCCTTCGGCATCTACTTTCCGAAATTCATCGGAACGATTTTCGAATTGTTGTCCGCGCCCGTTTCCTATTTCGAAATCGTCATCGCCTATGTGGGCGCCGCCGCCACGAAGTCGATCATCCTGGGACTGATCATTCTGGCGACGGCGGCGCTGTTTGTGCCGCTGCAAATCCTGCACCCCTTCTGGATGCTGGGCTTTCTTGTGCTGACATCCATCACCTTCAGCCTGTTCGGCTTCATCATCGGCATCTGGGCCGATGGCTTCGAGAAGCTGCAGCTCATCCCGCTCCTCATCATCACACCGCTCACATTTCTGGGCGGCAGTTTTTATTCCATCAACATGCTGCCGCCCTTCTGGCAGACGGTCAGCCTCTTCAATCCGGTGGTTTATCTGGTGAGCGGTTTCCGCTGGAGCTTTTATGGCCACTCGGATGTGGATATCGGCCTCAGCCTGCTGGCCATCGCCGGTTTTCTGATCGCCTGCCTGGCCATTGTCGCGTGGATATTCAGGACCGGTTACCGGCTGAAGAACTAGG
>JBGTJO010000261.1:0-7724 GCA_041745135.1 Aestuariivirga sp. | reverse complement strand
CGGCTTCGGTTTCATCGAGGCGGACTTCGAGCTCGGCGGCGCGGCGGCGGGCTGCGAGTTCATCACGCGCGAGGCGGCGGATGGCGAGGACGGCCCAGGCGAATACCGCCATGATGGCCAGGACCGCGACCAGTGCTATCGGATCGCCGCCGATCAATTGGCCAAGGCCGCCCGCCATCCAGTCCCCGTTCTCGAATCAAGCCCCTCCCGAAGGTATAGCTCCCCTCAATAGCGATAGTAATCAGGCTTATAGGGGCCCTGTTTGGTGACACCGATATAGGCAGCTTGCTCGTCGCGGAGCTGTGTCAGTTTTACGCCGAGCTTGGCGAGGTGGAGGCTCGCCACCTTCTCGTCGAGGTGTTTGGGGAGGACGTAGACTTCGTTTT
The DNA here is from genome assembly GCA_041745135.1 of Aestuariivirga sp. Classification (GTDB taxonomy): domain Bacteria; phylum Pseudomonadota; class Alphaproteobacteria; order Rhizobiales; family Aestuariivirgaceae; genus Aestuariivirga. Next base: position 7,338 of record JBGTJO010000261.1, on the reverse strand, counting down.
CGTATTTGCCGGTTTTGGCGTTGGTGAAAAGCTCGATCTGGGCCAGCGTCTGGTTGGTGAAGGAGGCGGACATGACGAAGCTTGGATGGCCGGTGGCGTTGCCGAGATTGACGAGGCGGCCTTGGGACAGGAGGATCATGCGGTTGCCGCCGGGGAAATGGATCATGTCGACTTGGGGCTTGATGTTGATGGTCTTGAAGTTCTTGAGGCTGGCCACCTGGATCTCGTTGTCGAAATGGCCGATGTTGCAGACGATGGCCATGTCCTTCATCTGGCGCATGTGATCGACGGTGATCACATCTTTGTTGCCGGTGGCGGTGACGAAAATATCGGCGTGCCCCACCACATCCTCGAGCGTTTGCACGGCGAAGCCATCCATGGCGGCTTGGAGCGCGCAGATGGGGTCGATCTCGGTGATGACGACGCGGGCGCCCGCACCCTTCAATGATTGGGCCGAGCCCTTGCCGACATCGCCATAGCCGCAGACGACGGCGACCTTGCCCGCCATCATCACATCGGTGCCGCGGCGGATGGCGTCGACCAGGGATTCGCGGCAGCCGTATTTGTTGTCGAATTTGGATTTGGTGACGCTGTCGTTGACGTTGATCGCGGGGAAGGGCAGCTCGCCTTTTTTCTGCATGTCATAGAGGCGGTGGACGCCGGTTGTGGTTTCTTCGGTGACGCCGATGATGGCATCCCGCGCGTGCGCGAACCAGCCGGGGCTTTGCTTGATGCGCTTGGCGATTTGCGCATAGAGGCATTCTTCCTCTTCGCTGGCGGGATTGGCGATGAGCTTTGCATCCTTCTCCGCTTTCGCGCCGAGCAGGATATAGAGCGTTGCATCGCCGCCATCGTCGAGGATCATGTTGGTCATCTGGCCGTTTGGCCATTCGAAAATCTTCGCGGTGTATTCCCAATATTGTTGGAGCGTTTCGCCCTTGAACGCGAATACGGGAATGCCGGCTTCGGCGATGGCGGCGGCGGCGTGATCCTGTGTTGAATAGATGTTGCAGGAGGCCCAGCGGACGTCGGCGCCGAGCGCCTTCAGCGTTTCGATGAGGACGGCGGTCTGGATCGTCATGTGGAGGGAGCCGGAGATGCGGGCGCCCTTCAAGGGCTGCTTTGCTTTGTATTCGGCGCGCGTGGCCATGAGGCCTGGCATTTCAACCTCCGCCATCTCCATTTCCTTGCGGCCCCAGGAGGCGAGCTTGATGTCGGCGACGTGATGATCGGGCATGGCGGAGTTCCTTCGCAGGTGTGGCGGCGCTATAGCAGCGGCTTCCGGCCGGAGCAATCGAATATAAAGGAATCTTTATGTTCGACCTCCAGGGCTTCCGCAAGAGGAAGCCGGCTCAGGCGATTGGCTGGAGGCTTGGCGGCGCGGCCGAAAACATCGGCGAGGATCACCATCTTGTCGGGATTGACGGGCCCCAGATGGACTTGCGGATCGCCACAGAGATTGGTGAGGTGGACGCTCAGTTCCGGCATGAATTCGCGGACGGCGAGCGGCATGCGGTGCGGGCAGCGCCATTCTCCGCGGCGGCGGCAGCGCTTGCGCCAGCAGAGCGGCGGGCAGAGACGGTTATCGAGCGCCCGCGAGCGGTTGGCGGGATGGTTTGGGTCGGCTGGCCACTCATCGTGAGCAGGGTCGCGGAGCCAGCCGTTCTCCTCGAACCAGCGCACGGCTGCGACCCATTGGGGGACGGTGTAGCCGTTGGGCGTTTCATGGGGGGTTTGCCATTCGAGTTCGTAGAGCATCGGGGGTTTCCTTGCCGTTTGGGCATGGCTTCGCCATCGGTTGGTTTTGGAGTTTTGTTTGGCCCGCTTCCTTGAGCGAGCGAGGGGAGGCGCAGGCAGCGCTTCACCGCGGATAGAAGAGGAGAAGGCGGTACCTCGCACCGCCCGCGCCCGCGGATTTTGACCGGTGCCACCATCGACTTACGGAGGAATTCGGGATTTGCATCACTTCTTCCTCCTTGATCCACTTAAGGAGGGGTTGCCGGCACGGGCAACCCGGGGATGGTGAGCTGGTCCCTGGTTATGAAGCGTTCCGTAACATTCCAATTTCAGGCCCCGCATCCCTTTCCCCGATTAACGACGGCTCGCGAACCGCCCCTCTTGGGAAAGAGACAGTAGGGATATAAGCATAGTAGGAATAAAGTGTCAAGAGGGAAATTGGCTTTTTGTTGGGTCCAGACGCTGGCTGAACGTCAGTTATCAGCAGGATCGGCTGTGCGGACGCGTGTCTTCCTCGTGATCCGCCTTTCTGCTTGTTGCATTTCATGGAATTTATGTTCTATAAATGTTCCAGAGGACTTTTATGCCGCAGCAGTCGTTCGGAAATAGGTCGACAGTCCACAAACTCAAAACCGTTGCGGACTATCTAGCTTTTTACACCCGCGCACTCTCGGGGAAATTCCGAATCAACTATTTTGACGCCTTTGCTGGTACTGGGGAAATCCCTCACGGCGATAGTTTGCCCCTCTTTGAAGGTATGGTGGATTTAGAGAGCGTGATTGAGGGCTCAGCGCGGCGATCCTTAAGAATTCCAATTCCCTTTGATCGATATTTTTTCTCCGATGCAAAGCGCTCGCACGTATCGGCGCTTGGCAAACTACGTGAGGAGTTTCCACAATTGGCACCTAACATCCATATTCGACAAGGTGACGCCAACAACGTGGTTCAAAAATATTGTGAACAAGACATTGGTCGAAATGATCGAACGGTATTCTTCCTTGATCCCTATGGAAATCAGGTTCGATGGTCGACGATCAAGACCATTGCGACTACTGAGGGTAGCGATCTGTGGTATCTCTTTCCTGCCGGGCTTGGTGTCGTTAGACAGCTTTCGAAAAATGCAGCAGTGCGCAAGGAAGCCGAGGCCTCGCTTAATGAGTTATTCGGTGACAACAGTTGGTTCGACGCATTTACAGCGCCGTCAGAACAACCGGACATGATTGATCAAATGGATGAAACGAGGCGGAAGATTGCGACGGCGGATGCTGTCACTCGATTTATGATTCGGAGGATGAAATCAATTTTCAAAGGAATTGTTTTGGATGAGTGGTTGCCTCTGGGCAAACAGGGAGGACATTGGTACTCACTGATATTCGCTTGTTCGAACGAAAGTGAAGCGGCGCGCAAACTTGCTGGTAGAGTAGCAAAAGACATAATGCGGCGAAGATAATGGCGGGTCTGTCTGACATCGAATGGACTGATGCAACCTGGAATCCGATCGCGGGGTGCACCATGATGTCACCAGGTTGCACCAACTGTTACGCGATGCGCATGGCGGCGCGCCTACAGGCCATGGACCATCCTTCCTACCGTGGCACCACGCGCAAGAGCGGAGGCCGTCCAGTTTGGACAGGTAAAATCAAACTCATCGAACAAGCGCTTGAAATCCCGCTACGCTGGAAAAAGCCTCGCAAGATATTCGTAAACTCTATGTCTGATCTTTTTCAAGATGGCGTACCAGCCGAATTTGTTGAGGCGATATGGAAGACAATGCTGAAGGCTGACCAGCACGTCTACCAAATCCTTACAAAACGGCCCGACAACATGAGACACGTTGTCGAAACACTAGGCTTAGGCGCAGCGCCTCATATCTGGCTTGGCACATCGGTTGAAAACGAAAAGTATATCGAGCGCGTTGCAATCCTCAGGTCTACGCCAGCGACAATCAGGTTTGTTTCTTTTGAACCTCTCTTAGGTCCGGTTGGGAAGGTAGATCTTTCTGGCATTCATTGGGCGATTGTGGGCGGAGAGTCCGGACCCGGCTCGAGGCCAATCAAAAAAAAGTGGGTCACGGATATAAAAGCACAATGCCGCAAGCACGATACGGCATTCTTTTTTAAGCAATGGGGCGGGCCAAACAAAAAAGCCTCGGGACGTACCTATTATGGAAAAACATGGGACGAATATCCCGAGCCACCAATCGTATAAATTTCTGCCGCCGCTGTTGCCGAATAACGTGCGAGACGGGGTCGGTCTTCTCGCTAAAGCGATCACCTGCCAACTTAACAGTACGCCACCTCAATGTGCTTTTCAGAATGCGAGAGTACCTTGCAGCTTTTTCGGAAATCGTCGGCCTTGATTGCGAGTTCAAAGTGTTTTGGGACCATTGCCGAACTGATGACGTCTATCCCTGCGCCCTCGTCCGACATGGTTCGAACAGTGCAATCGATCACGGAGGTGCGGCCGTTGAAATGAATCTGACCCGCCTTCAACACGCGCCGTTTCTGGAAAATCATGGGATTGTCGGGATCCGACCACATGACGCTGCGGTTACGTCCATTGGCTTTCGCTTTGTGGAGGCCCAGTCCCGCGTGTTCAAGCAGGGTTTGGGCGTCGTTTGTCGCCCCTTCTAAAGAGCCTACTCCAAAGCTCGCCGTGAAAGAGACCAGCTTTTCGCCGACTACGACTTGCAATTGTTCCACGGCGTTGCGCAGCTTCTCGGCGACCTTGAGGGCTTCGGTCCGTTTCGTGTTCGGCAGCAATACCGCGAATGTCTCTCCGCCCATTCTGCCCACCGAGTCGGTTTGCCGCAGCTCCGCAATGCAGGCTTTGACGGTCTTGATTAGAACAGTGTCGCCAACCGAATGACCGTAGGTATCGTTGATCGCTTTGAAACGATCCAGATCCCAAACGATGCAACTTAGATCATGGCGATGGCGAATCGCGAGCGCCGCGGCCCGGGTTGCAGCTTCGTTGAAAGCACGTCTTGATAGCGTCCCTGTGAGGCTATCGGTGGTGGCCAGCAGGCGAAGCTCCATCTCCGACATCACCATCCGCGCCAAATCGACGAGCAGGGAAACTTGCGCGGCATCGAATTCCCTGGGCTTCGTATCCACGATGCAGAGGGTTCCAATGTTGTAGCCGTCACGCGTGTGGAGGGGGATGCCCGCATAAAAACGGACGCCATTGGGCGCGGTCACGAATGGATTTTGGGCAAATCGCTCGTCCTTGGTCGCATCCAAGACGACAAGAGGTAAATGTTCGCGGATGGTGAGATTGCAGAAAGCGTGCTCCCGGGGCGCCTCTTGCCCCTCCAGGCCGTGACAGGATTTGAACCAGCTACGGTGGGCATCGATGATCGTGACCACGGAGATAGGGACCTGAAAAAGCTTCTGCGCGAGCCGGGTGATTCTGTCGAAAGCTTCTTCTCTTGGCGTGTCGAGCACATCGTAATGGGCGATGGCCGCAAGACGCTCATTTTCGAATTTGTCGAAACCCAGGGACTTGTAAGAGGCAACCTCCGTTAAGGAAGGCCGGGAGAGGAGTTCGCGGCTGGGTTGAGGCATCATGTCGACCGCAATTACTGCGGGAAATTCGTTAAGAGATGGTTTGCCCCAATTGGGCGTCAGTCAGGTGTGTGCGGCGAGGACGCGGCCGGCCAAGTATAAAGAGCCGCAGATGAGGATGCGGGGGGCGGGGGTTATCAGCGAGGCTTGGCGGAGGGCGGCTTCGAGGGTCACGGCGGTTTCGGCGGGGAGGCCGCGGCTTCTGGCGATTTCGGCCAGGGTTTCGGCGGCAACCGCGTTTTCTTCGCCGGGGATCGTCAGCGCCACGACGCGGTGGGCCATGCCGGCGAAGGCGCCGATGAAGGCTCCCGCATCCTTGGTGTTGAGCATGCCCCACACCAGCACAAGCGGGCGCGAGTGGCGGTCGTTCAAATCGGAGAAGGCTTGCGCCAGCACGCGGCCGGCGGAGGGATTGTGCCCACCATCGAGCCAGAGTTCGGCTTCCGCCGCCACATGGGATGCGAGGCGCCCGGCGCTCAGGCGCTGCATGCGGGCGGGCCAGGTGACCTGCTTCAGGCCCTGCGCCATGTGGGCGTCGGTCACGCGGGGATCGGCAAGCTCGCGGATGGCGGCTAAACTGTTTCCCGCATTGTCGACCTGGTGGCGGCCTTGCAGATGCGGCAGCGGCAGATCGAGCAGGCCCGCTTCATCCTGAAAGACGAGGCGGCCATGCTGCTCGAAGCTCTGCCAATCCTGATTGGCGATGTGAAGTGGCGCTCCCACGCGGGCGGCCACGCGCTCGATCTCGGCTCGGGCTTCATCGGGCTGGGGGCCTATGATGGCGGGGCAGCCGCGCTTCAGGATGCCGGCCTTCTCGTGGGCGATTTCCGTCAGCGTGTCGCCGAGATAGTGCTGGTGATCGTAATCGACGGTGGTGATGATGGAGAGGCGGGGGGCATCGATGACATTGGTGGCATCGAGCCTGCCGCCCAGGCCCACTTCGAGGATGAGATAATCGGCAGGCTCGCGCGCGAAGGCGAGGAAGGCGGCCGCCGTGGTGATCTCGAAGAAGGTGATTGCGGCGCCTTCATTGGCGCGCTCGCATTCCTCCAGCAGGGCGGAGAGGTGGGACTCGGCGATGAGTTCGCCGGAAAGGCGGATGCGCTCGTGGAACTTCACCAGATGGGGCGAGGTGTAGCAATGGACCTTGAGGTTCGCCGCTTCGAGGATGGCGCGGAGGATGGCTAAGGTCGAGCCCTTGCCATTGGTGCCGGCCACATGGATGACGGGCGGGAGCTTGGTTTGCGGATTGCCCAGGCCTTCGAGGATGCGCCACATGCGCTCGAGGCTCAGATCGATGATCTTGGGATGCAGCGTGAGAAGCCGCGTCAGAATGGCGTCGCTTGGGGGCATCACTTTATTCCGTCATTCCGGCGAAAGCCGGAATCCCGCTTCGACCCAGCTTTCGCTGGGATGACGGAAAACAGAAATCATTATTCTGCGGCTTCGGCTTGTTCGGCGGGAACCAGCGCTGCGCCGTTGAGGGTAGGCAGCTCGGGGGCTTTCATCAGCATGCGGGCCACGCGGCTTACGGTTTCGCGCATCTGGTGGCGGTGCACCACCATGTCGACCATGCCGTGCTCTTCGAGATATTCGGCGCGCTGAAAACCGGCGGGGAGTTTTTCGCGGATCGTCTGCTCGATGACGCGCTGGCCGGCGAAACCGATGAGCGCGCCCGGCTCGGAAATCTGGATGTCTCCCAGCATGGCGTAGGAGGCGGTGACGCCGCCCGTGGTCGGATGGGTGAGGACGACGATGTAGGGGAGCTTGGCCAGGCGGAGTTCCTGCACGGCCACCGTGGTGCGCGGCAATTGCATGAGCGAGAGCACGCCCTCCTGCATGCGGGCGCCGCCGGAGGAGACGAAAAAGACGAAGGGGGACTTCCGCTCGACCGCTGCGCGCATGGCGGCGATGATGGCTTCGCCCGCGGCCATGCCAAGCGAGCCGCCCATGAAGGCGAAATCCTGCACCGCGATGACGATGGGGAGTTCATCGAGCGTGCCGTGGCCGGCGAGGATCGCATCCTCAGCACCGG
>JBGTJO010000260.1:0-14753 GCA_041745135.1 Aestuariivirga sp. | reverse complement strand
TGCTGGCCGCCGGACAAGGTCGAGGTGCGCTGGCGCGCCGTTGACGCGATGCCGACGCGCTCAAGCGCCCGCATGGCGCGGCGCTGGTCGTCCAACGGGAAGAAGCCGAGCACGCCGTGGAGCGGCGGCAATTGACCGAGCCGGCCGGTCAAGACGTTGGTCAAGACCGATAACCGCCCTACCAGGTTGAACTGCTGGAAGATCACGCCGATCTGGCGGCGGATGTCGCGCACATCGCCGGCGATCCGGCCTCTTGCCTGAACCACGCGATCGGCGACCCTGACGGAGCATGGGTTGCCGGTGTCCGCAGGAAGAAGCCCCGCGATGTGGCGGATGAGAGTGGATTTTCCCGAGCCCGACGCGCCGATGAGGGCCACCATTTCACCGGGGGCAATGGCGAGATCGACGCAGTCGAGCGCCCGTGCGCCGCTGCCGAAGGTCTTGCTCATCTGTGAGACGTTTATTGAAGTCACACTGCAACTCCTTCGCCGCTGGCTTGAGTCCCTAGTGACTCAGTGTGACGGTGATCTAACGGCTCCGTGACGTTTTATTTTTTACAGGTGAACTTCGCGGCTGCACACGCGGCGGCGTTCGGCCTCATCGTGGAACACGGCGAGAATGGCGCTGCCGGCGGCGCGTGCCTCTTCCACCAGCGCCAGCACCCGGTGGCGGTTGTCGTCGTCAAGGGATGCCGTGGGTTCATCCAACAACAGGATGGGATGGTGCACCGCGAAGCCCCTGGCGATATTGACGCGCTGCTGCTCACCGCCGGAGAAGGTCATGGGCGAGAGGCCCCAGAGCTTTTCGGAAATGTTGAGGCGCGCCAGCAGGTGCGAGGCGCGCTCCGCGGCAAGGGAGGGTTCCATGCCCCGCTCGATCAATGGCTCGGCCACGATTTCGAGCGCGGGGACGCGCGGGATCACCCGCAGAAACTGCGTCACATAGCCGATGGTCTGGCGCCGAAGCTCGATCATCGCGCGGGGGGCCGCGCGGATTGTTTGAACCCACCCGCCGCAATGACGCACGTGAATAGCGCCCCGCGTTGCCAGATAGGTTCCATAGATGAGTTTCAGCAACGAACTCTTGCCGCGGCCCGAAGCGCCGGTGACGGCGACGGTCTCGCCTTCGTCCACCTGAAGTGAGACGCCATCCAGTACGGGAATGCGGACGCCGCCCTGCTGATGCAGCGTGAACTCCTTGCAAAGACCTTCGATCTTGAGAATGGCCGTCATTGAATCACACCTGCAAAACCGAGGACACCAGCAACTGCGTATAGGGCTCCTGCGGGTCTTCGAGGATTTGGTCGGTAAGACCAGTTTCGATCGCCCGTCCGCCTTGCATGACCAGCATGCGAGTCGACAGGAGCCGGGCGACCGCGAGATCGTGGGTGACGATCACCGCCGCAAGACCCAATTTGCGCACCAATCCGCGCAGCAGATCGAGCAACCGCGCTTGCACGGAAACGTCGAGCCCGCCGGTTGGCTCATCCATGAAGACAAGACGCGGTGCGGTGACCAGATTGCGCGCGATCTGGAGCCGTTGCCGCATGCCGCCGGAATAAGACCAGGGACTATCGTCGATGCGGTCGCCTGTGATCTCGACGCGAGCGAGCCAATCGAGTGCCGCGCCCCGGATGCGGCCGTAGTGGCGTTCGCCCACCGCCATCAGCCGCTCGCCGACATTGGCACCCGCCGACACGCCCATGCGCAAGCCCTCGCGCGCGTCCTGATGCACGAAGCCCCAGTCGGTGCGCATGAGAAAGCGCCGCTCCGCCTCGCTCATGGCATCGAGCGCCACGCGGCGATCGTCGCGCGTTGTATAATATACGCTGCCGCTGCTCGCCTCCATTTGCCCGGAAATGCATTTGAGCAGCGTGGTCTTGCCCGAACCGGACTCGCCGACGATGGCGAGAACTTCTCCCGGCCAGAGATCGAAGGACACATCCGCGCAGCCGACGCGCGCGCCATAGTTTTTGCAGACGCCGGTCACGGAGAGCAATGGCGTCATGCGGCCCTCTGGCGCTTGCCGCAATGGTCCGTGTCCGAGCAGACGAACATCCGGCCGCCTTTGTCGTCGGTGACGATTTCATCGAGGAAGCAGTCGCTGGCACCGCAGATGGCGCACGGCTTGTCCCAGCTTTGCACGCTGAAGGGGTGGTCTTCGAAATCGAGGCTTTTGACGGCGGTATAGGGCGGCACTGCATAGATGCGCTTCTCGCGGCCCGCGCCGAAGAGCTGAAGGGCGGGGCAGTTGTCGAGTTTCGGATTGTCGAATTTGGGGATGGGCGAGGGATCGAAGACATAGCGGCCATTGACTTTCGCGGGATAGGCGTAGGTCGTGGCGATTTCGCCGAAGCGGGCGATGTCCTCATAGAGTTTTACATGCATGACGCCGTATTCTTCGAGCGCATGCATCTTGCGGGTTTCTGTTTCGCGCTGCTCCAGAAAGCGCAGGGGTTCGGGGATCGGCACCTGGAAGACAAGCGTTTGTTTTTCGGTGAGGGGTGTTTCCGGAATGCGGTGGCGCGTCTGGATGACGGTTGCCTCCGTGGTGGCTTCGGTTGTGGCGACGCCCGCGGTCTTGACGAAGAACTGGCGGATGCTAACGGCGTTGGTCGTATCGTCAGCACCCTGGTCGATGACTTTCAGCGTGTCCTCGGGTGTCAGGATCGCCGCCGTCACCTGCACGCCGCCCGTGCCCCACCCTTGGGGCATGGGCATTTCCCGGCTGGCGAAGGGCACTTGGTAGCCGGGGATCGCCACGGCCTTGAGGATGGCGCGGCGGATCATGCGTTTGGTCTGTTCGTTGAGATAGGCGAAATTGTAGGCGGGCACCGTCATTCCGCCGCCTCCTTCATGATCTCTTGAGCGCGACCGCGCAGTTGCCGAAGCAGCACAAGCTCCGCCTGGAAATCGACATAGTGCGGTAGCTTCAGGTGCTCGACGAAGCCGGTGGCCTGCACATTGTCGCAATGGGAAATGACGAACTCCTCATCCTGCGCGGGCGCCACCCGTTCCTCAGCCAGTTCGCCGGCGCGGAGCGAGCGGTCGACCAGCGCCATGGCCATGGCCTTGCGCTCGCTTTGGCCGAACGCCAGGCCGTAGCCCCGCGTAAACTGTGGTGGAACACCGGGCGAGCCCATGAACTGATTGATCATCTCGCATTCGGTCAGCGTCACCTCGCCGATCACCACGGCGAAACCCAGTTCCTCCGGCACAAATTCGATTTCAACTTCGCCCAGCCTGATCTCGCCCGCGAAGGGATGGGTGCGGCCGTAGCCCCGTTGCGTTGAATAGGCGAGCGCCAGGAGGAAGCCCTCATCGCCACGCGCAAGAGATTGCAGGCGCTGGTCGCGGGCCATGGGGAAGGATACGGCATCCTGGGTGATGTCGCCCGGAGCGCCATTTGGACGAGGCGGCGTCTCGATCAATCCTTCAGCGCCGAGAAGCGCCATGACTTTCGGCATCGCGGGCGCCAGAGGAACTTCCGCTTGTGTTGCCGGAGCGGAGGTTGACTCTGCCTCAAGTAGCCGGTGCGTGTAGTCGAAGGTCGGGCCCAGGATCTGGCCGCCGGGAATATCCTTGAAGGCGGCGGAAATGCGCCGGCGCGCGTGCATGGCGGAGGTCTCGAGCGGTTCTGCATAACCGAAGCGCGGCATTGTGGTTCGGGCCGCCCGCAACAGGAAGATCGCCTCGATCAGGTCGCCGCGCGCCTGCCTGATGGCGATGGCCGCCAGCTCCCGGTCGTAAAGCGAGCCTTCGTTCATGACGCGGTCGACGGCGAGCGTCAGCTGCCCGCAAATCTGTTCAAGGGAGAGCTCCGGTATAGAGGGATCGCCGCGGCGCTCTTCGGCGAGCAGCCGATGGGCGGCATCGATGGCCTTTTCCCCGCCCTTGACCGCCACATACATCAGGCGGCCTCCATCATGCGGAGCCGGGTGGAGCGCGTGATCGCGGCGATCGCCCCTTGCGCCACGAAGAGGACATCGATTCCAAGGGGAAAAGCCTCGCGCATGTCGACCATCTGATTCCAGAACGGCGAGGCCAACGGCGTGACCTCGAAATAGTGTACAGTTTCGATGCCAGGGCCCGTGAGTTCGATTTGCGGTTCAGGCGTCAGTGTCTTCACTTCTATTATGAGCGTGGCCGAGCGATCCGGATATTCATGAGTGCCCGTTGGAAATTTGGAGAGATCGGGAATTCCATGGACCGCACTCGCAAAGGCAAATGCTGCCGCACCGTCATCACGCGTGATCGAAGCGCCGGTGTGGAACCGGAGGTAGTTTTCAACCGTGGGTGCCCTTACCTCTTGACCCAGCCAGATGGGCGTCTGGAAGTCGCAAAGGGTCAGGGCAGCCGCGGCGGCTCCGGGGCTCAGTCCTTTCGGCGGAGCCAGAGATGGCGCGAAGGGAATAATGCGGCCGGGCCGGGCAAAGGCATCCAGAATTGCGCGGAATGTCCTCGCCGTTTCGTGAGGGGGATTGGCGAAAGCTGTCTCAGTCATCTTCACCGCGCACGAGCGTGAAGAAATCAACCTTTGTGGCTGCCGCCTTGCGCGCGGCGACGGCGCGGCGCTCCATCAGGATGGCCTCGAGGGGCCGGATCAAATGCATCTCAATATCCGTGCGGCGGCTTTCGTCCTGCAGAAGCGCATCGCAGATGGCGGCCGTCCTTGCATGATCCTTGTTGCCGCCCATCACATAGGCGTTGCCCTCATGGCCTGTTGCCGTGCGCACTGCGCATCGGGTGACGGTGGCCTCGCCAGCGTTAAACGCAGCGCCAGTACCTCCCATACGGCCACGCAGCATGACGAGGCCCGTCTCGGGTGGCCGCAGGGTTTCATGAGAAACCCCGGCAAACTTTGCCGCGTAACCCTTGAGATCGCTCCAGGATGAGAGCGCCAGAACGCGCATCCACGACTGCCTGCTCATGCCGCCGCGTTCAAACAGGTAAAGATCACGGTTGCATGACAGTTTTCCGCTGCCTGCCGTTCTCGTACTTTTCCAGAAAAGCTTCAGCGCTGAGCGCGCGGAAATCCGGCAAGGCCTGGCGCAACATGTCGTGGCTCCAGTCCCACCATGAAAGCTCGCGCAACCGCTCCGCCACCTGTTCGGGGTGGCGCAATTTAAGGAATCGCGCCGGCGCGCCAGCCACGATGCTATAGGGCATGACATCCTTGGTGACGACCGAATGGGATGCAACGATGGCGCCATCCCCTATCGTGACGCCCTTCATGATGATGACGCCATGGCCGATCCAGGTGTCATGTCCCACGGTCACGGGCCGCGACCGCCGCCAATCGAAGAGCGCGGCTTCGTCGGGCTCATCCGGCCAGTAGTAGCTCGAGCGGTACATGAAATGATGCAGCGACGCCCGGTGATAGGGATGCTCGCTCGGATTGATGCGTGTGAAGGCCGCCACATTCACGAATTTTCCAAGGGTTGAGTAGGCGATGTCGGCGTAACGGTCGGTGTAGCTGTAATCGCCGAGCCGGCTTTCGAGTATGCGAGACCCTTCGCCTATCTCCACATAGCGCCCGAGGTGACTCGCGCGGACATCGGCGCCAGGCTGGAGATAGGATTCATCTGATAATCGCGGCATGGTCGGGACCCCGTGAGAGAGGAGTGACCAAAGCGTCCGCCTGATCTCACTCGGCAAATTGAACTCTGGCGATCAGCCTCACCTGTGTTCGATGAAGATTGCATGACAGCGGCAAATGTTACGTCTAACCGCGGCGCCGGCGCAGATGATAAGCTACAGTTTTTCAAGCTTCCGCTTCTGAAATGCTATGCGGGCAGGATTGCCGGATCGATCTGATCGAAGAACGCCGTAACGATGTCGGACCCGTTCGCGGGCGGGCTTCCCACCATGACGGCAATCGAAAACGCGATGAGGGACGACACCGGATTATGCGTTTTGGCGCCCGCGGTCAGGTTCATGACAAGGGTTGGACACAGGAAAAGGCCAAGGCGAATGACTGTCTGCCAGTCGGCTGGAAGCATGTTGCGGCGGGAGAGTTCCGCGAGAAGAGGACGCCAAAGCCGCGTTGCCTTGACTTCGAGAAGACCGCTTCGGATTGCGCTCAACGACCAGTCCGTTTCAACTTCAAGACAATTGCCGGTTCGCTTGGCGGTTGCGTGGAAGCGCTTTGCAGCCTCCGCCGGTTCATAGAGCCACAAGGGGTGGGCAAAGATATTGTGGAAAGTAGACTTGATTTCGGCCAGCAATGTAGGAACGTTTGAACCGGCGAAGGCTGGATCGAAAAATGAGAGCTTCGGCTTTCCATTCTTCGTCTCATACCAAACATTGGCATTGTGGGCGTCGCCATGCGCGACGACGCCGCCGCTGCCGGAAAGGCGTCTCGGCGCAAGCCTTTCAGCAGCCTCGTTGAACAGCTCACCAATGCACTTCGCATAACGCCGGCCATTTATAACGAACGGCAACTTTGAGAACTCCTGCCATTCGAGTGTCAGGCCGGGAAATTCAAAAGTCTTGCCGATGTAGTAATCGGCATATCTCCCGCCCGGCGCCTTTCGCGAGACGGGATCGATCATGCGCTCGTGAAACAGCCGGTGAATCGGTTCGGCCTCTGCTTCATCCGGACTGATCGGGTGAAGCGTGCGTGAATAGTTTTGAAGGAGTGAGGCGGAAAGATCGCGCTCAGCCTGCAAGGCCATTTCCATTGAATCTGAGTTGCCGTCGAATTCGATCGCCCGCAGTACATAGAAAAAGCGCGGATCGTTTCGTTTTTTATAGATCAGAATCTGCTCGCCCGGCAGCGAGGATACAAAGACCGGCTGATCCACCGGCAGCCCGGCCTTGGCGAGTATGTCAGCCCGGTAGTATTCCCCCCTCATCGTCTCCTCTCCTTCTTCCTGATGGAATTTAAAGAAGAAGTTTTCGTGGTCCGCCGCAAAAAATCCATTGAGCGAGTTGAGGCTGTATTGATCGTTGTTGATCGTTATGTTCTTTGCCCGCAATTGGAACAATTGCCCCAACAACCCTTCCAATTTGAGCACAGCTTTTTGTGGATCAGTTTCCGCCAAATACCGGATTTCGGCGGTGCGGCTCTGTGGCTGCGGGATGCCTTGGGCCATTGGCATTCTACCATCTTGTTTTAGAGTTACAGAAACTGGTTGCGGATTTCGGAGATAGCGTTTTCATGGGAGCTGAAGCCCTCATATTGGGCCAATCGGCGTGCGTGGGTTGCGAGTTCCGGATACGCTTTCGAGGTCACATAACCAATTGAAGAGCGTTTCAGAAAGTCGGTGACCGAAAGCGGCCCGTATGTGCGAGCCCACCGGCTGGTCGGCAGCACGGCGTTGGGGCCCAGGACGAAGTTCGCCAAGGTCGTAGGCGTTAGGGGGCCCATTAGGATTTCGGAAGCATCCGTTATCGAACCCAAATGTCCAAACGGTTCGGTGGACAGTATCTCCAGATGCTCGGGCGCGTAGTCGTTGATGAACGCGTAGCTTTCTTCGACCGATCTCGTCAGGATGATGCCGCCCCGCCCGCCGGTCAGAACCGAGCGGGAGAACTCGACACGCTGCTGCGTCATGCGCGACCACAGATCGGGCAGGACGGCACGCGCGGCCTCCGCGACTTTTCGGCTGTGGGTCACAATATAGGCGGAAGAATCGGGACCGTGCTCGGCTTCAATCAGAAGGTCCAGAGCCGCCAGACGGCCGTCTACCGTTTCGTCGGCGAAAATCAGCGCTTCCGAAGGCCCCGCAGGCAAACCCGTATCGATAACGTCGGAAAGGAGTCGCTTTGCAGCAACGACCCAGGGACTTCCGGGGCCCACGATCTTGATGGCCGGGCGGACTGTCTCCGTTCCGAAAGCGACGGCCGCAACGGCCTGGGCGCCGCCACACTTGTAGACAGTTTCAACGCCGGCAAGGCGAGCCGCAACCAGTGTGGCGGCATCGACGGAACCATCGGGCGTTGGCGGCGTCACGATGGCGATTTGTTTCACGCCGGCCACCACGGCTGGAACGGAAGTCATCATGGTGACCGAGGGAAACGAGCCTTTGCCGCGCGGAACGTATAAGGCAACCGAGGATATCGAAGTCCAGCGATCGCCGGCGAATGCGCCGGGCCTTATTTCCTTGAGCCACATTGCTTCGGGGCGTTGTTCTTCGTGAAAGGCCCGGATGTTTTCGATAGCGAATTTGATTGACTCGATCAGCTCGGGGCTCACACCCTTGAATGCCGTTTCGAATTCTTCTTCGCTGACCTTGAGCCTGCCTGCCTTGACGTCTGCCTTGTCGAACTCGCGCGCGAAGCGAAGCAGGGCTGCATCGCCTTCTTCTTTCACGGCCTGAATGATTGGCCGCGCTTTTTCGATAAAGATCGAATTATCGGTTTCCGCGCGCTGCAATAAGCTTGCTCTTGCATCTTGGTCGAGTTTTTCAAGTTCGTGGTAGCTGCAGATGTCAGGCATTTGCCCCTCGTTGATCACTTGGATTTGAGAAAGATATCGAGGCCCACCAGATGGTCCAACGCGGCGATGGCGAGTGCCGCGCAGGCGATAAAGACGACCGATATCGCCGCGAGGTCGGGCGTGATGATGGAGCGTATGGAATTGTAGATTTGCACCGGCAGCGTCACGATCCGCGCATCGACCAGAAGCAGGCTGACAAGGAACTCGTTCAAGGCCAGGATGAACATCAGCAACGAGCCGGTGATGACGCCAGGCAGCACCGAAGGAAGTGTCACGAGCAGGAAGGTCTGAATCGGGGGCGCTCCGCAGCTCGAGGCCGCAAGTTCGAGGTCCGGATCAAGAGCGTTCGCGCTGGCAGTCACCGCCCAAATCATGAAAGGGAGATTGATGACGCAGCAAGCAATGCCAACAGGCCATAGCTGGCCGATGACCCCGGCTTTCCCAAAAATCAGCATCAGCCCGATTCCGGAGCCAATGAGAGGGATAGTGAATGGCAACAGGAGATAGACCTGAATGGTTTTTTCAAACCTGATGTTGTATTTTGAAAGGGCGAGGCCCGCGAAGGTTCCGGCCGGAATTGCAAATAGGGTGCTGATGAAAGCGACATAGAGCGAGCGGTAAAACGCTTCGCGAAGATCCGTAGCCTGAGCAATCGACACATACCACTTGAAGGAAAATCCAGCGGGAGGAAAATCGATGATATTTCCTTCCGTGAACGAAGCGCCCAATATGACTAGTGTGGGCGCCGATAATATAACGACAGAGAAAACCACGATGACCGATAAAAAAGCCGTCTTGCCGCGCGCCTGGGTCATTGCTTAGCCGGCCCCATTCTAAGCGTGCCGACGCCCACCAGCGCAATTACAACTCCAACCACGGCCGAGCCCAACGCGACAAGCAGGAGGGCAAGAGCCGCGCCGAAGCCCGTGTCTGAGGTCCTGAAGAACTGGTCGTAAATCGCGTTGGCGATAAAATCCTGGGAGCCGCCTCCCAGGATGGCGGGAATCGCAAAGTCGGTCAGCGAGAGGGTCAGCACGACGAGGCCGGCTCCGACAAAACCGGGCTTGGCCATCGGCAGAACGATGTGGATGAAGGTCCGTATCCAATTGGCGCCCAACGATTCAGCTGCCGCTTCGGTTTCTTCGGGTATGGCGGTGATCGCGGGCGCCAGCATCAGGACCGCAAAAGGCAGCATGTATTGGATGAGGCCAAACAAGACGGCGGGATAGTTGTAAAGCAGCCTGAAAGGGCCGAGGCCGAACACGCTCAGAACGTCATTCAGCATTCCTTCATTGCCGAGAATGATCAACCAGCCATAGGCCCGCACGACCTGTCCGATGAAGAAGGGCAGAAACAGCGCGACCAGAAGCGTCTTTCGCAGGAGCGACGATCTTGTGCGCACCATGGTGTAGGCATAGGGAAAAGCCAGGAACAGCGTTACAGCGGTAACGATCAACGAGCCCAACAAGCTCCGCGAGGCGATATTTCGGAAGAACGGTTCGCTGAAGGCGCGCTCGTAATTGGCAAGCGTATACGTCGCCGAGAGACGGAATGTCTCAGTGTCGAGAGTCCTCAGACTGCTGTCGGCAATTTCTATCAGTCCCAGCACCAGCAGTCCCACAAGTGCCAACGCCAGTAAGAGCATGAGATAAGGGAGCAGTCTTGAGAAACGCTCAGGCCAAAGCTTGGCCGCTAAAGCCTCCAATAGGTCGAAAACCCGCCACGCCAATGGGTATGCTGTAAAAGATTTTTGCAACGTGGATTCCCGGGTTCAACCAAGCGAAACCCACTCCGGCACAGAGTTATTTCGATGCCGGAGTGGTAAAGCTCCAGACGAGCCTAGCCCTGCATGATGGCCTTAAATTTCGCGAACCATTCGCTTTCGTTTTCGACTTGAACCTTGGCTGACACGCGAATCAATTTCTCGAAGTCTTCGGGCTTCACCGGGTAGGAGGGATCGCCTACGAGATCGGCTGGCGGAGTCACGCCGGGAACCACGCCGGGAAGACCCAGACCGTCGAGCCAGACCTGCTGGGATTCCTTGGTCAGAGCCGTATTGATGTATTGCTTCGCCCAGTAGAGTTCGTTTTCGGGAAGGCCCTTTGGAATCCACAGTCCATCGGTATCGAACTTGGCGCCCTCTTCGGGAATGGTCCATGCAACGTTGACGCCGTTCTTCTTGGCTTCGCGCGCGTTCGTGGAGATGGTGCAGGCCGCGTCGATCTCACCTTTCTGAAACCAGGTGGTGAAGTCCGGGTCTTCGCCCAGAAGCGGGTTCTGCTCCTTCATCTTCGCGATGAAGTCCCATGCGGGCTGCATGTTGCCCGGTATGTCCTCCAGTTTTCCCCCGCCCGCAACTTGCGCCGGGAAGTGGAAACCGATGCCGTCATTGTAGAATGCGATCCGACCTTTGAATTTGGGGTCGAGAAGGGCCTTCCATGATTTGGGCGGTCCGTCCGGGAAGGCCTCGGGGCGATAAGCTAGAACATACACATAGCCATAAGTGTTGACGATCGGGAATCCCTCAAGGCCGATCGGTTTCGCCAGATCCGTCACCCCCGAGAGATTGGGCAGATCGGACAGGTCCTCGGTAACGCCGCGAAGCGCCGACTTCGTGGCATTCGTCGTCGTATCCCAGTTCACATGGATCGGCGGCACTCTGTTCTGCTCGACCGCGGCCCAGATTTTCGGCTTGATCTCGTTATCCTCAGTCAAGTCGTGGCGCACGGCGATGCCGGTCGCCTTGGTGAAGGGATCGGAAACGCCGGCCTTCAGGCTATCCACCCAGCTACCGCCCCAGGCGCGGACAATGATGTCCTTTGGCTTCTCGGGCTCGGCGGCAAAGGCTCGGGGCAAGCCAAACGCGGAAAGCCCGGCGGCCGCACTCAGCGCCGCCGAACGGCGCAATAGCTGCCGTCTGGAAAGTACGAAACCTTGATCGTTCCTGTAAGTCATGGACAACGCTCCTCTGTTTATCCGGCAACCGGATCTGGTTTGAAAACGAGCAGATCGCGCGAGTTCCATCCCAGGAACACGCGCGAGTTCCGTTTGTATTCCGTGTGGTTGAGCGGGTCGTGATCGAAAACCCGCAAGATCAATCCATCGAATGCGGGAAGTGAAACTTCGTACACGACCCGCTCCCCTTCGAAGATCACATCTTCGATCGTGCCCTCGAACACCATGTCCAAGCCGGCCAGTTGGCGTTTGGCTGCGGCAATTCGGATCTGTTCCGCGCGCAAAGCTCCGCTGACGGGCTGACCCGCGACAGGGATCGAGGCGCTGTCCAGCCATTTGCCGCGCAGTTCTGCGCCGGCGACGACGAATTTAATGTCGTCTCCTTCCATGCTCTTCGATTGGCCGGTCAGAAAATTCGTGACACCGATGAATCCTGCAACGAAAGCGTTGTTGGGCCGGCGATAGGCGGCAAAAGGCGCGGCGTTTTGCTGGATGCGGCCCTTGTCCATCACGATGATTTCGTCCGAAATGACCAGGGCTTCCCGCTGGTCGTGGGTGACATTGATTGTGGTGACACCGAGTTCACGCTGGATTCGCCGGAATTCGAGCTGCATTTCTTCACGAAGCTTGCGGTCCAATGCAGCCAAAGGCTCATCGAGCAGCAGAAGGTCGGGTTCGAACACCAATGCGCGCGCAACGGCGACACGTTGTTGTTGGCCGCCCGATAGTTCGTGAATGCGGCGCTGGCCATAGGAACCCAGCTTCACCAGATCGAGAAACCGATCGACTCTTTCTGGAATTGTCCGCGCGTCGAACCTCCGCATTTTCAGCGGAAAGGCAATATTCTCCGCCGCCGTCATGTGGGGAAAAAGCGCGAGCTTCTGAAACACCATGCCGATCGATCGCCGATGCGGCGGCACGGCGTTCACCGGCGCGCCGGAAATCAGAATTTCACCCCGGCTCGGCTTTTGAAATCCCGCGATCATGCGCAGCAGAGTTGTCTTGCCCGATCCGGATGGACCCAAGATGGTTAGAAAAGATCCCTGCCGCAAACTGAAGGTTGCATCATCCACAGCCCTTTGGCCGGCGAATAACATGCTGACATTTCGCACCTCAACCGCAGACGCCGATTTTTCCAAGGGCTGGCCAGCAAGAACTGAGGATTGCTGGCCTGCGCGCGAAAGCTGCATAGTGTTCACGAAACCTACATACCCTTCACGTTTAATTCGGGCAGTTCTTGTTTGTGGTATATACAAGATCGTACCCGCTTAAGGCCGGCCTTGTATAGCTTGCCTAGATCGATGCCAGGAACCCGCCATCAATGACCAGGGACTGGCCCGTCATGTATGAGGATGCGCTGGAAGCCAAAAAAATGACGGCGCCTGAGAGGTCGTCGAGCTTGCCGAAGCGCCCCAAGGGAATTTTCGACCTCATGTCCTTTTGCCATTTGTCTTCGCGATAGAAAACCTCCGTCATTGCTGTGCGGAAATAGCCAGGCGTGATCGCATTGACCCTTTTTCCATAGGGCGCCCACTCAGCGGCCAGTCCGCGGGTCATTCCGAGAAGACCGGATTTCGATGACCCGTATGGCACCGCTGTGGGGACGCCAACTTCGGAGGTGAGCGAGCAAATGTTGATTATCGCGCCATGGCGCCCGCCTTCCTTCATCGCGCGGGCGGCTGCTTGGGCACAAAAAAACGCTCCCTTGAGGTTGGTGTCGATAATCTTGTTCCAAAGGGCTTCATCGACATCAAGGGAGGGGCGAATGTCTTCGAAGCCTGCATTGTTGACCAGAATGTCGAGGCCATCCAGCCGCGCAGCGATTTTCGCGATCGTTTGCCCACAGTCCGGGATCGCTGTGACGTCGAGCTGGAAAAGGTGAGCCTCCCTCCCTAGAAGCTTTATTGCTGTTTCAGTTTCAGCGAGTGAGGCGACATCGCGCGCTGTAATGGCAACATTGGCGCCGGCGCAAGCGAGCGCCCTGGCCAGCTGCTTTCCGATGCCTCTGCTCGCCCCGGTTACCAACGCTGTCCGTCCACCAAGATCAAAGATCGATAGATCTGACATGAGTTCTCCAGAGGGCTCCGGCAATCCAGCCGGTGGAGTGCGCGATAACCGCTAGTTCATCCAAGAGAACCATCACTTAGCGCCGGCGATGCGGCCGCGAGCCCTTTCCTCACTCGTTGCTTTCGATTTTGAACGAGTCGATCTTCACCAGCGTTTCACCGGTGACTTTATCGGATTGACGCAGGAGAAGAAGCGGCTTTCCCTTGGCGTTGATCGCCGTGAGGCGTTCCAGGGTCGTCCAACCCTTGCCGTCGGGCTCAAGCTTGGCGCTGACGATATACTGATGGCCGCGCTTTTCGAGCTTGGCTTCGATGGGCTGTGGAATGGTCGCGGCGAAATTTGGAAACAGCTGGTCCTTGTTGCAGACATTGCAGCCCATGCTTGCGAGATTGCGGCCGAACATGTGGGTGTCCTTGTCCTGGGTGCTCCAGAGGCTGGCATACAAGGACCAGCCGTAATACTGGTCGCCTTGCGTGCCGATGCCTGCCGTTATGTGGCTGGTCTGGCTGTCCATGATGCCAAAGACAAGCTCCTCGCGCGCGGTTTGAAACTCGCCCGAAAACTTGACGGTCATCGTCCAGTCACCGTCCGGCATTTCAACATTCGGGACCAGGACATTCTCCGCCGACTGGTCGGACAAACGGCCAGGCTTCGCTGAGATCAGAAGCAGTTGGCCGTTCTCTACCGCGTAATTACCGACGGCAGGCCTCAACACTGTCCATTTGCCGTCAAGGGAGGGGCTGTCGAACTCGTCGCTGAAAATGTCTCCGGCATTGGCGGCGCCGGTCAGTACGCTTGCGGATGCAAGCAGGGCCATGAGAAAACTGCGCATGTTGGTTCTCCTATCTGCATTCATTGTTGCGTTTGAATTTCGAAGCGATCGATGAAGGCATAGCTCTCATTGTCATTGGCTTCGCGCTGGTTGCCCGAAAGCTGGAGCTTCCCGGCCGACGACAGGAGGGTCACCTTGTCGGTGGCGATCCAATCGGGCGCGCCAGCTTGCCTGGCGCGGGCGTAATAGCTTCGGCCTTCCTTCACGAGCTGCAATTCGAGGGGCTGAGAGAGGCTGGCAGCGAAGTGATGCAGCTGGCGGTCGGGCCCGCAGACATTGCAGCCAAGTTCGGCCACCAGGGCGTCGAAGCCGGTGATTTCCGCTCCGGACTTCTTTTCGATGCGGACAAAAAGTTTCCAGCCGTAATACTTGTCGCCGGTTGCCACGAGCTGCGCCGAAATGGCGGGCTCCGCTTCGCCAAAGGACAGGGTGAAGGTTTCCTGTGCCGTCTGGACGC
>JBGTJO010000259.1:0-5478 GCA_041745135.1 Aestuariivirga sp. | reverse complement strand
AGGCGCTCATGCCGAAGCCCAGTTGAAACAGGAGAGGCAGCAGGAACGGTACGGCGCCGACGCCCACGCGAAACAGGCTGCCGCCCAGCACGCCGGCGCGGAATGTCGCGATTTTCAACAGGCGTAAATCCAGAATGGGCGTGGGTGAAGCGCGCGCATGGCGCAGATAAAAATAGAGCAAGACCATGCCGGCGATGACGAGGCCGTAGGGAGCCGCACCCGGCAACAAATCGCGGCCCATGACAGTGAGACCGAACACCGTTGCGGAGAGGCCAACGCCCGACAACAGAAAGCCTTTCCAATCCAGCGGCGGCACGTGATCGATTTCGATTTTCGGCATCAGCCGTGATGCGAAGATCAGGGCGGCGATGCCGAAAGGCACGTTCATCCAGAATACCCAGCGCCAGCTGAACGTATCGGTGATAAAGCCGCCGATGGGCGGGCCCACCAAGGGGCCGAGCAACGCGGGGATGGTGAGCCAGGCCATGGCATCAACCAGCTCGGATTTGGGAATCGAGCGCAGCAGGATGATGCGGCCCACCGGCACCATCATGGCGCCGCCAATACCCTGCACCGCACGCGCCGCCACGAGGCCGCCGAGCGATGTGGCGAGTCCGCAGGCGACGGAGCCCAGCGTGAAGACAATGATCGCCAGCCGGAACACGTTGCGCGCGCCGAAGCGGTCGGCACACCACCCGCTGATGGGAATGAACACGGTGAGGCTGAGGAGATAGGTGGTGAAAGCCAGCTTCAGGGCAATGGGGTCGGTGCCGAGGTCCGCTGCAATGGCCGGAAGCGATGTCGCGATGATGGTGGAGTCCATGTTTTCCATGAACAGCGCGCTTGCGATGATGAGCGGAATGAGACGTGAATTGGGGGGCATCCATGTCTTGCTAGCACGGCGCCAGGCTTACGATTTATGCAATATTCGCTGGCTTGCCGGGCCTTTGAAAGATGAGCTGTTCGCGCCTATATTCCGGCGAATGGAATCTCCCTCCCTGCTTGATCGTTTTTTCCGCTGGTTCGAATCCCGCGTTAATCCTTTCCCACCGGAGCGGCCGGCCCAGCCTCCGGGCGGCTTGTTGCCTTTTGCCTGGTATTTCACCCGCCCTTTCCTGGGGCTGCTCTCTGCATCCGTCCTGCTTTCCGCGTTGATTGCTTTCATTGAGGTCTATCTTTTTGCTTTCCTCGGCAATCTTGTGGATCTGCTTACAACCGCCGAGCGCGCGAATTTCTGGCAGGAGCACGGAACGTGGCTGGCCCTCATGGCGGTGGTCGTTGTCGTCGTCCTGCCCGCCCTCAATTTCGTTTCCGAGGCGATCTCGCATCAAGGCTTGCGCGGCAATTTCGCCATGCGCACCCGCTGGTCGGGCCACCGCTATGTGCTCCGCCAGAGCATGGATTTCTTCCACAATGATTTCGCCGGCCGCGTCGCCACCAAGGTGATGCAGACAGCGCTCGGCGTGCGCGATGCGGTGATGAAGTTCACCGAGGTGATCGTTTATGTATCAGTCTATTTCATTGGCGCTCTGGTGCTGGTGGCAACAAGCGACCTGTGGCTCATGGTGCCCATGCTGACATGGCTCGCGGGCTATGGCGTGGCCTGCTGGTATTTCGTGCCGCGGCTTGGCCGCCTCTCCGCCATCCAGGCCGACATGCGCTCGCTGGTGACGGGCCGCGTCGTCGACAGCTATACCAATATCTCGACGGTCAAACTCTTCGCCCATGCCGAGCGCGAGGACGACTATGCCAAGGAAGGCATGGAATGGATGCTCGACAGCATCAACAAGTCCATGCGCATGTCCACTCTGATGACGTCATCGCTGCAGCTCCTCAGTGGCATGCTCATCTTCATGATGTCCGGCATTTCCATCTGGCTCTGGTACACGGGCGCTATCACTACGGGCGCCATCGCGTTTTCCATTGGGCTGACACTCCGCATCAAGGCCATGTCGCAATGGATCATCTGGGAAGTGGCCGGTCTGTTCGAAAACATCGGCGTCATCCAAGACGGCATCGTCACCATCGCACGCGACCGCACCATCAAGGACGCGCCGGAGGCAAAACCGCTCAAAGTCACGCAGGGCGCCATAAATTTCGAGAACGTCTGCTTCAACTATGGCAAGCCCGTCGCCCATCGCCGCTCCATCATTGTCGATGACTTTAGCCTTGCCATAGCGCCGGGCGAAAAGGTCGGCCTTGTGGGCCGTTCGGGTGCTGGCAAATCGACGCTGGCCAATCTCCTGCTGCGCTTTTACGACATCGAGAGCGGCCGCATCCTGATCGACGGTCAGGACATTTCGCGGGTCACGCAGGATTCGCTCCGCGCTGCCATTGGTGTGGTCACGCAGGATACCTCCCTCCTCCACCGTTCAGTCATCGAAAATATCCGCTATGGCCTGCCGGACGCCAGCATGGCCGATGTGGAAGCAGCGGCGCGCAAGGCCCATGCCGATGACTTCATTGCGGGCCTCATCGATCCCAAGGGACGGAAAGGCTACGGCGCCCATGTGGGCGAGCGCGGCATCAAGCTCTCGGGCGGCCAGCGCCAGCGTATCGCCATTGCCCGCGTGCTCCTGAAGAACGCTCCGATCCTCGTGCTCGACGAAGCGACAAGCGCGCTCGACTCGGAAGTGGAAGCGGCGATCCAGGAAAATCTCTATACGTTGATGGAGGGGAAAACGGTGATTGCCGTGGCCCATCGTCTTTCCACCATCGCTGCCATGGACCGGCTGGTCATCATGGACAACGGCCGCATCATCGAGGAAGGCTCGCATCGGGATTTGCTGCGCCATGGCGGCCTGTACGCCAGCTTGTGGCAGCGTCAATCCGGGGGCTTCCTCGTGCCGGAGCCCGCAGAGGCCGCCGAATGATTTTTTTCGGTTAGAGGCACGCGTTTTATCATCGATTGGATGGCGGCAAACTGATCTGGAAGCGTCTTTGATGACGCGGTGAAGGCACCTTCCAGCGCGGCGGTGCCGACGGTGAAGCCGGCCGCCCTTCCCCGCACCAGCGCTTCGATTCGCTCGTGCCGATCGATGGAGCCAGCGACGATGACCGGCTTTCTGACCGACGCGCAAACCTCGCGGATGAGTGCCTCGCTGTCGCCGTTGAACCGATAGGCAAGCAGGTCGAGCCCGTGGACGCCATCCATAGCCGCAAGACGCTTTGCGTCGGCGACGATTGTCTCGATCGTGCCGTTTAACGTGCTGGGATGCCCGGCGATCTTTCCCGGGAACGGATAGTAGCGAATAGGCTTGCCCGCGATGATGGGCAGGACGATCTCCGGCCGTGTCCCGCCCATGAGAACATTCACGCCCAATTCAACCGCGGTTTCCGCCGAGCGTTTTTCGCTTTCTGCATCGAGGCTCACAACTTCGAGGTAGGATCTGGCGCCGGCAGAATGGATCGCGCCGGCCAATGTTCGCAGCTCATCAATCGGCAAGCCGACATCCTTGAATCCAATGTGTTTGACGCCCGCTGCTATTGCTTCCTGCAAACGCTCGTATGCGTTGGCAATGGTGCGGTCGTTGTGAGTCAACATGAAGATGAACGACGGAGCGGCTCTCCCGGTAAGCATGACCGCTTGATCGAAAGCGTAACGCAGCGAGGCATGATCGGCCTTCCCCGTTCCCGCTATATCGAAGGCGGTGCCGTGATCGACGCTGGTGCGTATGAACGGCAACCCGACCGTTATGTTGACCCCCTGGTCCAAGCCGAGATATTTGATGGGGATCAGGCCCTGATCGTGATATTGCGCCACCACGATGTCGAACTCGCCACGCCGTGCGCGCATGAAGATTGTATCGCCGGCCCAGGGGCCCGACGCATCGATACCTTCGTCTCTCGCCGCGGCAATGGCAGGTGCGATCTCATCCATATCCTCTTGACCAAACATGCCCGCTTCGCCCGCGTGCGGATTGAGGCCCGCCACGGCGATACGTGGTTTCGCAATTCCGTAAGCAAGGCAGGCTTCCTGGGCGAGGCGGATGGTGCCAAGCACCCGGTCCCTGGTGATAAGTTTGATGGCATCGGCCAATGAAACATGAATGGTTACGAGAACGACGCGCAACTCATTGTTGGCCAGCATCATCGCGAAATTCGAAGTGCCAGTTTTGTCCGCCAGGATTTCGGTGTGGCCCGGATAGGCGATACCGGCCGCCTTGAGAGCCTCCTTCGCGATGGGCGCGGTCACGATCGCCGCGATCTTCCCGGCCTTCGCTAATTCGATGGCTTTGATCAAATAGTCATAGGCAGCCTGCCCGGCGCGGGCATCCACCTTGCCAATGGGAAGGCCGGCCGGGAGAGCGCTAACGGAAAGTACGTCAATCTGGCCTGACCTTGCCGAGACATCATCGGGCTCAGAAATTTCCCGGATCCGAAGTGGCAGATTGAGCATCGCCGCCGCACGGCGCATCACACCGGCATCGCCGATGATGAAGGCGGGCGCTGGCAACTCACTCGCAAACAGCTTGGCGCATATCTCGGGGCCGATGCCGCATGGATCGCCCATGGTGATGCCGATGGGAGCGGCCATGCCTAGCTTACCGCGATCGACTCAAGCCGGGGCTTGGCAACTGCCAGATAATCGGCGGTTGCCAGTTTCAGCGAGCGATCGAGCCTTGCGGCGTTGAAGTACATCCATTCGGAGTCCGCGATCCGCCGGTCGACAATCAGGCCAAGCTCACCGTTGAAAGAGAAGGGCAGCACCGTGCCCGCCACGCTGCCCGCGAGCCTTTCAGCCACCTCCGTCGCGGCAAACCCGGCATAGGTTGCGTTGAACAGTTTCTTGATCGCATTGATATCCACCCGGCAATTTCCCGGCACCACGGCGAGCAAGAATTTCGACGTCTTTTTTCCCTGCTTCACGATCAGAACGATGCATTTCGCCGCCTCCCGCACGGGGTGGCCGCGCATCTCGCTGACCCGGTCCGTCTGTCCGTCAGGGGCGTGCTCGATGATGTAGTATTTAGCCTGCGATGCGTCGAGTAGAGCAATCAGTTTTTCGTAGAGGGTATTCGACACCGCCCCAGCTAAATCGTCCATCACTGATCCCCGGTCGGCTCGACGCCAGCTCCTTCGACCATCAATATAACGGTTCTTCCCGGCGCCCGCGTGCGATGAACAACACCTTTCGGAACCACGTAGGCCTGGCCGGGCAGAAGTTCGACGGTCGGCTTGTCTTCAAGGTCGATCAGCAGCTTGCCTTCCATGACTAGGAAGAACTCGTCCTCCTCATCGTGCTTGTGCCAATGAAACTCGCCCTCGATCACGCCGATGCGGACGACGCTGTCATTGACCTGGGCCAGCGTCTGATTGAACCATGGCGTCACTGTGCGGGCAAAAGCCGTTATATCCATATGCTGGAGCGCGCCGAACTTTATCCCCTTGTTGATCGAATAGGCCTGCTGGTTAGCCATGTTTCCTCCCGTTGCGCTCCGCATGTTTTACTGTTACATGAATTTGTAAGTTTGCAAA
>JBGTJO010000258.1:0-5277 GCA_041745135.1 Aestuariivirga sp. | reverse complement strand
GTCACGCCGGAAACGATGCGGGCAAATCATACCAATCTCGAATAGGTGTGGGGACAGGGGGGCATGGCGGAGGCGCGGACCAATCCAGGTTACGGCAGATGGACGCCCCTATGGTTTCTGGCGCCCTCCGTTCTAGCCCTGCTGGTCATCGGCATTTATCCCACCCTCTTTGCGATCGTCACCTCATTCCGGCAGTACAACATCACGCGCCCGCGCGATGGCTTTCCGTTCATCGGCTTCGAAAACTACGCCAATGTGCTGTCCGACCAGACGTTCTGGGAGACCCTGGGCCGCACCGGCTTTTTCTTTTTATGCGTAATCCCCGCCGAGATTGCGCTCGGCCTCGTGATCGCGCTGTTGTTGCACCGGCCTGGCCTCACCTTTCTGCGAACCATTGCGCGCGTGTCGCTTGTCGTGCCGCTCGCCACCACCTACGCGGTCGTGGGGCTGGTGGGCCGGCTCATCTTCAATCGCGATTTTGGCGTCGCCAACCAGTTTCTCGATGTGATCGGAATTGGCGGCTTCGACTGGTTGGGATCGAGCAATGGCGCCTTCATCGCCATCGCCGTCATGGATATCTGGCAATGGACGCCATTTTGCGCGCTCATCTTTCTCGCCGGATTGTCCATGGTGCCGCCGGAGATCGAGGAAGCGGCCCTGCTTGAAACGCCATCGAAACTGGCGGTGCTTCGGTACGTGCAATTGCCCTTCCTGTTGCCCGGCCTGACGGCCATGCTGATTTTGAGATCGGCGGATGTGCTGAAGCTCTTCGACATGGTGTTCGTCATGACCCGCGGCGGACCAGGATCGGCGACCGACCTTGTCTCGATCTACATTCAACGCGTCGGCTTCCGGGTTTTCGACATGGGTGTGGCCTCCGCCCAGGCGATCTTGCTGCTGATCCTCACCATCGTGCTGAGCCGGCTTTATATCAAGGTGCTTTACCGTGAGGTGGAACAGTGACCAGTCCCCTCGCCCGGCTGTTTCATGGTGTGGGCCTTGCCGTGGTGATCGCCTTCACGCTGTTTCCGTTTTACTGGATGATCACCTCGAGTCTGAAGGAGCAGACCGACCTCCTGGCTTCGCCGCCCGTATGGTTTTTCCAGCCGACGCTGGCGCATTATGTGGAAGTCTTCGCCGACCAGAAGCTCGTTTCCGCCATCCTCAATTCCCTCATTGTCGCGTTGGCTACGACGGCTCTCGCAATCCTGTTGGGCACGCCTGCC
Organism: Aestuariivirga sp.; assembly: GCA_041745135.1. Classification (GTDB taxonomy): domain Bacteria; phylum Pseudomonadota; class Alphaproteobacteria; order Rhizobiales; family Aestuariivirgaceae; genus Aestuariivirga. The sequence goes on along the minus strand of JBGTJO010000258.1, from coordinate 4,051 downwards.
GCCTACGCGCTCGCCCGCTTTGAATTTCGCGGCAAGAGCGACCTCTGGTTCTGGTTCGTTTCCAACCGCATGATCAGCCCCATCGTGCTGGCGCTGCCCATCTACGCGCTTGCCCTGCAACTGAGGCTGCTCGACACCCATCTGGTGCTCATCCTCATCTATCTCACATTCAATCTGCCCATCGTGATCTGGATTTGCACCGACCAGTTCCGCTCAATCCCAACGGAGATCGAACAGGCGGCGAGACTCGATGGCGCCAACCAGTTCATGATCTTCCGCAAAATCTATGTGCCGCTCGGCATGCCGGGGATCGCGGTGTCGGCGATTTTCAGTTTCATCTTCTCCTGGAACGAATTGCTCTATGCCTTGGTATTGACTCGGAGAAACGTGCAGACAGCGCCCGTCTTCGCCACCAATTACATGTCCGGCTACGAGCTTCCCTGGGGCCGCATCATGGCGACAGGCACGCTGATTGTGCTGCCGGTGACGATCTTCGCGCTGCTGGTCTCGCGCCACATGATCCGTGGGCTGACGATGGGTGCCACCAAATGACCTTCGGGATCAATCTCTCCTTCTGTGTGAAGCGCTGGGTGACGCCGGAGTTGTGGGCGCCGCTCGTGCGCGAGGAGCTGGGCTTGAGCGATGTGCAGTTGTCGCTCGATCTTGTCGATCCGATGTGGCCGGATCAGGTTCTTGCCGCTAGCGCCAGGTCCATCAGGCGGGCAGCCGAGAGCCATGGCATTCGCGTTCACAGTGCATTCGTCGGACTCGCCCATTACACTTTCAACCAGTTGCTCCATCCCGACGGGAACGTGCGGGATTATGCCGAGGCGTGGCTGATGCGCGCCTATCGGTTTGCCGCAATGGCGGGGATCGCCAGCACCGGTGGACCGGTAGGCGCTATCGCTTCGACAAGAGGCGGCGGGGAGCGCAATCAAATTGACCAGGCGGACTACGCCGACCTTATCGACAGACTGCGGCGGCTAACCGAAGCCGCCGCAGAGGAAGGTTTGGAAGAGCTTTATATCGAGCCGACGCCGCTGCGCCGGGAGTGGCCTTACACGATCGAGCAGGCGCTCCGCATGAGTGCCGATCTTGAGGGAGGCCCCGTACCATGGAAATATTGCTTGGACTGGGGCCATGCGACGTTCGAGCCCTTGTATGGCAAGGAGGCCCGCATGGAAACGTGGCTCAATCGATTGCGCGACCGTATCGGCATTATTCACATTCAGCAGACGGACTTTCAATACGACAGGCATTGGGACTTCACCGAGAAAGGCAAGATCGATCCCGCGGCAGCGGCGGCCCTGCATCGCAACGCCGGCCTTGAGAAGTGCCCGGTATTCCTGGAAGTGTTTTATCCCTTTGAGCGGAGCGACGCCTCGGTGTTGGAGGGCGTGCGGCGCTCCGTCGAGATATTGAAACCGGTGTTCGGCGCACATGGATAGTCCCGACGCCGAAGCCGAACAGGTGCGCGCGCGCGTCGCCTGGTATTATTTCATCGGCGGCCTGACGCAGAAGGAGATCGCGGACAAGGTCGGCGTGACGCGGCTTCGCGTCAACAGGATCATAGGCCAGGTGCGCTGGGAGGGGCTCGTCCATACGACATTGGGATTGCCGCTGACGGACTGCATCGAATTGCAGGAACAGCTACGGCGGCAATTCGCCCTTGCAGACGCGGTGGTCGTTCCCACCCTCGATGAGCCGGAGGAAAACCGGCGCGTGGTGGGCGAGGCTGCGGGCATCCTCCTCAACAACCTGCTCACCGAGGGCAAGGGCATTGGTGTCGGCTGGGGGCGCACTCTTTCCGCGGCGGCCAAGCGCATGACGAGACGCCGAGCGGGCTCAACCTGGGTCGCAACGCTGATGGGCGGGCTGACGAGAGGCTCCGGCATCAACACCTTTGAAGTGGCGACCGAATTCGCGCGCAACATCGGTGGCGAATGCTACTATTTGACGGCGCCCATCTACTGCCCTTCGCGCCAGAGCCGCGAGACGCTGATGACCCACGACGGCCTCGTGCAATCCATGGAGCGCGCCGCTTCGGCTCACTTTGCCCTGGTGTCAAGCGGCGACCTTTCCGAGAGATCGTTGCTGGCGAGCACGCAAACGGTGCGCGACAGCGCCAAGGTCTTGAAACGGGAGGGCGCCGTCGGCGATCTTCTGGGAGTTTTTCTCGACGAGACGGGGACTCCCATCGGCAACGAACTGAACGAGCGGGTAATTGCACTCGAACCGGCGGGCCTTCGGGCTATCCCCAAGGGCATTCTCGCGTCCGGCGGCCAGCACAAAGTGAAGATTATAAAGGCGATACTTTTGGGCGGCTATGTAAAATACCTTGTGACCGACCAGCAGGTTGCTTCAGCGCTGCTGCGTTAAAGGAACGCGATGCCCTTTCTGCAACTTGACAATGTGGTGAAACGATACGGCGAGGCGGCCGTTATCAAAGGTGTGTCGTTGGCTGTGGAAAAGGGCGAGTTCATCGTCTTCGTGGGGCCCTCCGGTTGCGGCAAGTCCACCCTGCTCCGCATGATTGCCGGGCTTGAGAATGTCAGCGATGGCCGCATCCATATCGACGGGCGCGATGTCACCCATGTGGAACCGGCGCGGCGTGAAGTCGCCATGGTATTCCAGAGTTATGCGCTTTACCCGCACATGTCCGTCTACGACAACATGGCCTTCGGCCTGCGGATGACGAAGACGGCGGAGCGCGACATCCGCGCGCGCGTTCTCGAGGCGGCGCGGATATTGCAGATTGAACCGCTTCTGGAACGCCGCCCGCGCCAGCTTTCGGGCGGCCAGCGCCAGCGGGTAGCCATCGGCCGCGCCATTGTCCGCAAGCCGAAGCTGTTTCTCTTCGATGAGCCCCTGTCGAATCTCGACGCCGAATTGCGCACCCAGATGCGCGTTGAGATCGCGCGGCTGCACAAGGCGCTCGGCGCCACCATGGTCTATGTGACGCACGATCAGATCGAGGCCATGACCCTTGCCGACCGCATCGCCGTTCTGCGCGAAGGGGTGGTTGAGCAATGTGGAACGCCCGCCGAGCTATACGATCATCCCGGCAATATTTTCGTGGGGGGTTTCATTGGATCGCCGCGGATGAACTTTCTTGTCGCCACTGTCACTACCATGAGCAGCAAGTCCTTAACCCTGAGAAGCCCCGCCTTTACCAAGGGTGCCATTACGATTCCCCTCCGCAACGGCCGCAAGGTAGAGACCGGGGAAAAAATTACAATCGGCCTGCGTCCCGAACATTTAACTCTGGGAGGGAAAGGAGCAGGACTCACCCTTCGCGCGGACATCGCGGAAAATCTTGGCGGCGCGACCCAGATTCACACGCGGACCGAGAGCGACGAAAGCATCGTCATCCTTGCGCCCGGCAGGCCCGATATCGTCACCGGCCAATTCCTTGCGGCAGGAATTTCTCCTGAAAAACTTTACTTGTTCGATAAAAGCGGAAGAGCTTTTTAGATCACCACTCGCTTAAAGCGGGATCCCAGCTTTCGCTGGAATGACGGGATAAGAACGATGCCCCGTCCCCTCATCCGTCATCCCGGCGAAAGCCGGGATCCCGCTTTAGCAAGGATTGATGGAATTAGCCCTCTGCGCTGGACTTGAGAAAATTGTAAAGGAGGATTTCGGCCTTCGAGCAGTTGCGCAAGGATGCGCTGGATATGCGCTGGAGCAGATTTCCCGACTCATATTGCGTGATGATGCGGGGATGGATGTAGCTCTTTCGCACGATGACGGGCGTGTTGACCAGATGCTCGCTGATCTCCCTTGCCACCGCGGAGACGGCGCGTCGCAAACCTGTTTTCGATTTCTGCGGCGGCAGTTCGGCCAGGCGGGAAACGGCGATGGCGGAGGCATACAAAGTGCGAAAGTCCTTGGCCGAGATGGTTTCCTTGCTTATGGTCGCGAGGTAGGCGTTCAAATCCGTGGCTGTCATTTTTCGGAGGCCGTTCGCAGTCTGGATTTTAAAAAGCCGGCGGCCCGGTAGCTGCATGAGATTTGATACGACGGGTGTGAGCTTGCGATCGGTGATGAA
>JBGTJO010000257.1:0-5465 GCA_041745135.1 Aestuariivirga sp. | reverse complement strand
TTCCTCCCTCGCGCTTGCCCTCATCTATCCCTTCATGAAGCGCTTGACCTATTGGCCGCAACTATTTCTAGGCATTGCCTTTAATTGGAGTGCGTTGATGGGCTGGAGCGCCGTTTATGGCAGCCTCGCCTGGCCGCCCGTTCTGCTCTATCTCGGCGGCATTTGCTGGACGCTGGCCTATGACACGATCTACGCCCATCAGGACAAGGAGGACGATATCCTGATCGGGGTCAAATCGACGGCGCTGAAATTCGGCAATGCCAGCCTGCCGTGGCTCGCCTGGTTTTTCGCCACCTCGCTCGTATTTATTGAACTCGCCCTCTGGCTCACTCCGGTATCGCCCATTGCCCATATCGGGATTGCTGGCGCTGCCCTCCACGCGGCTTGGCAAATGTCGCGCTTCAATGCCGGCGATCCACAGCGCTGCCTTGAAATCTTCCGCTCCAATCGCATATTCGGTCTCGTCATCGCCGCCTTCCTACTACTGGATTTGCTCATCCCATGATCGACGATCTCCTCACCATCGCCGCCGATGCGGTGGCGCGCGCCCGCAAGATCGGCGCTGATGCCGCAGAAGCCTCCGTTAGCGACGGTCGCAGCACGGAAGTGGAGATCCTCGAGGGCAGGATCGAAAAGCTCGAGAGTTCCGAGGGTCGGCGGATCGGGCTTACAGTCTTCAGCGGAAAATCCTCCGCCAACATTTCCGGAAGCGTCCTCACGGGGGAATCAATCCAGCGCCTGGCGGAGAACGCCCTTGCCATGGCGAAGCTGGCGCCGCCCAATCCGTATGCGGGTATTGCCGAGCCTGAACTGCTCGCCACTTCGTTTCCCGATCTCGATCTCGTATCCCCACAGCTGCCCGACGCCGCAGGACTTGAGCGCATGGCGCGGCAGGTGGAAGAAGCGGCCCTGAGCGTTTCCGGCGTCAGCAAATCGGGCGGCTCCAGCGCTTCCTCAGGGGACCGCACTTGGGCGCTTGTCATCTCAAACGGTTTCGCCCGGGGCTTTCGCCGGACAGGAACGTCGTTCAGCGTCTCCGCGATCTCCGGCAACGGCACCGGCATGGAACGCGACTATGATTATTCCTCGGCGGTGCATTTCAGCGATCTTCGGCCGCTTGAATCGGTGGGTCAGGAAGCGGGCCGAAGGGCCGTGCGAAGACTCAATTCCCGAAAAGTGAATTCGCAGGCGGTGCCTATTGTGTTCGACAAGCGAATTGCCGCGAGCCTCATCGGACATATGCTAGGCGCCATCAGCGGAATGGCCATCGCGCGGGGCACGAGCTTTCTCAAGGATGATCTCGGCAAACCGATATTCTCCGAAGGCATCACCATTATCGAGGACCCTTTCATTCCGCGAGGCCTTGGTTCAAGAGCCTTCGACGAAGACGGGCTTCCACGCATGAAGCGCAACATCGTCGATCGCGGCGTGCTGACCACATGGCTGCTCGACTTGCCCTCGGCGCGGCAGCTTGGCCTCAAGCCTACGGGCCACGGATCGGGAACCTCGAATTTGTATATGAAGCCGGGAGAAGCCTCGCCCGAGGAGCTCCGACGCGATATCGCCCAGGGATTTCATGTGACCGAGATGATCGGCTCGAGCGTCAATATGGTGACGGGAGACTACAGCAGGGGTGCATCGGGATTCTGGATCGAGAACGGGGAGCTCACTTTTCCCGTGAGTGAAGTCACGATCGCGGGGAACCTCAAGGACATGTTCCGGAACATAACGCCGGCCACCGATCTTGAATTCCGCACCAGCGTCAACGCGCCGGCCTGCCGTGTCGAAGGATTGACGATTGCCGGCGTGTGAGCAGGATGCCGCATTGCTGTTTGACGCGGTGCGCGAGGCCGGCGTGCTTGCACTCACCATGTTTCGCCAAGATGTGCGGCGCTGGTCGAAGAGCGATGGCTCGCCGGTGAGCGAGGCCGATGTCAAGGTCGATGCGCTGTTGCGGGAGAGATTGCAAACGGTGCGGCCCGGCTATGGCTGGCTATCGGAGGAAACTATCGACAACGAAGACCGGCTATCTTGCGAAAAGGTGTGGATCGCCGATCCGATCGACGGCACGCGGGCCTTCATCAATGGCGGCAGCGACTGGTGCATCGCCGTCGCCCTGGTTACGAAGGGACGGCCTGTAGCGGCGGCGATCTACAGGCCGGTGCAGGAGGAATTTTATTCAGCCACAGCGGGCGGTGGTGCGCGCATGAATGACGCTGCCATTGTGGTAACGGACAGCTCCACACTCACGGACGCCAATATCGTGGGCACCCGCAAGTCGCTGGCCTCCCTCCACGAGCACAAAATCGTGGCCGATGTTTCGGGCGCTCTGCCGCTGCAATTGCGGCTTGCCTTCGTGGCCCAGGGCCGGATCGACGCCGCGGTATCCTTCGGCAACAAGAATGACTGGGATCTGGCGGCGGGTGATTTGATCGTTCATGAAGCGCGAGGCGCAGCAGGCGATCTCTCCGGAGCCAAGTTTGTTTACAATCGCGCGCAGCCATGGCAGCACGGCATGATCGCGGCCGGCGTTCAACGCCACGCCGCCATCGTCCAAGCCTTGAGGTCGCCATGACGAAACAACTTCTGCACATGGTGTTCGGCGGCGAGCTTAACGACCTCAAGGAGATCGACTTCAAGGACCTGTCGGCACTCGATGTCGTGGGCTTCTACCCAAGTTACGCTGAAGCTCACAAGGCTTGGCTCGGCAAGGCGCGCGAGACCATCGACAACGCGCAAATGCGGTATTTCATCGTCCACCTGCACCGATTGCTCGATCCTTCGAGCGAGCAGAAATAACTATCCGTCATCCCGGCGAAAGCCGGGACCCATGGTTCAGCGTCCTCGAACATCGTCATAGAATCTTCGCGCGGAGAAATGGGTCCCGGCTTTCGCCGGGATGACGGAACGTGAAGTTACAGCATCCCCTCCTGCTGCAACCGCCCTAAAGGAAAAGCGGTGAGCGGATTGTTGGCGGCGAGGCTATCGAGGCGGAGTTTTGCTTCGGCGCAGTCCTTTTGCATCTGGGCGCTGAGATCGGCGATCGTCTCGAAGCGGCGGTCGGGACGGATTAGATCGACGAATTCGACAAGCAGTGTCCGCCCATAGAGATCGCCGGAAAATCCGATGAGATAGACTTCAAGAAAGGTGCGGCCCGTTTCGAAGGTGGGCCTGTCGCCGAAATATCCCGCCCCCTGCCAGGCCACCGCCCCTTTCTTCGCCTCGCGTACGCGAACGGCGTAGATGCCGCGGAAGGGCTCCGCACCGGGATCCAGCACAATGTTGAGAGTGGGAAAGCCGATGGTCCGCCCGCGGCCGTCGCCCTTCACCACGTCGCCCATGACGGTCCAGTGATATCCCAGTTCGCGGGCTGCATCCGTCATATGACCGTGGCGCAGCGCCTGACGGATTGAACTTGACGAAAACGGCGAGTGCAGATCGCCTTCGTCGGTCACCTGTTCGATGATGCTGACGCCGAAGCCGTGGCTTCTGCCGAACTCGACCATGGATGCGGGATTGCCTTTGCGGCCGCGGCCGAAGTGAAAGTCATAGCCTGTCACCACATGGGCGACACCCAGGCGTTCAACCAAATGGCGGGTGACGAACTCGGCGGCTTCCAGCGATGAGAGTTCGCGGTTGAAGTCGAGAACGAGGGTGAAGGACGCGCCAAGCGCAGCGATGAGCCTCCCCTTGAGTGCTGCGGGAGTGACGCGAAACACGGGCTCGCTCGGCTTGAAAAAAGTGCGGGGGTGAGGCTCGAAGGTCAGCACACCCCACGGCCTTCCTTCGCTTTCCGCCCGGCCACGGGTTGCGTCGAGAAGTTTCTGGTGGCCGCGGTGGACGCCATCAAAATTGCCGATGGCCACAACAGCGCCTCTGAAATCTTTTGGCACCGCATCACGGGCGGTGAGCAGACGCATCACAATTCTCAGCCTGGCCAGGCAAGCTGGCGCATCGTGGCGACGATCCGGGCCTCGGGAATGGTGCGTTTCACGTCTTGCTCCAATTGATCAAGCTCACCTGAAATATCTTCTGCAACAAGAACGGCATCGATGCCATAGGCGGCAGCGCCTCTGATATCGGTTTCCGGCCCATCACCGATGGCCAGCACCTGGTCGAGGGTAACTCGCTGCCTGCGAATTCTCGCTGCTTCCTGCAGCGCCAGATCGTAGATCGGACGATAGGGCTTGCCGGCCATCAGAACGCTGCCGCCGAGCGCCGCGTAAGCATCCGCCAGGCTTCCGGCGCAATAGATCGTGCGGCCTCCGTAGCGCACGGTCTTGTCCGGATTGGCGCAGATCATCACGAGGCCTAGCTTCCGCATTTGCTCGAACAGCGATGCATAGTCCGCAGGCTTTTCCTTGCTGTCATCGAAGAGGCCGGTGCACAGCACCGCATGGGCTTCGGCGAGCGGCGTTCGGGCGACGGCAAGACCGTGAAAAATCGATTGGTCGCGCGCCGGCCCCAAATGGTAGATTTTTTCTCCGCCATGATTGATGACAAGGGTGCGCGTCACATCGCCGGAAGTCACGATCGCATCATGGCTTGCCGGGTCCACGCCGAGCCCCTTCAGCTGCAGTTCAACGCCAACATTGGTGCGGGGTGAATTGCTGACCAGAATGACGGTGCCGCCGGCCCGGCGATGTTTGCTCAAGGCTTCAACAGTGGAAGCAAAGGGCTCGATGCCGTTGTGAACCACGCCCCAGATATCGCAGAACCAGACGGGGTAACGCGCCGACAATTCTTTCATGGTCGGGTTCAGGCGGCCTGAGTGGCGCTGGCGCTCACGGATTGTCCCGCATCGACGCGGACCCGCCTTGGCGGGGCGAAATAGGGTCCGTAGCCAAAGCGGGCGATGTGGGACGCGATTTCGGCCTGCTCGGCCGTCTCAATTCCTCCGCCGATCATCTGGAACTGCATGGCGCGGGCGAACCGGGAAAATTCGAGCCAGGCGGGAGCCGTATCCAGTTTCGCGTTCAGTTCCTTGGCATCGATAGCGAGAAAGCGCACGCCTAGCTGACGGAGCGAAGCCAGGTCGAGCCCGGCCACCGAAACCTTCGACAGCGCCATTTTCGTTCCGAGCCGCCCGAGCTTTGCCAGGCCTGCGATACTTCCGGGATTGAAGCGTGCAAGTTCGCCGTGGGCGATATCGAAAACGATGCCCGAGGCCGCGTCCTTGTCATCATTCAAAACCTGAATGAGCCGCGTGACATCCTGCTCAGTCTGGAGCGTTGCTTTCCCCAGCGGAAGCAGCAGACACATGACGGGGTGCTTGTTGCGCAGGCGGCGGAGCACCGGCAGTGCCAGCTTCGCCAAATGGATATCGAGAGCGGCCCGGACACCGCCGGCGTCTGCCTTGCGTATCATCTCCTCGTGGCGGACCTCATCCCCAAGTTCATTCACCATGTGGACGCGGGCGCGGTAGTGGACCGTAGCACCCGTCGCAAGTTCAACAATTGGCTCCA
>JBGTJO010000256.1:0-7353 GCA_041745135.1 Aestuariivirga sp. | reverse complement strand
GAAGTTGGTGGCGTCGAGTTGTATAATTTCGCACACGGAAGGCGGGCCGCCTACATTCAGCGAGGGAAAGTAACGGAGATTGACCTGACCCCAATTCATCATGGCGGGCAACGCTTCGCGCGTGATCGCCCGCTCGATCGTGAGCTCGCCCTCCATCAGCCGGTCGCCATGGGCAGTGAGATAGCCGCTCATTTTCGTGCCGGGACCGGATTCCACCATGCCGGGGTTCATCGGGTGGTAAACAGTCTTGACGGTCTCGCCGAATTTTTTGTTGAAGCCCATGATGTAGCCGCGGATCAAACTGAAATCGCGATTGACCCAGGAGAGAACGCAAAGCCTTGCGTCCTTTCCTTTATAGGAGCAGCCGATCCACATCACCGTCTCGTCATACCAGGTACGCTCCGGGTTCTTGACCGGCATGTCGAGATCGTCCCAGAGGCAATACCACTTGCCGAAATCGACGATAACGATATCCGGCGTGCTGCTGGGTTCGAGCGGTGCGGGCAGATAGGCGGCAATGGCTTTCGGATCGGCCCGATAGGCAATGCACAAATGCTCGGTGCCGAAATGCCAGGGAAGATTACCAACGACCGACGAAATTCCCCGAGGCGAGGGATAAGCGAAACCCTTGAGGTCAGAAATGTTCGGCATGCTCAAATTCTCAAATCAGCAAACGCAATTTTCTCACTATGCCAAGGAAACCTGACTTGAGACAATTGCAATCTTTGCCGATATTTGTTGAAATATGTGAAAAGGCTCACTTCGACCAGCGCAGCAAGGTTTTTGCACAGGCCGCAACGGGACTGTTATTCTCCTCGTTTTCCCTGATGGCAACCTGCCATTGGAGATCCACGCCCTTTTTTGTCAGGCGTATCCCGGCGATTTCGTTTCTCTTCAGGCGTGGCTCGGCCGCCCATCTGGATAGAATTGAGATACCGAGATTGGCCGCAACAAGTTCTTGCACAACTTCCGGCACCGCAAGAGGCACGAGGCGCGCGGGATAGCGGCCGGCTGGCCGGAAAAACCGGTCGTATTCAAATCCTTCAGTGACGACCGAACTGTAGGTGAGATGCGTTTCCGCGGTCAGATCGCCGGCCTCGATAAACCGCCGTGACGCCAAAGGATGAGACGCGGCGGTAATGCATATCAGTTCATCGCGTCTCAGGGGCAAGAAAGTAACGCCTCGCTTCGGGCGCGGCGGGCCCGGGACGAGCATCACATCGACCGAATTATCCTGGAGCAGCTGAAGCCACTCGCCGGCACCATGACCAACGATCTCAACCTGGAGGTCACGGTCGACTGCCGTCATGTTTTTCAGAAACGCCGGGAGCCAGTGAAAGAAATTATAGGTCGCCATTCCAAGCCGCACGACCGCGCCGCCGCCTCGCTTGCCAATGCGGGCCGCATCGAACTCGGCGCGGAACATTTCATCGAGGGCGCGGTCGGCAGCTTCCGCCAGTCGCTGTGCCGCCAATGTCAGATGCAATTGAGTTCCCAGCCGGGCTGTCAGGGGGACGCCGAGGCGGCGCTCCGCTTCCCGGATGCGATGGGTCACGGCGGAGGGGGTCACGCCGAGCCGAGCGGCCGCGGCCGACATGTTTCCCAACTGCTTGATGGCTTGAAGAAGGATATAGTGCCGCGCTTCGAGCTTGGGATGTGTGTTTTGCGCCATTTTCAATGGATATCAAAAAACATTGCAATTGTCTCAGGCTAAGAATGCCGACATTGTTGGCTGGCGCAGGCTTCCAGATGGCGCGATCAAGTGCGATCCGCATTCCTCTGGGAGCAGGCCTCTATTGGTGCTAAGCTCGGGACCGCAGCCAAGTCCTCACAGGTCGGGACGTCTTATTGGCTGTGTAATATCAAAACATTAGGGAGGAAAATCTAAATGTCCGACAAGGAACACAAGTTAATCGGCTCGCTGAAGCAACAGCTTTCCGACAAGGTCATGGATCGCCGTGACTTCGTGCGCTACGCCACGCTGCTCGGCATGGCCGCACCTGCCGCCTATTTGTGGGCCGGCAAGATCACAGGCGAAGACTTCGTGCCGCAAGCCCGTGCCCAGGACATGCCCAAGGGCGGCATCGTCAAGGTCGCCATGCGGGTCCCCAAAGTTGATAGTCCCCACACCTATTCGTGGGTCTATGATTCAAACATCTGCCGCCAGGTTTGCGGTTATCTCACCCGCACCGGCATCGACAACGTCACCCGTCCCGCGCTGGTGTCCAAATGGGAAGCCTCCGAGGATTTGAAAACATGGACGCTGACCTTGAAGGATGCGACCTGGCACAAAGGCGGCGCCTTCACCGCGGAACAGGCCTCATGGAACATCAAGCGCTGCCTCGATCCGAAAGTTGGTTCTTCGGTGGTTGGCCTGATGAAGAGCTATCTGCTGAATGAGGTCGATAGCGGCACCAAGGATGACGCCGGCAACGCCGTCATGACCACGGAACTCTGGGATGCCAACGCCCTCGAGGTGAAGGACGAAAAGACGCTGGTGCTCAATCTCAAGGAGCCACAAGTCGCCGTTCCCGAGCATCTCTTCCACTATCCATTCCTGATGCTCGATCCGGCCGAAAATGGCGTCTTCGGCGTCGGCTCCAACGGCACCGAGTCCTTCGAACTGACCGAGCTTGAAGTTGGCCGCAAGGCGGTTTTGAAGCGCATCAGCGACCGCCCCGGCCATCTCGATGAATTGCACTTCATCGATCTTGGCGACAATGGCTCGGCAGTCGCCGCCGCCCTGTCCTCCAAGCAGGTGCACGGCATCTACGAAGGCAATATCGAGCAACTCGAACTCTACAATGCCATGGAGCATGTGACGATACACAAGGCGGTCACGGCGCAGACGGGCGTGGCGCGCATGCGCCTTGACCAGAAGCCCTTCGACAATCCGGCGGTGCGCAAGGCGTTCCGCCTTGCCACCGACAACGAAAAGACGCTGCAAATCGCCCACAAGGGCGTGGGCAGCGTCGCCGAGCATCACCACGTGGCTCCGGTTCATCCCGATTACAAGAAGATCGAGACGATGGCCCGCAATGTGGAAGAAGCGAAGAAAGTCCTCGCCGATGCCGGGTTCCCCGATGGCATCGATGTCGAGATCAACTGTAAGCCCGATCCTACTTGGGAACAAGCGGCGGTCGAAGCCATGGTCGAGCAGTGGAAGGAAGCGGGCATCCGCGCCAAGATCGCCGTGCTCCCCTCCAACAAGTTCTGGGAGGTGTGGGACAAGGTGCCGTTCGGCTTTACGCCGTGGACCCATCGTCCCCTCGGCTTCATGGTGCTGGCGCTTGCGTACCGCACCGGCGTGCCGTGGAACGAGAGCGCTTATACGAACGCCAAGTTCGACGAGCTTCTCGGCAAGGCCGAAGGCACGATCGACGTGGCGGCGCGTTCGGAAATCCTGGGCGAGCTCGAGAAGATCATGCAGGAGGACGGGCCCATCAGCCAGCCCATGTGGCGCGCCATCTACACAGCCTACGACAAGAAGGTGAAGGGTTACGAAATCCACCCCACCTACTACATCCACGGTGAGGAATTGGCCATCGAAGGCTAAGCCCTTGCGAATTGCGTCAGCCCCGGAGGAGCCTGCTCCTCCGGGGATCTTGCAAGATGGAAGGTCTCGATCCTCGCGACGCCACCGGCGCGCCCTTCAAATCAACGGAACGACACGAGTTTAGTCGCGATGTTCAGCCGGTTCCTTAGTTGATTGCGAGAAACTGGTGGACGAATGCTCCTGCGACCCATGAGGCAAATTCTGCCCACAGACCATGCTGGTTCGCAAAGCCGGATCAATCACGCATCCTGCCGCCGCCGGAGTCGTAGGGAGGTTCGGTCAGCAGCCGCGCCGGACGGCGCTCGCCGATGATCTCGATTTCATAGCCAGCGCCGGTTCGCGCCATGCCGGGATTGATATAGGCGAGAGCGAGGCTCTTCTCGACCGCATAACCGAAACCGCCGGAGCTGGCGTAGCCTGCATAGACGCCGTCGCAATAGATCGCTTCGCCTCCCACGGCGTCAGCATCCAATGCATCAACAGCGAGCATGGCGGAGCGTACGGCGCCGTCCGTTTTCTTCAGCTCCAGCGCAGCATCGCGTCCGACAAACTCTCCCTTATCGGTTTTGACGAAGCGGGCGAGACTTGTGGACCATGGGCTATAGTCGGAACTGAGTTCGAGGCCCCAACTCGGAAATCCTTTTTCCAGCCTGAGCGACATGAGTGCTCTTGATCCGGCGAGTCTCAGGCCGAAGCTTTCACCGGCTGCAAGCACCCTGTCGAGCACGGGCAACATATAAGCCGACGGCATCCAGATCTCATACCCCAATTCGCCGGTGAAGGAGACGCGAACCACGATAGCCTCGGGGCAACCCGCGACTTCCATCTTTCGCGCGGAGAGAAATGGAAACGCATTGCTGCCGCAGGACTCCGTGGTGAGCGTCTGCAGCAACTCCCGCGCTCGGGGGCCTGCGAGATGCAGGCCGCACCAATCGGCCGACCGGTTTTCAATCGTGACCGAACCATCGGTGGGCAGATTTTGCAGGAACCAGCGCAGGTGAATCATCTGCACCGGTCCCGAACCCAAAACGAGATACTCGTTTTCGCCGAGGCATGAGACGGTAAAATCGCCGATGAGCTTGCCATTGGGCGAAAGCATGGGCGAGAGCGCCGTGCGGCCTATGCTTGGCGTCCGGTTCGCCAGCATGCGGTCGAGCCAGGCCGCAGCGCCGGAACCGGTTACGAAGAATTTCGAATAGGTCGAAGTATCGAAAAGACCGACATTGGAACGGACTGCACGGGCTTCCTCGCCTACTGCTTCAAACCAGTTTTGCCGTTCATAGCCGTAAAAATCGTGCGCCTCCTCGCCGGGCCGCGCATACCACAGCGGATATTCGAACCCGAAGCTTTCGCCGAAAACCGCGCCGCGTTCCTTCAGGCGGTCATAGGAAGGAAATTTGCGCACGGGCCTTCCCGCTTCGAATTGCTGGTGCGGATAGATCCGGTGCGAACGGTGCTCGTAGAAATAGGCTGACCTCTCCTTGGTAAATTGTTTCGAAGCCCATGACCCGAAGCGCGCCACATCCCAGGCAAGAAGATCGAGCGACGGTTCGCCTTCGATGATCCATTCGCTGATCACCTTGCCGATGCCTCCTCCCTGATTGAAGCCGGTCATCACACCGGCAGCGCAGATGTATCCGCGCTTGCCCGGCCACGGCCCGAGCAGCGGATTTAAATCTGGCGAGAAGATCATGGGGCCATTGATGACACGCTTGACGCCGGTTCTGCCGAGGCAAGGCATGCGCTCCACGGCGGCGGCGAAATTTTCCTCCATCCGGCTCAAATCATCGGGCAGCAATTCATGGCCGAAATCAAGCGGCGTGCCGGTTTCGGCCCAATGGACGCAATGGGATTCATAGGCCCCGAGCAACAGGCCTTTGCCTTCCTGGCGCGAATACCAATTGCTTTCAGCCTCGGAAATTGTCGGAAGCTCGCCGTCCATGGCTTCGATTTCGGGGATGTTCTCGGTGACGAGATAGTGATGCTCCACCGGCATCAGCGGCAAGCGGATTCCAGCTTGCGCAGCCACCTCGCGCGCCCACAGGCCCGCGGCGTTGACCACATATTCGCAGCGGATGGGGCCCTGCGGCGTCTCCACCTCCCATTCGCCCGAAACAAGCTGGCGGGTGGCGGTCACCGGCCTGTTCTTGAGAACGCTGGCCCCATATTTCCGCGCCGCGCGCGCAAAGGCCTGGGTGGCGCTCGATGGATCGACATAACCCTTCTCGGGTTCATAGAGGATCGCCATCAAACCATCCGTATTGACGACGGGCGCCCGCCGCTTCGTCTCCTCGGGCGAGATGAACTCGGAGGGAATGCCATTGCGCTGGCAAAGGCTGCGCAGGATTTTGAGCTTGGTCACCTCATCCGGCGAGCGCGCCACCACGAGGCCGCCACAGGTGTGATAGCCGACCGGCTGATCCGCCTCGCGCTCGATGACTGGATAAAGATCGCGGGTGTATTTTTGCAGCACCACCGTGCTCGACGGACTGGTCAGCGAATAGAGGCTGCCAGCCGCGTGCCAGGTCGATCCCGAAGTCAATTCCTTGCGCTCGAGCAGCACCACGTCGCGCCATCCCGCCTTCGCGAGATGGTAAAGAACGGCGCAGCCGACAATGCCGCCCCCGATAACAACCACACGCGCTTGCTTAATCTCGGCCATCAACAACTCCCAATTGACTTCAATGCCTACTCAAGGCCGATACCGGCGCGACAATGCGAGCGACGAGTTTCGCGGCACTTGCGTCATTCAGCGGCCGCTAAACCTATTCGTGAAATTTCCTGTTTGCGCCGGGCGACATAGGCATCGAGCGCCTGGCGACGATCGGGGTTAAGCGGCGGCGCCTGATAATTTTCCAGCAAATGTTTCCAAACCTTGTTGGCGCGCTCGGTTGCCGTTCTGGCGCCGTCCTCCGCCCACGTCTGATAGGGCCTGAGATCAGCAAGCATCGGTGTATGGAAGGCCGTCTCAAAGCGTTCCAGCGTGTGTGCTGACCCGAAGAAATGCCCGCCCGGCGGTGTCGCGGCAATCGCATCATAGGCCAGCGAGCTTTCGTTGATCTCCAATGGTTCGAGCCAGGCCCGCATCGCTCCGATCAAATCCGCGTCGACGATGGATTTTTCAAACGACGCCGTAAGGCCGCCTTCCAGCCAACCGGTCGAATGATAGACGAGATTCGCATGGGACATGATGGTGGCCCACAGCGACATCATGGACTCACTGGTGGCCTGCACATCGACGCAGTTCGACGATGTCACATTTGAAGACCTGTAGGGAAGTTTCCATCGGCGCGAAATCTGGCCGCCGATGATGACGGCGCGCACATATTCCGGCGTGCCGAAAGCCGGAGCCCCCGATTTCATGTCGACATTGGATGTGAAGCCGCCGAAAATCACCGGCGCCCCAGGCCTCACCATCTGCGTGAAGGCAATGACGCCAAGCGCTTCGGCGGTCTGCTGGGCAAGAGCTCCCGCGATCGTCACGGGGCTCATGGCGCCGGCCAGCGTGAAGGGTGTTATGATGGCGGCCTGGCCGTTTTCCGCCATGGCCATGAGGCCGGCGAGTAGTTCCTTGTCCACGCGGCGCGGCGAATTGACATTGATGACAGTGAGCAGGCTGGCCTCGTGGCGCAAGGTCTCACGTGAGACGCCGCGCGCCAGCGAAATCATTTCCAGCGCATCCTCGATCCGCTCGCGCCCGATCGCGCGGGCGTTCCATATCCGGTCAGTGAGCGTGATCTGGGCATGGTAGAAATCGAGATGGCGGGTCTCGGCAGGAAGGTCCTGCGCCTCAACAG
>JBGTJO010000255.1:0-9139 GCA_041745135.1 Aestuariivirga sp. | reverse complement strand
AATGAAAAGCCAGAGCTGCTGCAGCGCCCAGCCCTGCTCGATGGCCGCCGTGGCGATGGAGCGGGCCGGATTGAGCGAGGTGTTGGCGGCGGGGATGCTCATGATGTGCATGGCTGCAAGGGTTAAGCCGATGGCGACGGGGGCCATGATGCCGGCGCCATTGGCGCGCGTGACGCGGGCGATGATGAAGATGAAGAGAGCGGTCTGCACCAGTTCCATGAGGAGGGCGGAGCTCAGCGAGAAGCCACCGCCGGAATGCTCGCCATAGCCGTTGGAGGCAAAGCCGGGCGGCAGGTCTCCGCCCTTGAGCGTGTATATAATGTAAAAGAAGATGGCTGCGAGGACGCCGCCCAGCACCTGGGCCGCCCAATAGGGGAGGATGAGCCGCGTCTCGAAGCGGCCGGCGGCGGCGAGGCCCAGTGTCACGGCGGGATTGAAATGCCCGCCCGAGATGGGGCCGACCGCATAGGCCATGGCCATGACGGTGAAGCCAACGGCCAGCGCCACGCCAAGTCCTGCAGGATTGTTCGATACGACCGCAGCGCCAACGACGGCGGCCACCAGCATGAACGTGCCGACGGCTTCGGCAAAAAGCTTCTGGTTCAACGACGACATATTCCCCCCGGAATCCCCTCACCCAAGAGTATGCCTGATTCGCGGGGGCTCGTCTCGCGCCGGAAAAGACTTATCCCCCCTTTCCTCATGCTGAGGAGCGAGTGTATGCGAGCCTCGAAGCTAGCCCGCGAGCTTGGAGGCAGACCCTTCGAGGCCGCTTCGCGGCGCCTCAGGGTGAGGGGATGGGGAACGTGAGCGTGCCTGACCTAAAAGGTGATTTGATCGATGGGGCAGCGCGGGCCATGTTTTGTGTGTAAGTAAAAAGTGAGAGGTCTAAAAAACTGATGCCCCCTAAGTACGCGAAGATCGGCTGAAGCTGTTTTGCGTCATCAGCCATCTCGCATACCACCTGCAAAGTTTCAGCAATGGCCCGCACAGCCGGGCAAAGTGCAAGATGCACGGAAAGGCCCCGCGAGGAACATCACCTCCGGGGCCGCATCTTTGTCCCCTCCAATTCCGTCATTCCAGCGCAAGCTGGAATCCCGCTTTGATTTTTTATGATTGATCAAAGCTGGACCCCAGCTTTCTCTGGGGTGACGGGAGAGAGAAGGAGCTATTCCAGTCGCGCAGGAAAGCCTTCGGCGCGCAGCGGCGTATCCAGCGCATCTTCCAACAGCTTGACGATCTGCGTGGACTGTGCCCTTCCGCCGTAAGCTGCTTTTCCCTTGATGAAGGTTTCATTGGCGAGGCTTGCGAGAGCGAGCGGTACGCCGAATTCCTTGCCGAAGTTCATGGCGAAGCCCAGGTCCTTGAGCGCCAGGTCCATGGTGAAGGCCACGTCATAGCTGCCGTTGAGGATGAGCTGGCCCTCCGTCTCATGCACGAAGCTCGTGCCGCTCGATGCCTTAATGGCGGCCCAGGATTGCGCCAGATCGAGGCCGCCGCGCTTGGCCAGCATCAGCGCCTCGCCATCGGCGAGCAAGTGAATGAAGGCCAGCATGTTGGTGATGACCTTGATGATGGCAGCGGAGCCTAAGGGTCCCATATGAAAAATTTGGCCGCCCATCGCCGCAAGGGCAGGTTTGTGAAGCTCAAACAGATCGGTGTCCCCGCCGGCGAGCACGGTGATCTTGCCTTGTGCTGCGAGATGGACGCCGCCGGTCACGGGGCATTCCATGGTGCGCACGCCTTCGGCGGCAGCGATTTTCGCGAGGCGCTGAATTTCGTCGCGTCCAAGCGTTGACATTTCGATCCATGTGGAACCCGGCTTGAGCCCCTTGAGCACCTCGCCCAGCACAGTCTCGGAGGCGGCGGGCGAGGGGAGGCAGGTGATGACGCAATCGACCTGTTGAGCGAGGGCCTTGGCGGACTCGGCCCACCTGCCGCCCGCGTTGGTGTGGCGCGCGGCGAGCTTGCGGTCCATGTCATGCACGGTAACGTCGAAGCCTCCGCCGATAAGACTCGCCGCGAGATGGCCGCCGAGATTGCCGAGGCCGATATAGCCATAGCGCATGTCAGCGAACCGGGTGGTTGGTCATTTCGAGATGGAGCTTGTCGCCCTTGTAGGGGTTGGCGAGGGCTACCGCCTCGTTGAGTTCGATGCCGAGACCCGGCTCCGTCGGCAGGATCACATAGCCTTCCTTCCAGCGCATCGGCTTCTTGAGAATTTGCGAATGGAAGCCACCCCAGGTTTCGATCGATTCGAGAATGAGGAAGTTGGGGAGCGAGGCGGCGAAGTGAATGTTGGCAGCACCTTCCACCGGACCGGCATAGAGATGCGGGGCGATCTGCGCGTAATAGGTTTCGGCCATGGCGGCGATTTTTTTCGCTTCCATGATGCCGCCGACGCGGCCCAACGCCATTTGCAGGATGGAGGCGGCGCGGCATTCCAGCACGCGGGCGAATTCATATTTGGTGGTGAGGCGTTCGCCGGTGGCCACGGGGATCGACGTGGCGCGCGCCACCAGCGCCATTTCTTCCGGCTTCTCCGGCGGCACCGGTTCTTCGAACCATAAGGGATCGTAGGGCTCCAGATGTTTGGCAAGGCGGATGGCGCCGGAGGTGGTGAACTGTCCGTGGGTGCCGAACAGCAAATCGGCCTTGGTGCCCACGGCTTCGCGCATCAGCTTGCAGAATTTGGCGCAGAGCTCGATTGATTCCAGCGAGGGCTGGCGTGGGTCGAAGGCGGAATAGGGTGCGGCGGGATCGAATTTCACAGCGGTGAAGCCTTGGCTCACATAATGCGCGGCGCGCTCGGCGGAGGCTTCCGCGTTCCAGTAGATCGACTCGTCCTGGCCCTTGGATAAATCCGGGTAGATGTAGGTGTAAGAGCGGAGCTTCTCGTGCACGCGTCCGCCGAGAAGCTCATAGACGGGCTTCTCAACGGCCTTGCCTATAATGTCCCATAGCGCAATCTCAATGCCGGAGAGGACGCCCATGAGGGAGACATCGGGGCGCAGCGTGTAGCCCGAGCCATAGACTTTGCGCCACAGGGCTTCGAGATGGAATGGGTCCATGCCCTCCACGTAGCGGCCAAAGGTGTCCTCGATCATTGCCGTCATGGCCTTGGGGCCGAAGGTGGCGCAATAGCATTCGCCGATGCCGGTGATGCCGGTGTCGGTGGTGAGCTTTACGATGGTGAAATAGCGCCCGCCCCAGCCCGGCGGGGGATTGCCGACGATGAAAACCTTGAGTTCCCTTACTTTCATGATTGCCCCCGCTGCTTGACCCCACTGTGTCATTGCCGGGCTTGTCCCGGCAACCCATTTCTCCACTCGCGTCCTTGCCGATCATTCGGCACAATGGGTCGCCGGAATAAATCCGGCGATGACAGATTTGCATGGACTTCGACTACATCATTGTGGGGGCGGGATCGGCGGGCTGCATCGTGGCCAACCGGCTGACGGAATCGGGCAAGCATCGCGTGTTGCTGCTGGAGGCGGGGCCTTCGGACCGGGAATTTTTCATCACCATGCCCATGGGTTACGGCATGCACTACACCAATCCCCGTCTCAACTGGATGTATTGGTCCGAACCTATTCCGGGACTGGGCGGCAGGCGAACCTATGTGCCGCGGGGCAAGGTGCTGGGCGGATCGGGGTCGATCAACGCAATGGTCTATCTGCGGGGCGCGCCGCAGGATTTTGAGGATTGGGCGAAGGCGGGAAATCCCGGCTGGGGCTGGGATGGGGTTGAGCCCGCCTATGAAGCCATCGAGGGCCATCTCAATATCGGCACGACGGAGGGGGGCGCACACGCGCTGTGCGAGCGCTACTTCGAGGCCTGCCGAAGCCTGGGTCTACCGGTCAATCACCAACCCAACGGCGAAACGCAATATGGCGCTGGTTATAATCCCATCACGATCCATCAGGGGCGCCGCACGTCTTCGTCCTCGGCATTCCTGCGTCCCGCGCTTAGGCGCGATAATCTGAAGGTGGAAACCGGGGCGCTCGCCACGCGTATCCTGTTTGATGGGCGCAAGGCTGCGAGTGTTGCATATGTGCGCGGCGGGCAAATGCGCGAAGCGCGGGCGGGGCGCGAAATCATCTTGTCGGCGGGAGCCATCAACACGCCGCAGCTTCTGCAACTGTCGGGCGTGGGACCAGCCAACCTTCTGGCCCGCCATGGCATTAAGGTGGTTGCGGCCAACGGCGCGGTGGGGCGCAAGCTGCAGGACCATGTTTGCTACGACCATTATTATAAAGTCCGCGTGCCGACGATGAACCAGCAGCTGCGCCCGCTGCTCGGCAAGCTCAGGGCGGGCCTTAGCTACATGCTGTTCCGCTCCGGCCCCCTGGCGTGGAGCACGACCCATGCGGGGGGGTTCATCCATTCGCGCGCCGGTCTCAAGCGGCCCAATCTGCAGCTTTACTTCGCCCCGCTCACTTACGATCGTTCGCCCCCGGAAACGCGGCGGATGATGCGGCCCGATCCATTTCCCGGCGTGTCGCTCAGCGTCTCGTCATGCCGGCCGACGAGTGTGGGGCATGTGGAGATCAAGTCGCCATCGTATCAGGATGCTCCGGTCATCCAGCTCAACCTGCTGGCTACGGATCATGATGTGAACGAGTTGCTGGAGGGCGCCCGCTTTTTGCGCCAGCTTGCGGCAGCGGCTCCGCTTGCCGAGATCATGGAGGAGGAATTCAAGCCGGGCGGGGCCACGCAGTCGGACGCCGAGATGGTGGCCGACATCAGGGAGCGGAGCTATTCGATTTTTCACCCCTGCGGCACGGTGCGGATGGGCGAGGGGGGTGCGCTGGATGAGCAATTGCGCGTGCGCGGCGTGAATGGCCTTCGCGTGATCGACGCGTCGGTGTTTCCCAATATTACCACCGGCAACATCAACGGGCCTGCGATGATGGTGGGCTGGAAGGGGGCGGGGTTGTTGCTTGCGTGACTCTTCTGTCATTGCCGGGCTTGTCCCGGTTACCCATTTCTCCACCCGCATCACCCGCTGTCATCCGGCGCAATGGGTCGCCGGAATGAATCCGGCGATGACAGTTATAAAACCTTGCCGGGATTAAGTATCCCCTTGGGGTCAAGCGCCGCCTTGATGCTTCGCATGATGGCGAGTTCATTGCTCGATCTTGAATAGCCGAGATAGGGGCGCTTCAAGGTGCCGATGCCGTGTTCGGCGGAGATCGAGCCGCCGAATTTCTTGAGGACGCCGTAGACGGTTTCATCGACCGTGTGCATGTCTTCGCCCGGGCCATATTCGGTGGAGACGCAGATGTGCAGGTTGCTGTCGGCGACATGGCCGAAGAATGAGTGGTGCGATTTGGGCCAGCGTTTTTTCAGCGCCGCAGCGCACTCATCGGCGAAGGCGCCGATCTCGGAGATCGGCATGCTCACGTCGAAGTTGATGCGGTCCGGGAGCTGTTCGATCGTAAATCCTTCGCGCACCGACCAGAATTGCCGCGCTTCCTTTTCCGATTGGGCGAGGAGGGCATCTTGCACCAGCCCATCTTCCATGCTGCTGCCGAGAAATGTTTCGATTGCTTCGCGCCCTTGCGTGCTTTCGAGGATCACCCAGAAATTATGCTCGTCCTTGAAGAAGCTGAGGTTGAGCACCTTGGCGTTGAAGCTGAAGTAACTGAGCCACATGACCTCGAAGGCGACGATGCCGCCAAGATCCGCCTGCGCGCGCCTGAGCAGAGCTACCACATCCTCGTACGTGGAAAGGGCGCATAGCGTGGTGGTGATTTCGCCGGGCTGCGGATGCAACCGCAGCACGACGCGGGTGATGATGCCAAGCGTTCCCTCGGAGCCGATGAAGAGATGCTTCAGATCATAGCCCGCATTGTTCTTCAGCATCTTGTTGAGCGAGGACATGATGGTGCCATCGGCCAGCACCGCTTCAAGCCCCAGCACCTGATCGCGCGCCATGCCGTAGCGGATGACCCGAATGCCGCCGGCGTTGGTGGAGAGATTGCCGCCAATCTGGCAGGAGCCGCGGGCACCCAGATCGAGCGCCAGAAAAAGTCCGGCATTGGCCGCCGCCTGCTGCATCTCTTCCAGAGGCGTGCCGGCAAGCGCTGTTATAGTTGCAGCGGATTCATCGACCTCTTCGATGCCGCGCATCAGTTCGAGGCTGATGGCGATTTCGCCGCCTTGCGGATTGCTGCCGCCGGCGAGACCCGTCATGCCGCCTTGCGGAATGACGGCAACGCCGGCCTCGTTGCACAGGCGAAGGGCTGTGGAGACTTCCCCCGTTGAACGCGGGCGCACCACGGCGAGCGGCGGCCTTGTGCCGGTGGCGCTTCTGTCGGAGGTGTGGCGTTGCGAGATCGCTGCACCATCAAGCACGGCTGCCTCCCCGAGCGCCGCACGCAACGATGCGACGATGCTCACACCGACCTCGTGATGCCGCCATCGATGCGGATCATCTGGCCCGTGACATAGGAGGCGCGGGGGCTGGCGAGGAACGCCGCTACGGCGCCGAATTCATTGGGCTCGCCGTAGCGGCGGACGGGGATGACAGCGCTCGATTCGGTGATGATCTCACCAACGGATACGCCTCGTTCCACCGCTTCCGCCGCATTCATCTTGTCGATGCGTTCGGTGGCGAAGCTTCCCGGCAGGATCATGTTGACGGTGACGCCGTCCTTCGCCACTTCGCTCGCCAGCGTCTTCATCCAGTTGGCAAGTGCTGCGCGCAGCGAATTGGAGATGGCAAGCCCGGCGATGGGTTCCACAATGCTGGTGGAGGCGACATTGAGGATGCGGCCGAAGCGGCGTTCACGCATGGCGGGCAGCACCATCTCGGTGAGGCGCATCTGATTGAGAACCATGGCCTCGAATTGCTTCCGCCAGAGATCGGGATCGACCTTGGTGACATCGACGACGGGCGGTCCGCCGCTGTTGTTGACGAGGATCGAGGGTTGGCCAAGTTTCGCCAGTGCTGCCGCAACGGAGGACCAGTCGCCCATATCGGCAGGAAGTGGGGTGGCCTTGAGACCGCGTGATTCCAGCCGCGCTACATTCTCTGTTAATTTGCGGGCGTTGCGGGCGAGTAGGCCGACATGCACGCCTTCCTCAGCGAGCGCTTCGCCGATGGCAAGGCCTAAGCCCTGGCTCGCGCCGCAGACGAGCGCCACTTTATCGGCAAGTTGTAGATCCATGCGGGTGGAGTTGTACCTTTTCCGTCCAGCAAGGCAAGTACGCGGCGCTCGTTCGGTTATCACCTTCCCCCCTCGCGGGGGAAGGTGGATCGCGCCGCAGGCGCGAGACGGATGAGGGGGCTGCTGCTTCAGCAAGTCCTATTGTCGACGCCTCACTCGCTGAAGCAGCCCCCTCATCCGGCGCTACGCGCCACCTTCCCCCGCGAGGGGGGAAGGGAGAGAGCGGCGTCAGCCCCGGGGTATGCGGCAGGGCTTCTGTTTGCCGGAATAAGACTTGTAATTCCCGGTTGTCCGGTCGAACGAGGCGTATTTGGAGGCGCAATAATTTGCCCAGGCATTGCTGCCGGGGACCAGGGCTCCAGCGGTCGATTTTTCCTGCTGGGCGGGTGCCGTTCTCCGGGCGAGGAGGGTGGGCGTGCGCTTTGCCTTCTTGGCAGTGGTGGCCTTGGCCTTCGCCTTGGGTTTGGGCTCGGCCTCCGGCTCGGCGTCCACCGTTTCTTCTTCCTCGGCCTTTGGCTCATAGAGCATCAGGCAATCGGCCAGAGCGAGGGTCTTGCGCTCTTCCCACGCTTCGGGCGATTGCTCGGACTTGGCGCCGAGAATAGCGCTGCCGCTCAGGCGCACATCGGCCTGATTGCGGGCATAGGCCTCGCAATAGGACCGGACATCGGCCTGGACCGGAATGATCAGCCACGCCAGCGCCACGCCTAAAAGGCTTAGAAACCTCAGCTCCCTCATGGGCCGGATAGGGCCATGCGAATGTGGCGATCCGTGGGCAGGCCCTCGCCAGATCTGAGCAGGGCGCGGGCTGCGGAAACGGCGGTGGAAAAGCAGGCCTGCAGCAGATAGCCGCCGGTTGGCGCCTCCCAATCGAGCATCTCGCCGACTGCGTAGACGCCGGGCAGTTTCTTCAACTGGAAATTAGCGTCAAGCTCCTCGCGCGCAATGCCTCCCGCCGATGAAATGGCGCGCGCGATGCCGGCGGGGCGCAAAATCTGCAAGGGGAGCGCCTTGATCCCGGCCGCATCCGCCGCCGTTCCCGTCTCGCGTAACAGGGAAATGGCGACGGGGACGAGGCCCGCTACCTTGCGAAGGTAGTTGGACTGTGTGTCCTTGCCGCGTGGGCGGGCAAGCCTTGCGGAGAGTGCGTCTGCCGTCAGATCGGGGCGGAGATCGATCACCAAGGGGTGCCCCGGCACTTCACGCATTCCGCGCGAGAGGGCATAGATGGCGCCGCCCTCAATGCCCTCGTGGGAGATCATCACCTCGCCACGCACGCGGTGGCCGGCATAGGTGAGAGCTACGTTCTTGATCGGCGCTCCCGCGAAACGCTGGCGGAAGACGGGAGACCAATTGACCAGGAACCTTCCATTGGAGGGCTTGAGCGGATTGACGGAGATGCCGGCGGCTTGCAGGATCGGAACCCAGGCGGCGTCGGAGCCGAGATGGGGCCAAGTGGCGCCGCCCATGGCAAGGATAGTGGGGGTGCCGTCGAAGCCTTGCCAGCGTGCGCGCGTTTGTAATTGCACGCCAAGGCCATCAAGTCGCTTCAGCCAGGCGCGGAGCAGGGGCGAAGCCTTCATCTGCTTTGGAAACACCCGGCCCGATGAACCCACAAAGGTTTCAATGCCAAGCTCGTTTGCCCACTCGATGAGTGCATCGGGCGGGAAGGCGCGGATCGCGGGCTCGAGAAAAGCTTTAGCCTCGCCATAGCGTTCGAGAAACCGGTCGAGCGGTTCGGAATGGGTGAGGTTGAGACCTCCACGCCCCGCCAGCAGGAATTTGCGGGCGGGGGCGGCCATGTGATCATGGATGGTGACGCTGGCGCCGCCCTTGGCCAGAACCTCCGCCGCCATGAGGCCCGATGGGCCTGCGCCGATGACGGAAACCTCAGGCCGCTTCACGGCGCAACGGCTGACACATGCAGTGAACGCCGCCACCGGCCTGGATGAACATGCTCATGT
>JBGTJO010000254.1:0-5897 GCA_041745135.1 Aestuariivirga sp. | reverse complement strand
CCCATCTGCGAGGACATCTGGACGGAAGAAGCTTGCGAGACGCTGGCCGAGACGGGAGCGGAAATCCTGCTGGTGCCCAACGGCTCGCCCTTTGAAAGCAATAAGGATGACCAGCGGCTCAATCTTGTGGTGTCGCGGGTGACCGAGACCGGCTTGCCCATGGCCTATCTCAATCAGGTGGGCGGGCAGGATGAGCTCGTGTTCGACGGCGCTTCATTCGTGCTCAATAGCGACCGGTCGCTGGCCTTGCAGATGCCGATGTTTGAGGAAGCGATAACGCTCACCGAGTGGAACCGGCAGGCGAATGGCGAATGGCGAATGGCGCAGGGAAAGGTGGCCAAGCTACCTGAAAAGGAAGAGGAGACATGGAAAGCCTGCGTGCTTGGGCTTGGCGACTATGTGCGCAAGAACCGTTTTCCCGGCGTGGTGCTTGGCCTTTCAGGCGGCATTGATTCCGCGGTGGTTGCCGCCATGGCCGTAGATGCATTGGGAAAGAGCGCCGTCCACTGCGTGATGCTGCCCTATGCTTACACGAGCAAGGATAGTCTCACCGATGCGGAAGAATGCGCGAGGCTGCTCGGCGTTCGCTACGATGTGGTGCCGATCAGGGAGCCCGTGGAAGGTTTTCTCTCGGCGCTGAAGCCGATGTTCGATGGGAAAAATCGCGACACCACGGAGGAGAATATCCAGTCGCGGACGCGGGGCGCCATCCTCATGGCGATTTCCAACAAGTTCGGCTCGATGGTGCTCACGACCGGCAACAAGTCGGAAATGTCGGTGGGCTATGCGACGCTCTATGGCGACATGAATGGCGGCTACAATCCGATCAAGGATGTTTACAAGACGCAAGTTTATAGGCTGGCGGCGTGGCGGAACGCGCAAGGACGCGTCATTCCGGAACGCATCATCAGCAAGGCGCCCTCGGCGGAACTGCGCGAAAACCAGACGGACCAGGATTCGCTGCCGCCGTATGACGCGCTCGACGATATTCTCGCCTGTCTTGTCGAGTATGAGAAGCCGGTGGCCGAGATCGTGCGGCGCGGCCACAGCGAGGATCTGGTGAGGCGCGTGCAGCACATGCTCTATACGGCCGAATACAAGCGGCGGCAGGCGGCGCCCGGCGTCAAGATCACGCTTCGCAATTTTGGCCGCGACAGGCGCTATCCCATCACCAACGGTTTTCGGGGATGAAAATCAGCGAGCGGCGAGACAAGGTTGAGTGCCGCATTGTTGGTATCTACCCCATTGAGATGACTCAACGGGAGTTGCGTCAAATTGTGGACCGCAATCCTGATTTCACTGTTTATACGTTTGACTATCTATGGAGCCTTTATGAAGGGCTTTACGTGTTCGAAATTCGGGTCAGCGACTCTGGAAGAATAAGCTCCTTCATTGACGCGATCACGCAAGATAATAGCGAAGACCAAGCTCCGTATCTTGAAGCTTACTTTGACAAAGAAGGGGAATCAGAGATTCAACAGCCTTCGGACGACTCTACTGAGCCCTGTCGTCTTTGTTTTTTCCTACATTTTGTTGACTTGGAATCGAACTTGAAAATCGCAGATCAGCTGCTCCCCTTACCCATGCCCACGCCACTCCCAACGCGACTGGCACAGCGGATGATCTATGAACCGCCTAACTGATAAGCTCGAAAGATGACGACCGTCCGTTTCGCCCCGTCACCCACCGGCCGCATTCACATCGGCAATGCCCGCACCGCCATTCTCAACTGGCTGTTTGCCAAGAAAACGGGCGGAGAATTTGTGCTGCGTTATGACGATACCGATACGGCACGTTCGACGGAAGAATTTGCGCGTGGCATCGCGGCCGATCTCGATTGGCTTGGTATAAAACCTGATCGGGTTGAACATCAGTCGAAGCGTTTTGGCCATTATGACGAGCTTGCGGATGAACTACGACAGGCGGGGCGGCTTTATCCCTGTTATGAGTCAGCCGATGAACTTGACCGGCGGCGCAAGCGCCAGCTCGCCCGTGGGGCTCCGCCGGTTTATGACCGCGCGGCGCTCAAGTTGAGCGATGCGGAGCGCGCTGCCCTGGAAGCGGACGGCCGCAAGCCCCATTGGCGTTTCAAGCTCGATCACCGAGTGGTGGAATGGAACGACCTCATTCGCGGTCCCCAGCATATCGATACCGCTTCGCTTTCCGATCCGGTGCTGGTGCGGGAGGATGGGAGCTATCTCTACACCTTGCCATCGGTCATCGACGATATCGACTTCAGCATCAGCCATGTGATCCGGGGCGAGGACCATGTGGTGAACACGGCGGTGCAGATCGAGATTACCGAAGCGCTGGGCGGAACCCCGCCTGCCTATGCGCATCACAGCCTATTGACGGGCGCGGACGGTAAGGGCCTGTCGAAACGCCTGGGCTCGCTTTCCATCGCCGCCATGCGGGAGGCCGGATTGGAAGCGATGGCCGTTGTCAGCCATGCGGCGCTGCTCGGCACTTCGGACAATATTCATCCCTGCACCGATTACAGGGAGTTGATCGAAGGTTTTGACCTTGCCAAGCTTTCGCGGGCGCCGGCGCGGTTCGACGAGGCGGAACTGGCGCATCTCAACGCCCGCCTGTTGCATATGACCTCATGGGATCAGGTGAAGGACCGGCTTGGGTACGGTTCGGAGGCCTTCTGGATGGCAATTCGGGGGAATGTCGAAAAATTAGCTGAGGCAAAGGCTTGGCACGACATCATTACAAACGGAATCAACTCGGTTTCAACCGGGAACGATGATTTTTTAGGTGAAGCCCGACAGCATCTGCCGGCGGCGCCATGGGATGCCACAACCTGGAAGACATGGACGGAAGCCCTCAAGGCCGCGACGGGGCGCAAGGGCAAGGACTTGTTCATGCCGCTCAGGTTGGGGCTGACCGGCCTCGACCACGGGCCGGAGATGGCGCAACTCCTGCCGCTCATCGGACGCGACAGGGCGCTTGAGCGTTTGCGCTGATTGGGCAATGATCGGCCATGATCCTGGTTGGCCAATATGACTCGCCCTTTACGCGCCGCGTGGCGGTGACGCTGCACCACTATCACATGCCTTTCGAGCGCAACACGCTGTCGGTGTTCCGGAACGCGGCGAAGATGCAGAAGATCAATCCGCTGATCCGCGTTCCTTCGCTCATTCTCGAATCGGGCGAAGTGATGATCGACAGCGTGGCGATCATCGATTACCTCGACGAACTGGCCGGGCCGGCGCGGGCCCTCGTGCCGCCCCATGGGCCGGAGCGGCGCAAGGTTTTGCAGGCGACCGCATTGGCGCAGGGTGCGGCGGAGAAGGCGGGGCAGGTTTCGGAGGAGCGCTCGTTCCATCCGGGGAAAGCCATCAACCGGGATTGGGAGAAGCGCTGCCTTACGCAACTGACGGCAGCCCTCAAGCATCTGGAAAGCCAGTGCGGCGCGCCTTGGTTCTTTGACATGCAAATGAGCCATGCCGATGTCATGATCGGCTGCATGATCGGTTGCGTGAAGCGCCTGGTTCCCGAGGCTTTTCCGGCGAACAAGTATCCGAAGCTCCATCATCTGTCGCTGCATTGCGAGCTGATGGAAGAATTCGTGAAGTCGCGCATCAGCCCGGGCGAAGGCCCGCCGGGTAAGTTGAACGGGAAGTGACTGTCCTCGCCCCGCGAAGCGGGGAGAGGAAGGGGACCCATCGCCTAGCGATGGGGGAGGAGAGGGGCGCCCGGTCGTTTTCGAAATTTTATTCGGTACGAGTGATGGGATGCCTCACGGTGAGATCATCCGTTAGCCCCTCTCCTACCCCATCATGCGTGCCGCATGATGGGTCCCCTTCCTCTCCCCGCTATCGCGGGTGCGAGGACGATTCTATTGCCGGCATGGGAATTTCAACGCTGGCGTCGGGCACCTTGTAGCCCTTCTGCACCGCTTGACGTCCGGCAATCGCGAGATACCAGCGCCGGATGTGAGGATAGTTATTCAAATCGATGCGCTGCCATTCGTGGCGTGCGATCCATGGGAAGGTGGCGATGTCGGCGATCGAATAGGTCTCGCACATGAATTCGCGATCCGCGAGAAGCCGGTCCAATACGCCGTAGATGCGCTGCGCCTCTTCGCTGAACCAGGTTTCCGCGAAGGGCGCCTTGCCGGCGTTGTATTTAAGGAAGTAGTGAACGCGGCCGAGCATGGGACCGACCGCCGACATTTGCCACATCAGCCACTCATGGACGCGCAGGCGCTTTATAGGTTCAGCGGGGTAGAGTTGCCCGGTCTTGTCGCCAAGATACATGAGGATCGCGCCGGACTCGAAAATACCGAGGCCCGTATCGCGGTCGACGATCGCGGGGATTTTGTTGTTGGGCGAGATCGCCAGGAATTCAGGACGGAACTGCTCGTTCTTGTTGATGTTGATGGGGTGGACTTGGTAGGCAAGGCCCATCTCTTCGAGGGCGATCGAAATCTTGCGGCCGTTGGGCGTGCTCCAGGTGTAGAGGTCGATCATAGAAGCTTGAGCCCTCCGGCCTGCTGCATGGCGCTTTCAAGATCAGGGATGCGGGCATAATCCTTTTCAGTGAGCACGGAATGGCCTGTGAGGAAGAGGCGGCGGCGCGGCTCCTGCAAATCGCCGTCGGCGAAAGCTGCGATCAAAGCCTGACGAAGTGCAGCCACCTCGCCTGCCACCGTGATGTAGGGAAGCCCGGGCACTTCCGGCGAGCGGGCGATTTCAACGAGGCCGTCGAGATAATCCGGCCGGTAGGCCTTGGCCATGGCGGCGCATACGGCATCGGTGGCGCAGACATCGGCCTTGCCGTCGCGAACCGCGATCAATGATTTGACGTGTCCACCGGATTCAATGACGTTGCCGAAGAAGCGGCCCTCCTTCGCGTGGGGGCCGAAGACCAATTGCAGCGCCAGCATGCCGGACATGGAATCGGGATTGTTGACGGCAACGGTTGCACCGCGGAAAGATTCGAGTGGACGTTGGTCGCGGGCGAACACCATGCTGCAATAATTCGGGCCCCGGCAGCCATCGACGCCGTAATGCGGGGTCGCCACCAATTTCAGCTTCCCGCGAAATTCATGCGTGAAAGGATAGCCGCAGGTCTGGCTGAACAGCAGATTTCTCTCACGCCATTGCGCCATGTGATCGCAGCCGCGGCGAAGGTCCACGTCCGTGCCCAAATGGCGGGCGATGCCGGTCCACCAGGCGTCGGTGGCGTCTCGCACTTCGGGCCAGTCGTACATGGGAAGCGATGCGATCATGCGATGTCCTTTATCAGTTTACGGATGAATGCACTTGTGTCGTTGGGCTGGACCCGGGCTTGGCGGATCAAATCGTCGAAGTGCTGGGTGAGTTGCTTGA
The DNA here is from genome assembly GCA_041745135.1 of Aestuariivirga sp. Taxonomy (GTDB): domain Bacteria; phylum Pseudomonadota; class Alphaproteobacteria; order Rhizobiales; family Aestuariivirgaceae; genus Aestuariivirga. The sequence goes on along the minus strand of JBGTJO010000254.1, from coordinate 558 downwards.
TGTGCTCGGTGGATGTGAAGACGAAATAGAGCGAGCCTACATAGATGGCGGCGCGCTTTTGGCCGAAGACCGTGTAGGGCGCGGCATAGCGCTCGCGGCCGTCATACAGAAACCAGCGGTAGGATGGATAGAGCTCATCCACCGAAGCTGCCATATGCTCAAGCTGCCGACGGCGGTCGCGGAGGGGAAGCTGCCGCCACAGGCCTTCGCCGCGGGCGAAACTTTCGAGCGATTGGCGCGAGGAGCAGACCTCGATCTCGCTTGCGGCCTGGCGCACATGATCGATGCGCTCGCGGGCCGAAGCGGACATGGCAGTGGCTTCGCTGAGAGAGAGCTTGAAATGCTCATAGGCCATGACGGCTTCGGTCTTGACCGAGTCGGGCAAGGATGAGGGCACGTAGCGGACCTTCGAGCCCCTCGCGTCCTCATGCCAGCGCTTCAGATGCTCGTTGGCGGGATCGTCGGCGCCGGGCTCGACAACGGGCTGGGCCACGATGTCGGCGGTCACATGGGGAATTTCGGAGAGTCCCAGCAGCCAGTCGGCGGAAGCGCCGTGAC
>JBGTJO010000253.1:0-8377 GCA_041745135.1 Aestuariivirga sp. | reverse complement strand
CGCCCGGCCCACAACGAGCAGCAGCCGGTCGGATTTGAAAGGCTTCTCCACATATTCATAAGCGCCGCGCTTGATGGCGGCGACGGCGGTTTCGATGTTGCCGTGGCCCGAAATGATGATCACCGGCACATCGGGATGCTTTTCCTTGATGACGGTCAAGAGATCGAGGCCATCAAGCCTTGAGCCCTGGAGCCAGATGTCAAGCACGATGAGCGAAGGGCGGCGCAGATCGATCTCAGCTATTGTCGCATCGCTGTTGTGGGCGAGGCGCGTTTCGTAGCCTTCATCCTGGAGAATTCCCGAGATCAGTTCGCGGATGTCGGCTTCGTCATCGACGATGAGAATATCAGCAGCCATTCATCAACTCACAAAAGCCGCCGTCGATTGGGTTTCCGGAAGCGCGTCGAACATTAGCGTGATGCGCGCGCCCAGCCCGGGGGCGGCATCTTCAAGCACGAGTCGCCCGCCATGTTCTTCCATTATGCGCTTCACGATGGCAAGACCAAGGCCGGTGCCCTTCTCGCGCGTGGTCATGTAAGGTTCGGCCAGCCGGTGACGATTTTCGGTTGGCAGGCCGACGCCATTGTCGGTGACGCGGATGAAGGGATGGCGATCGGCCATTCCCGCTTCGACAAGGATATGTCCGCGGGGCTGCTTAACGGTTTGCTGCCGCCCTTCGATGGCTTCGCGGGCATTCTTCACGAGATTGGTGACAGCCTGTGTGATCAGGCGGCGGTCGAAGGGGAAAGTAAACTCTCCCGGCTTCACGTCGAGCTCGATATCGATATCAGAGGTTGAGACACGCTGGAGCACCGTTGCCTCGCGCACCACATTGGCGAGCTGTTGCGGCTCGGGCACGGCCTTCGGCATGCGGGCGAAGGAGGAGAACTCATCGACCATGCGGCCGATATCACCCACTTGACGGATGATGGTGTCGGTGCACTGATCGAACACCTGCTTGTCGAGCTTGATCTGGCTGCCGTATTTCCGCTTGAGGCGTTCGGCGGAAAGCTGGATGGGGGTGAGCGGGTTCTTGATTTCATGCGCGATGCGGCGCGCGATATCGGCCCAGGCGGAGTTGCGTTGGGCGGAGACGAGATCGGTGATGTCGTCGAAGGTCAGCACATGGCCGTGGCTCGCATCATCGGAGCTTTCCGTAGTGACGCGCGCAAAGAGGCTGCGGCTCTGGCCTTTCTTGACCACGTCGACCTGATTTTCCGCAAAGCCCGAGGGGCGCGACTGGGCCAGTTCAAGAAGCGGCGCGAAAGCCGGAAGAACTTCAATGGCGGGCTTGCCGACAAGCCCGGTTTCGGTAACGCCGAGCAGCGTCAGCGCGGAACGGTTCACCAGCGAAATGTTGCCGGAAGGATCGATGCCGATCACCCCTGCACTGACGCCGGCCAGCATGGCCTCGGTGAAACGGCGGCGGGTGTCGAGCGTTTCGTTGGTGGCCATGAGCTCGTCGCGCTGCCCCTTGATGTGGCCCGTCATCAGGTTGAAGGTGCGCGACAGGGTGCGGAGATCCTCCGGCCCCTGGGTGACCTCCACTTTGGTGTCGAGCTCGCCGTGCGAGACGCGGCGCGCTGCATCGAGGAGCCGGACCACGGGCGCGACCAGGCGGTCGGAGAACCACAGGCCGGTCCAGATCGCCGCCAACAGGAACACGAAGCCGACGACGCCATACATCATGGCGAATGTGAGCTGCACCCCTACGCGCTGCGCCATGAGCTTGTCGTATTCGATCTTGGCTTCCCGGGTTTTCTGCAGCTGCTCGATGACGGAGGGGTTGATCACCCGGTAGACCAGAAGATAGCTGGTGTCGAAATTCTGCAATTTGATCAGCGCACGGACGACATTTCCCCCCGGGCCCGGCGGCACGACCACGAGTTCGCCTTTGTCCGCCTTGGCCATGGTGGCGGCATCGGGGGCGCGGAACTCCACCTTGTCGTTGGCGGTGATTTTCGCATCGATGCGTTTCACGGTGGGGTCGAAGACAAAAACCCCGGCAAGCCCTCGGAGGGCGGCGTGACGCGCGGTGCGGTGTACGAAGGCCGTACGGTCGGTATCGTAGAGGGTCTTCTGTTGCGACAGATCGGCGGAGATGGCGGCGACGTCTCCCCGCGTCGCGTCCCCGTGGGCGCGCAAATAGGCTTCCGCGACATTCACAGCAGAATCGACGATGGCGCGGGTGCGCTCCGAGAACCAGGCGTCAAGGCCGCGATCCAGCGTCACGGTGGCGAAGGCCGCCACGAGGATGGCGGGGAGAACGGCGATCAGGCTGAACAGCAGCACGAGGCGGAGGTGCAAACCGGCGCCCGCTGTGCCCCGCGCCTTTTCGAGGAGGAGGAAAACGACCTGCCCCAGAACCATGGCCGCCATGACGAGCAGGAGGGCTCCGTTGGCGAAAAGCAGGAGGGTGGTGCTTTGTGGCGTGGGCTTGAGCGGCGTCATGCCCGTCAGGATCATGAAGGTGCCAAGGCCGGTGAGGACGCCCAGAACGACGAGGCCGAGGCCAGCCCAGCCGGTCAGGCGGCGGAGGCTATGGGACAGCCGGTTTTCGGAACGATCTGCCATCTGACCCCAGTGAAACTTCCCCGTTGCAAGAAATCAACAGTAAAGGTGGCAAATTTGCGACACTATCCACAAGCGATTTATAAGTCTTTGATAATGGCTATTTTTCTTTCCTGCAACCGGGCCCGCAGGGTGTTCCGGTTAACGCCCAGCAGTTCGGCGGCACGCGATTGGTTGCCTGATGTGGCGGCAAGAGCGGCCCGCAACAGGGCCGGCTCGACCTCGGCCAGGACGCGCTCATAGAGCCCGGCGGGCGGCAGGGACTCGCTGAAGCCCGCAAAATAGCGTGCCAGGTAGTTTTCGGTGAATTCACCCAAACTCGTGGAAGAATCGGCGTAACCCGGCTGCGGCAGCGAGGCGGTGGCCATCTCACGATCGACGCTGGCAGCTGAGATCGTGTCGTCGATTTCGATGGCAACGAGACGGCGCAGGAGGTTTTCCAGTTCGCGCACATTGCCGGGCCAGCGGTATTGTTTCAGGCGTTCGATGGCTTCGCTACTCAGGTCTCTATCGGGAAGGCCCTCCTTCACTGCGCGTGTCAGGAAGTGGCGGACGAGATCAGGTATATCCTCAGCCCGCTCACGCAAGGGTGGGAGGCGCAGCGGTACGACGTTGAGGCGGAAGAACAGGTCCTCGCGGAACAGGCCCTGGGCGATGAGCTGGCGCAGGTCGCGGTGGGTGGCGGCGATGATGCGAACGTTGGTTTTGACGGGAGTGCTGCCGCCGACCGCTGTATATTCGCCTTGCTGGAGAACGCGCAGCAGCCGGGTCTGGGCTTCGAGCGGCATGTCGCCGATTTCGTCGAGGAAAAGCGTGCCGCCTTCCGCCTGCTCGAAGCGTCCGGCAGCACGCGACGTGGCGCCGGTGAAGGCGCCCTTCTCATGGCCGAACAATTCCGACTCGATGAGCTCGCGCGGGATCGCCGCCATGTTGACGGCGACAAAGGAGCCCTTGCGGCGGCGGCCATGGTCATGGAGGGCGCGCGCCACCAGTTCTTTGCCGGTGCCGGATTCGCCCGCGATCATCACCGTCAAATCGGTCTGGGTGAGCCTCGCAATGACACGGTAAATTTCCTGCATGACGGCCGAGCGCCCGACGATCGGCAGGTCTTCTGTTATCGGCTTTGCCGAGGGTGGCTTGCTGCCGTGTTCCAGCGCCTTGCCGACAGTGTTGATGAGTTGATGGAGGTCGAAGGGTTTTGGCAAATAATCATAAGCGCCGCGCTCGGCCGCGGCGATGGCCGTCATGATGGTGTTTTTGGCGCTCATCACGATGATTGGCAGATTGGGGCGGAGCTTTTTGATGCGCGGAATCACATCGAAGGCATTCTCGTCAGGCAACACAACGTCGGTCACCACGGCATCGCCCTGCCCTTCCGCTACCCAACGCCACAGGGCGCTGGCCGTTGCGGTGGACCGGACGCTGTAACCTGCGCGGCTGAGCGCCTGGGTGAGCACGGTGCGGATGGCGCTGTCGTCGTCCGCGAGCAGGATTGTCTTGCTCACGCGGCGTCTTCCGTGCACATGGGCAGGAGCACGCGGAAGGTCGTGCCACGCTCACGCTCAAGACATTCGACCGTGCCACGGTGATCGCCCACGATTTTGGCGACCAGGGCAAGACCGAGCCCGCGCCCTGACGGCTTTGTCGTCACAAAAGGATCAAAGATGTTTGGCCGCAATTCCTCGGGGATGCCTGGACCTGTGTCATGGACACAGATTTCGAGCGGAAGACTGCTAACCTGTTCCCCCTCACGCCCCGCGAGGCGAATACCGGGCCGGAACGCGGTGGTGAAGCCGATCTCCCCGCCGCCGATTTCCATGGCCTCTGCGGCGTTTCTCGCGAGGTTGAGAAAGGCCTGCACGAGCTGGTCCTTGCTGCCGAGAACCGGCGGCAGCGAGGGATCATAGCTCTCGCGCACCTTGATCGTGGAAAGGGTCGCAGCCGAGGTGAGTTGCTTCACCCGTTCCAGTACCTCATGGATATTGACGGGCTTTCGTTCAACCGGGCGCTCATCGGAGAAAATCTCCATCTGGTTTACGAGATCGCGAATGCGATCCGTTTCCTCACAGATGAGGCGCGCCAGAGCGCGGTCTTCGCCGCCGAGCGAAGGTTCTAGGAGCTGTGCCGCACCCCGGATGCCGGCGAGAGGATTTTTGATTTCATGTGCGAGCATCGCCGCCATGCCGGAGACGGAGCGCGCGGCGCTTCGCGAGGCGAGTTGCCGGTCCATGCGCTGCGCGATGGAGCGTTCGAGCAGCGTGATCATGAGGAAACGGGGATCGTCCACCATGGGCATTGCTTGCAGATCGACCGCGCGCTCGCCGCCAAGACGGGGATTGCCGACGCTCACATCATATTCGTTCACCAGGCCCGCAATGTTGCGTGCTTTCGCAACGGCGTGGAAGACAGGGCTTGAAAAAGGCACGAGATCGGAAAGCGTGAGGCGCGTGAGCATGGCAGCACTCGTGTGGAAAAAATTTTCCGCAGCCGCGTTGACGAAACAGACGCGGGTGCCTTCACCGATGACGATAAGGGGGTTGGGCAATGCATCGATGATAGTTCGCGCCGGTAGTGTGAAGCTCTCCTGCAACATCACGCAGCCGCCCGCATATCGCAGCCGGCGTAGATATCGCGCAAGCCACGCTCCACTGCTTTGTTGTCATCGGTGCGAAGGAGCGTTTCGCGCCAGCGATCGGCGGAAGCGGGATTGAGGTAACCTCGTTCTGCTAGACGCGTGATCGCCCAGCCGACGTGTTTGCGGGCGATGCGGTTGCCATGTTTGGGTCCGTGGTAAGCGATGATCGCAGCGTGGTGCTCGCCCACGATGCGGGCCTCCTCCGCCAGCGTCGGTTCGGCAATGCCGGAGCCGGGATCGAGGCGTTCGGCGATGACGCCGGGCCACCAGGGCCTGCCGTAGGCGGCGCGGCCAATCATGATGCCATCGGCGCCGGAGGCCTGAAGCATGGCTTTAACATCGGCCAAGCTGTTGCCATCGCCATTGGCAATCAAGGGAATGGAAATCGCCTCCCGCACCTTCGCGATGGCGGACCAATCGGCGCTGCCCTTGTAGAACTGACAGCGGGTGCGGCCGTGGACCGTTATGAGACTGACACCTGCAGCCTCCGCGCGGCGCGCCAGTTCCGGCGCGTTCAGGCTGTCATGGTCCCACCCGAGACGCATCTTCAGGGTGACGGGAACCTTGGCGGCAGCCACCGTAGCATCGATCAGCGTCATGGCGTGGTCGAGGTCGCGCATGAGGGCTGAGCCGGAGAATCCCCCGGTCACCTGGCGGGCGGGGCAGCCCATGTTGATATCGATGATGTTGGCGCCGAGATCTTCCGCCAGGCGCGCGCCCGCATCCATCCAGCGGGCCTCCCGGCCCGCTAGCTGGATGACAAAGGGGGCGATTTTTCCCGCCCCCGCCGCGCGGCGAACCAGGTCGGGACGGGCGCGGACGAGTTCTTCGCTCGCCACCATTTCCGAGACCACGAGGCCGGCACCGCAAGCGTGGGCGGCGGCGCGGAAGGGTTCATCGGTGACGCCTGACATGGGGGCCAGAAACACGCGGTTGCGGGTCTCGATTGGCCCGATCTTTAAGCCCATTTTTTGTGCGGTCTTTTTGATCTGTCTATTTTCGCGGCAGAATAGGTGAATGTTGCACTGCGTCAAGAGCCTTTCTTGCCGCTCCTGCGCTGGATTGCTAGAGCAAATCCATGACGGTGGCAGCAGTGATCGTGGCGGGAGGATCGGGTCTGCGCGCCGGTGGCGAAACCCCCAAGCAATATCAGCTGATCGGTGGAAAACCGATGATCTGGTGGACGCTTAAGGCATTCGCGGAGCACCCGGGTGTTGCCCATGTGCAACCGGTCATCGGCGAAGGCCATGAGGAGATGTTCTCCCGCGCCCTGGAGGGGCTGAAAGTCGAGCCTGCCGTGGTGGGGGGTGCAACACGGCAGGAGTCGTGCCGTGCGGGACTAGAAGCAGCGGCGCGTCACCGGCCCGGCAAGGTGCTGATCCATGATGGGGCGAGGCCCCTTGTGGCGACCGATCTTATCAGCCATGTCATTGCCTGGCTGGACCGGCACAAGGCGGTGGTCCCGGGCATGCCCGTGGCCGAGACCCTCAAGCTGGCGCCGGGTGGCCTTGTCAAGGAAACCGTGGACCGGAGTGCCATGTGGACGGCGCAAACGCCGCAGGGCTTCGATTTCGAAACGATTTTTGCAGCCCATCACGCGGCTCGCGATGCGGGCATCGGCAATCTCACCGACGATGCCGCGGTAGCGGAGCGGGCCGGGATCGAGATCGCAATGGTGCCGGGGCGTAGCGAGAACCGTAAACTTACGACGGCCGCGGATATGGCTGAGGCCGACAAGGCCATGATGCGCGTGCGCCTTGCGGACCTTCCAGATATTCGCGTGGGCCAGGGTATCGATGTTCATCCCTTCGCCGCAGGGGATGCGGTAGTGCTGTGTGGTGTCGCTATTCCCCATGATCAGAAGCTCATGGGTCATTCCGATGCGGATGTGGCCATGCATGCTCTCACCGATGCGATTTTCGGAGCCATCGGTGAAGGCGATATCGGGGTTCACTTTCCGCCGGGCGATATGCATTGGAAGGGTGCGGCTTCGTCGATTTTTCTGCGGAAGGCCGTCGAGTGTGTGCGCCAGCGCAGCGGGATGATCGCCAATGTGGACATTACGATCTTGGCGGAAGCCCCGTGCATCTCGCCGTATATCCCCGCCATGAAAACGACGTTGGTTCCCCTCCTCGGCATTGCGCCGGAGAGGATCGCGATTAAGGCAACGACGACGGAAAAACTTGGCGCGATCGGCCGGAAGGAAGGCATTGCCGCCCTCGCCACCGCGACGGTACGCCTGCCGTGACTCTTCCGCCCGTCACCCCAGCGAAAGCTGGGGGCCCGCTTCTGGTCAAAGCTGGATTCCGGCTTTCGCCGGAATGACGGTAAAGAGACGAACGTGAGCAACACCATTGTCTTCAGCTCCGAATGCATGGAACTAGCAACCTCTTTATTGGAGGCTTGTCGCGCGAGTCGTTTGAAACTGGTGACTGCGGAAAGTTGTTCCGGCGGATTGGTAGCCGCCGTGATCACGTCAGTTGCCGGTGCCTCCGATGTCTTCGAGGCCGGTTTCGTCACTTACTCCAACACGGCCAAAACGGAAATGATCGGCGTGGCCGCATCGCTTATCGTGGGCCATGGCGCTGTCAGCGAGGAAACGGCGCGCGCGATGGCCGAGGGTGCAATCGAAGTTATGGGGGCCGATATCGGCTTGGCGGTCACCGGCATTGCCGGACCGGGCGGCGGATCGGCGGCGAAACCAGTCGGTCTCGTGCACATCGCCGCAGCGCGGCGGCAGTTCCCGACGCTCCATAAGAAATTGCTGTTGGGCGATATTGGGCGGGAGGAGATCAGGTTGCGGTCGGTTGCCGAAATTCTGGCGCTCGGTGTTGCTCAGGCGGCAATCGGTTCGCCATAGAGCTGCCTGGCCCGATTCTCGAAGGCCGTCATCACGCGGCGAACGGCAAAATCGAACATCCCGGACAACAGGAACTGCAGGGTGCGGCTTTTCAGCGTGTAGTCCACCGTGAAATGGATGTCGGCGCCGCCTTTGAGGCTTCGGCGGATCTTCCATTCGGCGGTGAGTGACTTGACGAGGCCTTCATGGGACGTGGCGGTTACCGTGCATTTGGCCGGATCGACAACGACGTGGCTGCGCAAGGTGTCGCTGATGCCGAGCTTCGGATAGGCGAATTGGAGATCGGCGGTAAAGTTCCTCTTGCCATCGGG
>JBGTJO010000252.1:0-4874 GCA_041745135.1 Aestuariivirga sp. | reverse complement strand
TTCCCCCGTAGGGGTTGCTTTGCAAGTTGTTTCAGTGAAAACCTCCAGTTTGTCCCGCGTCGCGGCGCTTCGCGCGGAGCTGAAGAAACGGAAGCTCACCGGCTTCATCGTTCCCCGGCAGGATGAATTCCAGGGCGAATATGTGGCGCCTTATGCGGAACGGCTGCGCTGGCTCACCGGGTTTGCAGGTTCGTGGGGCATGGCCATTCTGACCCTCAGAAAGGGCGCTATTTTCGTCGATGGCCGCTACACCATACAGGTGCGGGACCAGGTCGACACCAACGTGTTCGAACCCCAGCACCTTGCCGACGAGCCGCCCGCCAAGTGGATTGAAAAAAACCTGAGACGCGGCGATCGGCTTGGCTTCGACCCATGGCTTCTCACCGCGAGCGAAGCGGACCGCTTCGCGGCCGCTTGCGCCAAGGCGGGCGCTAAGCTGGTGCCCCAACCTTCCAATCCCATCGATGCCATCTGGATAGACCAGCCGGCGCGCCCGCCGGATCACATCACCACCCAGCCGACGCAATTCGCGGGCCGGACGCCCGATGAAAAGCTCAAGGATATAACAGGCGAGCTGCCGGCGGACGCCGTGGTCCTGACGCAGCCCGATTCCGTCGCGTGGGTGTTCAATATCCGGGGTTTCGATGTCCCCTATACGCCCGTGACGCTCGCCTATGCGATCCTGCATCGGAAGGGAAAGGCGGAGCTTTTCATCGACGAGGCGAAGCTCCCCGAGGATGTGCGAGCTCATCTCAGCAAGATCATAACGTTGCGCGAACCGGCCGCGATCGAAGCGTCCTTGAAGGCGCTTGGCCGGAAGAAGTCGCGAGTCCAGATCGATCCCGCTTCCGCGCCAGCGCGCATCCGCGATGTGCTGAAGAAGGCGGGTGCCCGCATCGTTCATGGGGTCGACCCCTGCGTGCTGCCCAAAGCCAGGAAGAACCGAACCGAGCAGGAGGGCGCCCGCGCCGCCCACGCGCGAGATGCGGTCGCGATGGCGCGCTTCCTGTGCTGGCTCGACAGGGAAGCACCGGATGGTGCGCTGACGGAACTGTGGGTGGCGGGCAAGCTCAAGGAATTCCGCAAGGATAGCGGCATGCTGATGGATACTTCCTTTTCGACGATTGCGGGAGCTGGGCCAAATGGCGCGCTGCCGCATTATTCCGTAACGGAGGAGTCGAGCCGGGCGCTCGGCGGCGATGAACTCTTCCTCATCGATTCCGGCGCGCAATACCAGGACGGCACCACCGACATTACCCGCACCATCATTGTTGGCGAGCCTAACGAGGAGATGCGGGACTGCTTCACCCGCGTCCTCAAAGGCATGATCGGGATTTCCAGCATCCGCTTTCCGGAAGGCACTTGTGGTTCGCAGCTTGATGTCCTGGCGCGTGCCTCACTGTGGCGAGCCGGTCTTGATTACGACCACGGCACGGGGCACGGCGTCGGATCCTATCTCTCGGTCCATGAGGGCCCGGCCCGCATCAACAAAACCGATCGCACACCTCTCGAGCCGGGGATGATCCTGTCCAACGAGCCGGGGTGCTACAAGCGCGATCGTTTCGGCATCCGCATCGAAAACCTGGTGCTCGTGCATGAGGCCAAGGCCATCGAGGGCGGCGACCGCAAGATGCTGGGCTTCGAGACGCTCACCCTCTGCCCCATCGACCAGCGCTTGATCAGCGACCACCTGCTTACCATGGACGAGCGGCACTGGCTCAACGCCTATCACGCGCGCGTATGGAAGGCGGTAGGCGATCATCTCCATGGCGCGGAGCTGGATTGGCTGAAGAACGCCTGCGCGCCTCTCAATTGAGAACCATCCGCAGCAGCACGACGCTGACGACGCCCGTCAGGATGACGGCGACGAGCGGCAGCCGCAACAGAGCCGCGCTCGCGGTGATGGCGGCGGCGATGGTTTCGGCTATTCCGGTTGCGAGAATGGTGGGCGCTATCACCGCCATGAGAATAGCCGGAGGCAGCGCATCGAGCGCGGTTTTGATCCGGCCGGTCATCGCGACACCCCGCATCAGGTAGAGCCCGCCGAGGCGCGTGGCATAGGTGGCGAGTGCCATGCCGAATATGGCCAGCAGCGTTATGGGATCGAGGCTCACGGCGTTTCTTCTTCCATGTACAGGATCGCCGCCACCGCCACGCCGGCCATGCCGCCGATGACGATGTACCAGGCGCCCGGCACGTAGAGTTTGGCGAGAGCGGCAGTAATGGCGCTGGCGCCAAGCACGGCGCCGGTGCGCGGCCCTTTCCAGAAGCCCGCCAGGATGCCGATGAACAAGGCCGAGAAGGCGAAATCGAAGCCGAAGGCAGCGGGATCGCCAAGCGATCGCCCCACCAGCGCGCCGATGGTTGAGGATGTTGTCCAGACGACCATCATCGGCAAGGTCAAGCCTGCGTAATAGGCGAGTGTCAGCGGTGAGGTAAGCGCCCGGCGTTCGGAGAAGGCCCAGTTTTCATCCGCCATCATGAACATCATCACCGGATGCCAGCGGCTGGCGATTTGTCCCATATGGCGCGACAGCGAGGCACCCATGAGGATGTGGCGGACATTGACGATGAACACGGTGACCGTGAGCAGCAGCCATGGCACCGGTTCCCGCCATAACTCGATGGCGACGAATTGGGCGGCGCCTGCGAATACCGTGGCGCTCATCAATCCGGCTTCGAGCGGCGACAAGCCTTTGCCTGCCGCGAGCGTTCCCCACAGCAAGCCGATGGGGATGGCGGCGATGATGACGGGAAGGGTATCGATGAAGCCCTGGCGGAAGTCCCGCGACATTACCGTCATGCGGCGGCCCGGCTGCCCTTGTATTGACCGGGTGTGACGCCGACGCGCGATTTGAACAGGCGGCTCAAATGACTTTGGTCGGCGAAGCCGCAGCTCTGTGCAATTCCCGCCGGCGCCTTTCCTTGCCGCAGCAAGTCGGAGGCGCGGTGCACGCGGCGATCCACCAGCCAGGCATGCGGGGTTAAGCCCGTGGCTTTGCGGAATACGCGAATGAGATGGAATGGGCTAAGTCCCGCAGCTTCCGCCAACGCGCTGAGCTCCACCTGCGCATCGAGATTTGCCGAGAGGAAATCCTTGGCGCGGCTGACTGCTTGTGGTTCGCGGAAATGGGTTGCACGCGAGGGTACCCGCCCGCCGTAGCGCTCAATCAGTTGCAGCAGAATAGTGGTGATTGCTTCATCCGCCGCAAGCGCGTCCGCACCCGCTTCCAGCACCTCATGGGCCGCAATGAAACGGAGCGCCAGCGCGGGATCGCTCACCACAGGTTCGCGGAAATAGGGCGGGACGGCGCGTTTGCCGGAAGCCTCCTCCATCAGGCGGATGAGCAGCGAGGCTTTGGGATAGATCATCCGGTAGCTGTAGCCGCCCTCATGGGGCATGCCGTCATGCACTTCGTCGGGATTGATGAAGCAGAAGTGGCCCCTGCTCGAACGCAAGCGGACGCCGAGGTGGCTGTAGACATGCTGGCCGCTGAGCACGGTGCCGATGGCATAGGTTTCATGGGTGTGAGGCGGGAATACATGCTTGCGGAACGTGGCCTTCAGGCAATCAAGCCCATCCAGCCCATCCAGCCGCTCGACGCGAAAAAACCTGACCTCATCGCTTTGGTCGAGGTGATCGAATGTGGCGGACGGCGTGAGGATATCCATGGGTTGACGCTACCATGCTTGAGGCGGAAATCTTGAAGGGAATTGCGGTGCATCTCCATTCCGTCATCCCGGCAAAAGCCGGGACCCACGTTTATTGAGGTACGGATTCTCACAGAATCGTCACGTGGATAAATGAGTCCCGGCTTTCGCCGGGATGACGGAATGGGATTATTCAACACGCCGGAACCATTCGTTTTCGTCGATGACTTCTACGCCGTGTTTCTGGGCATCCTTGAGCTTGGAGCCGGCGCCTGGTCCTGCCACAAGCAGGTCGGTTTTCTTCGACACGGAGCCTGACACCTTGGCGCCGAGGCGTTCGGCCATGGCTTTGGCTTCCTCGCGGGTCATTTTCTCAAGCGCGCCGGTGAACACCACGCTTTTGCCGGCGACTGGAGAGGCGGTGTTGCGGGCTTCGAGCTCTGTTACCTTCACATGTTTGAGCAATTCGGTGATGACTTCGAGATTATGGCCTTCGCCGAAAAACTGGATGATGGCTTCGGCCACCACATCGCCGATGCCGTCGTGTGATGTGAGGTCGATCCACGCCTCGCTGGCCTGATCGACAGCGGCCATCATCTGTTCGCGGAAATGTTCAGCACTTCCATAGGCGCGCGCCAGAACGCGCGCGGTGGTTTCGCCCACGTGGCGGATGCCGAGGCTGTAGATGAAACGGTCGAGTGCCATCGTGCGGCGCTGGTCGATGGCGGCGAACAGATTGGTGGCGCTGGTTTCGCCCCAGCCTTCGCGGTCGAGCAATTTTTTTTGCGAGCGGCGGTCGCGCGCTTGCAGGGTGAAAATATCGGGCGGGGATTGTATGAGGCCGTCCGTATAAAATTCCGCGATGATCTTGTCGCCGAGGCCTTCGATGTCGAAAGCATTGCGCGAGGCGAAATGCTTGAGGCGCTCGACGCGCTGCGCCGGGCAGATGAGGCCGCCGGTGCAGCGGCGCACCGCATCGGTTTTGCCGCCCACTCGTTCCTCGCGCTCGGCGTGGCTGCCGCAGGCCGGGCAGAGTTTTGGGAAGTCATAGGGCTTGGCGCCCCGCGGACGCTTCTCAGCGATGAAGCCGAGGATTTGCGGGATAACATCGCCTGCCCGCTGCACCGTCACAGTGTCACCGATGCGAATATCTTTCCGCGCGATTTCATCCTCATTGTGCAGCGTGGCATTGGCGACGACGACACCGCCGACAGTCACTGGCT
>JBGTJO010000251.1:0-19350 GCA_041745135.1 Aestuariivirga sp. | reverse complement strand
AAGTTCGAGGCCGCGGCGCCCGAAGTTCGCGGCATCCGGCAGATCACCGGCGCGGCCGCGCGTGATATCCGAGCGCGTGCTTGCGCCGATCAGGGTATCGGCAGCCGTGCCCAACACCTGCACGGGGTCTGATGGTAAGAGGTGCAGACAGGCTTCGACGGAGATAACTGTGGGTTGCTGGAGCAGCTTGCCGGACGCATCGAACAGGGCCGCATAAACTTCGTCCCGCCGGGCATCGCATGCGACGAGGAGGGGCGAATCCGTTGCGGGCGCGTTGACCGCGATGGCTGAGAGCGTGTCGATTCCGATCACAGGTACGCCGAGTGCAAGTCCAAGGCCACGCGCCATGGCCAAGCCCACGCGGACGCCGGTGAAGGTTCCTGGACCCGTTGTCACCACGATACGGTTAAGCGCGGTGAATTCCAGCGAGGCTAGCGCCATCACCTCGCGCGCCATGGGTGCTATCGCCTCCGCATGGCCGCGTTCCATGGGGACGAAGGCTTTGGCGCGCACGCCGCTTTCATCGTGAACCGCAGCCGAGCAGGCGGCCATGGCGGTATCGAGTGCCAGAACTTTCATGCGGCCAGATAGGCCGTCAGCCGCAAACCCGTCAAACCGGGCGGACCTCGCTCACTTCGGGGACGAAATGGCGGAGCAGGTTCTCGATGCCGTGCTTGAGCGTGGCCGTGGAGCTCGGACAGCCGGCGCAGGAGCCCTTCATGTTGAGGTAGACGACGCCCTCCTTGAAGCCGTGGAAGGTGATGTCGCCGCCATCCTGGGCCACTGCGGGACGAACGCGGGTTTCCAGAAGTTGCTTGATGGTGGAGACGATTTCCCCATCGGCCTCGTTGAAGAACTCTTCGCCCTTGGTTTCGGCACCAGCGCCTTCGCCGATCAGCACGGGAGCGCCCGAAAGATAGTGATCCATGATAAGGCCGAGGATGGCAGGCTTCAGATGCTGCCACTCGCCGCCGGACTTGGAAACTGTGATGAAATCCTGTCCCAAGAAGACGCCGGAGACGTTGTTGACCCCAAAGAGGCGTTGGGCAAGGGGGGAATCCACCGCCTCTTCGCTGGAGCGATACTCCCGGGTCAAGCCAGGCAGAACGGGTTTTCCGGGAATAAATTTGAGCGTGGCGGGGTTGGGGGTCGCTTCCGTCTGGATAAACATGTCCGATTTCCTGTGTCGGGATTTACATAGGCCACTTTAGAAGCCTTTTAAAGTCGAATCCCCTTGACGATGCTTATTACTATGCCGTATTAAACCGAACAGTTATATAACCAACTGGTTTAACACGATGGCGCTTGACCACCTTAGTTCGACGCTCTCGGCCTTGGCCGACCCGACACGGCGGGCGATTTTGGCGCGGCTGGCGCAAGGGGAAAGTTCGGTTAAGGAACTGGCCCAGCCCTTCGCCATGAGCCTTCCCGCCGTCTCCAAGCACCTCAAGGTGCTGGAGCGCGCCCATCTGATCGAACGGAGCCGCGAGGCCCAGTGGCGGCCATGCAAGCTGGCGCCGCAACCCCTGAAGGAGGTGGCTTCCTGGGTCGAGCAATACCGCAAGCTCTGGGAAGAACGCTTCGACCGTCTCGATGTTTATCTGAAGGAAATCCAGAAAGGAAAACCCGATGCCAAAGCGGCACCGAAGAATGATCTTGAACTCACCATCACCCGCATCTTCGATGCGCCCCGCGATCTCGTATTTAGAATGTGGTCGGAGCCGCACCACATGCAGCGCTGGGGCTGTCCTGACGGTTTCACCAGCGCCGAAGGGAGAATGGATTTCCGCGAAGGCGGCCGCTGGAGCGCTGTTATGCGCTCACCCGATGGCAAGGATTTGCATCTTGCAGGCGTCTATCGCGAGATTGTGAAACCGGCGCGCCTCGTCTTCACCCATGCCTGGCTCAATGAAAGCGGGCAACCCGATCCTGAAACTTTGATCACGGTCGATCTGACGGAGCAAGCCGGTAAGACAAAAATGACTTTCCATCAGTCGGGCTTTGTGGACAAAGCCGAACGCGACGGCCATGAGAGCGGCTGGGGCGAGAGCTTCGAGAAGCTTGGCGCATTCATCGATGTGCTGAAACACTCCGATCGCGAGATGGTGATCACGCGTGTGATCGCAGCGCCGATTGCAACAGTCTTCGCCGCCTTCGCCGATTCAGTGAATATCGGCAAGTGGTGGGGGCCGAACGGCTTTACCACCACGACCCATGAGAAGGATTTCCGGGTGGGCGGGGTGTGGCGCTACACCATGCATGGGCCCGACGGTACCGATTATCCGAACTACGTGACCTATACCGAAATCGAGAAGCCCGCCCGCATCGCCTATGAACATGGCACCAATCCGCAACATCCGTCCGAATTCAAGGCCGAGATCACCCTCGTTGCCGAGGGCGCTGCCACGAAAGTCAGCTTGCGAATGATCATCGGCAACGCGGCCGAACGCGAGCGTTATGTGAAATTCGGCGCCGTCGAGGGTGGCCAGCAGACACTGGAACGCCTCGCAGCCCATCTTACGACAAGTGAACGGAGATAATCATGCTTGCTACCAAGGATCAGGATTTCACCATCAGCCGCATTTTCGATGCGGAGCGCGACATCGTGTTCAAAGCTTTTACCGACCCCCAGCGCATGAAGCACTGGTGGGGGCCGAAGGGCTTCACCGTGGAGAAGTCGGAGATGGATCTGCGCCCGGGCGGCATCTACCATTATTGCCTGAGAGCGCCGGACGGCGCACCCATGTGGGGGAAATTCGTTTACCGCGAGATTGTGCCGCCGGAGCGCGTCGTTCTCATCAACTCGTTTTCCGATGAACAGGGCGGCACCACGCATCATCCCATGATGCCCACCTGGCCGCTCGAAATGCTGTCGATCTTTCTGTTCGAGGAGATGGGAAAGGGCAAAACGAAGTTCACTGTCAAATGGTCGCCGCACAATGCCAGCGAAGAAGAGCGCGCCACCTTCGCCGCAGGCCACGCCAGCATGACGGAAGGCTGGAGCGGCACCTTCGAGCAGCTTGCCGCGTATCTAGAGGCATGCAAGAGCAGCGCTCCGTTATGATGCGGCAAGCATTCCAATTGGCGGGGACATGATCTAGCCTTTCCGCATGGAGCATGCCGACATCCGCGAGGCGGTGCGGAAATTGTGCGAGGGGTTTCCCGGCGAATATTGGCGGAAGCTTGATCGCGAGCGGGCCTATCCGGCCGATTTCGTGGCGGCACTCACGGCTTCGGGGTTTCTGGCGGCACTCATTCCGGAAGAATTCGGCGGCTCAGGCCTGCCACTTTCGGCGGCAGCGGCTATTCTTGACGAAATCCAGGCATCAGGCTGCAACGGTGCGAGTTGCCATGCGCAGATGTATGTGATGGGGACGCTGCTCCGCCATGGGTCGGAGGAGCAGAAGCAGCGATACCTTCCCGCCATCGCCGATGGCACGCTCAGGCTGCAAGCGTTCGGGGTGACCGAACCCCGCAGCGGCAGCGACACGGGGGCGATCACCACCTTCGCGCAGCGCGACGGCGACCGCTATATCGTCAACGGCCAGAAAATTTGGACGAGCCGGGCCGAATATTCCGACCTGATGCTGCTGCTTGCTCGCACCACGGCAAAGGAGAATCTCAAAAAACGCACGGCTGGCCTTTCGGTGTTCCTGCTCGACATGCGCGGCGCGAAGCAGGCGGGGCTCACCATCCGTCCCATCCGCACCATGATGAATCATGGAACGGCAGAAGTCTTTTTTGACAATGTTGTAATTCCCGCCGAGAACCTGATTGGGGAGGAAGGCGAAGGCTTCCGCTACATTCTGTCGGGCATGAATGCCGAGCGCATCCTGATCGCGGCGGAATGCGTAGGCGATGCCAAATGGTTCATCCACAAGGCCGCGCACTACGCCAAGGAACGAGTAGTGTTCAACCGCGCGATTGGCCAGAACCAGGGCGTGCAATTTCCGATCGCGCGGGCCTATGCGAATATGCGCGCCGCCGAACTCATGGTGCGCGAGGCGCTGCGCAAATATGAAGCGGGCGAAGATTGCGGCGCTGAGGCCAATATGGCGAAGATGCTGGCGGCGGACGCCTCCTTCGAGGCGGCGAATGCGGCGATCCAAACCCATGGCGGCTTCGGCTTTGCCGAAGATTTCGACATCGAGCGGAAATTCCGCGAGACGAGGCTCTATCAGGTGGCGCCGGTGTCGACCAATCTCATCCTATCCTATCTGGCTGAGCATGTGCTGGGGCTGCCGAGGTCCTATTGATGGAGGATTTTTCCAGCTGGATCGGCCGCAGTGTCACGCGCGAGGATCGCGTGACCGAACGCTTGCGGGCCGAATATCGCGCCGTTCTCGATCCATACCTCTTCAAGCCCCAGGAAAAGGACGTTTGCCCTCCGGGCCTTCACTGGGGGTTGGCGCCCGCCATGCCGCGCATGGACGAGCTGGGCCCGGACGGCAGCGAGGCCAAGGGGCTATTCCTGCCGCCGATCCCTTTGCCGCGCCGCATGTGGGCCGGCGGAGCAGTGGAAACTTTTGCGCCAGTTTTGGCCGGCATGGATGTTTCGCGCATATCAACGATTTCGGATCTGAAGAGGCGGCAAGGCAAAACCGGTTCGTTGTGTTTTGTCTCCGTGGTGCACGAGATCAAATCCGGCGCTATGTTGCTGGTGCGGGAACGCCAGGATCTGCTATTTCGCGAAGGCAAGCCGAAAGTATCTCCGACGCCTGCGCCTGTCGAAGCCGTGGCGAGCGATGTCGAATGGACCGTGGAATTATCGGCGGCGCTGTTGTTCCGCTTTTCCGCCTTCACGTTCAACAGCCACCGGGTTCATTATGACGTTGCCTATGCGGTGGAAGCGGAGGGATATGCCGGGCTGCTGGCGCATGGCCCCTTGCAGGCGGCAGTGCTGCTCAATCAGGCATCTGTGGCGCTCGGCCGCGTGCCGGAGCGCTTTGAATACCGCTGCACCGCACCCCTTATCGCAAACCAACCCGTGCGTGTCAGCAGCCGGAAAACTGCAACGGGTACGGACGGCTCCGTTCGTGATCGATATGGCATCGTAACGACCGCGGGGGTGACGACCTCCTAGTTCCGTCACCCCAGCGCAAGCTGGGGTCCTGCTTCTATCAGCGGTATTGGGGACAAAGCGGGATTCCAGCTTCCGCTGGAATGACGGAATTAGGGAGTTTTGCTTGGCCGCTCCTTTTTCACGCGTGTCAATATGGCTTTCGCCAAGGGCCGTTCAGCCAATTCATCTACTGAACAAGATATACGCCGCCGCCAGTTGGGGCGTTCAAGGTCTGTGCCCGGCACGTTGAGGGGTTCGGTTTCGCCCGCCAGATCGTCCGCCTGCACCAGCATCACGGCAGAAGGTGTTTTGGCGACAAAGCCGTGGGCGGCGACGCAGGTGGCATCCTCGCCGCCTTCGGCTCCCGTCACGGCGTCGAGTGATTTTATGTCTTCCGTGCGCTGTTGTTGCGCCGTGGCCGTCGCCTTGTCATCGATCAGGCCAAGCTCGCGTTCGATGGCGATGTCGCGTCCCCGGCGCCAGCCCTTGAAGGTGGGCAGGTCGTGTGAGGAGAGACAGGTGAGAGCCAGGCTGGGATAGGTTTCGGGTGGCTTGAACTTTGAGCCTTCGCGCTCGAACCCCAGCACCCGATAGCTGAGAATATTTGCAGCCGTCAGTTGCGGGCGCAATCCCTCCGGGATCGTGCCGAGGTCTTCGCCGATGATCATGCAGCGCGCGCGCCGGCTTTCGATGGCGGTGATGGCAAGAAGGGCTTCCAGCGGAAAACTGACATAGGTTCCGCTGTTGCCGTCAGCACCGTCGGGCACCCAGAACTGGCGCATGAAGCCCGCGATATGGTCGATGCGGAGCGCCGCCGCATGCCGCATGTTGGCCCTCAGAATGGCGCGCATGGGTTCGTAATTGGATTGCGCCAGTGCGAGCGGCGAGAACGGCGGCAGATTCCACACCTGCCCGTGAGGCCCCAAAGGATCGGGCGGCGCTCCCAGCGACACTCGGCGCGCGAAATATTCTGGCGCTTCGGCAATTTCGCCGCCGTCGAAGGCGGAACCCACGGCAAGGTCGCGATAAAGATTCTTGTGACCGGCTGCGCGAGCGAGCTGGCGCTCGGCGACCCATTGTAGAAAAGCTCGGTAGCGGCGGCGCGCCGGATCGTCTGGTTCGCCGGCCGTTCGCGTTTCAAAAGCGCAATGGCGAGCCAGATCTTCACCGCCCTCCGCGATGAAGGCGTCAAGCTCCCTGTCGGGCTTGAACTCGGCAAAGGCCTGTTCCAGCAGTTCGTTCTTGGCGCGCCAGACCTCTGGATAATCGACGAAGGGCAAGGCTTCGAGCTTCGCAAACGCGGCGCGTTTGCGGTTCGCGAGCTTGCGCGCCTTGACGAGCGGGAAGTCTTCGAGAAGAGAGGCGATGTTGATGTAGATGGGATCGACATAGCGCCGGTCGGAGGGCTGATAGGGGCTGGCGCGGGTGCGGTCGGACGGGAACAGATGATGCAGCGGGTTGATCCCGGCGAATGTGCCGCCGCAGGCCTGCGTCACATAGGCGAAGCGGCGCAAGGTTTCGAAATCGCCGATGCCGCCGTCGCCATGATGGCGCAAAGCGTAAAGATGGGCGGCCAGTCCAAAGACCCGGCCGCCACTGGCGATGGTTTGCGGGAGATAGCAATTTACGGGGCCTACGATGAGACGGCGCTTGGCGTTTTCAGAGCCATCGGCCCACACATCATAGTAGCCCATGGCCAGCTCTGCCGTAGGAACGGTGCCGGGTGCGGAATCGATTAATGAGAGTGCGCCGTCTTCGGAGGCGATGTTGATGCGTTGGAGTTGCGAACTGGCCTCGCCCAGGACGATCGATTTACCGGCGAGGCCCAGTCGAGGAGCAATCTCATTGCGCAATTCTCGCAAAGATGATTGGGCCTCATCGGGTGTTGCGTGGGCGATACGCAACGCTGTCAACATCACGCGCAGGCTTTCGGGCGAGACGGCGTGGTGCGTGCCGTCGATCTCCCACCACTCGCGTTCAACACCGGCGGCCATTGCCAGGTGCAGGAGTGTCTCGTCCGGTATGCTCCATGATTGCATGCGCCGTTCGGAAAAGAGCGAAATGGAGTGGCCGGGGAGATTGTCACCTTCTGCCGAACAGAAAGTTTTTACCCATGAGAAGCCGCTCCGGGGCTTGAGGGCCGCAGTGGCGGGGGTCGATGCGCCATTCATGCAGATTGCAAGCCGTTCCCGCTCGTGGGCAAGAATAAGCCCAAGCACACGCGCGTTGGGGTTGCCCCAATCCATTGGATCGCCATCGGCGCCGAGCCATGTTGCGTCCGCTTTACTCAGGAATCGATCGGCGGCGAGCAGCGGATGAGCTTTTCGCAGGGCTGCGAGATGCGTGGTGAAGGCGATAAGGTCCTGATCGGCGTTTTTCCAATCGAGCCAGGTCGTGGCGTTGTCCTGGGCGTAGGCGTTGTTGTTGCCGCCTTGGGTGCGGCCGAATTCATCGCCTGCCGTCAGCATGGGCGTGCCGCGCGACAGGAACAGCGTGGCGAGCAAGGCCCGGACATCGCCACCCGGCCATGTCACCTCTTGGCTGTTGCCATCGCGGTTGTCTTCGCCATTGGCGACGTTGTTCTTGGTTTCATAGGTGACGGTGTTGCGGAGCGTGAAGCCGTCATGGGCGGCCACATAATTGATGCTATGCGAGGGTGAGCGGCCACCGAAAATATCGGAAGAACCGGCAAGCCTGGTGGCGAGATCGCGCACCGTGTCCGGATCGCCGCGCCAGAAACGGCGTACGTCATTTCGGTAGCGGTCATTCCATTCATGCCAGCGCGGAGGGAATTGCCCTAGCTGGTAGCCGTCCGGGCCAATGTCCCATGGCTCAGCGATCATGATGAGTTTGGAAAGCAGCGGATCTTGCTCAATAGCCGCGATCAGTGGAGCATCTTTGGAGAAACCGT
Source organism: Aestuariivirga sp. (assembly GCA_041745135.1). Lineage (GTDB taxonomy): Bacteria > Pseudomonadota > Alphaproteobacteria > Rhizobiales > Aestuariivirgaceae > Aestuariivirga. The sequence goes on along the minus strand of JBGTJO010000251.1, from coordinate 11,377 downwards.
TCTCGGTCCGGCCCATGACCGTCGCAAGATCGAAACGGAAACCGTCAATGCCGGTGCGGCTCGCCCAATTGCGCATGGCGTCGAGGGCCAGCTGCATGACCGGCGCGCGGTCGAGCGCCAAGGTGTTGCCGCAACCGGTGTGATTTACCAGGGCGCCGCCCGCGTGGGCGTAATAGAGCGCGTTGTCGAGGCCGCGAAGCGACAGGGTGGCGCCAGATTCGTCACTCTCGCCGGTATGATTGAGGACGATATCGAGGATGACGCGGATGCCTGCCTTATGCAGCGCTGCGACAGCGTCGCGGATTTCGGAGAAGCCGCCGGGAGCGAGGCGAGCGTCCGGCGCCATGAAAGTGACTGGGTTGTAGCCCCAGGCATTTGCCAGCCCCAACGAAGGAAGATGGCGCTCATCGATCCAGGCGGCAAGCGGCATGAGTTCGACCGTCTCCACGCCCAGCTTGAGGAGGTAGTTGATGATCGGGGGCTCGGATAGGGCCGCGACAGTGCCGCGTTTGTCGGGCGGCACATCGGGGTGGAGCTTCGAGAAGGATTTGACCTGAAGCTCATAGATGAAACCGGGGGCGGCGGGCGGCAATGGCGCTGCCGTGTCGAAGGGCGAGGCGACCACGGACTTGGGGATCAAGGCGGACGTATCGATGCCGCGCTGTTGCAACGGCGCCGAATGGACAAAGGGCCGGTCGATGGCGCTGGCATAGGGATCGACGAGCAGTTTCGAGGCATCGAAGCGATGGCCCTGCGCCTCGTCCCACGGGCCTTCGGCGCGGAAGGCGTAGCGTGTTCCGATGCCAAAGCCTCCGACGAAACCGAAATGCACATCGCCCTCACGTCCAGGCAGCGCGAAGCGGGAAATTTCCTTCCCGCCATCGAAGAGACAGAAAAAAATGCGTGCCGCATTCCGGGAAACGACGGCGATATTCAACCCATCCCCCCGCGGGATGACGCCGAGCGGTGAGGGCGTTCCCTCCGTCATCGAAAGTTTGGCGTTCAGGTGATCACCGATGGCTCGGCTCGGCCAGTGCGGGCTTCGATCCCAGCCAACGAGCGCGAGAGTGAGATGAGATCGGCAAGCGCTGCTTGAGTTTCAGTTCCATGTTTAGCGGCATCGGGCTCGAAGCGTTCGATGTAAACGCGCAACGTTGCGCCCTCGGTGCCGGTGCCCGAAAGCCGGTAGACAATGCGCGAGCCGTCCTCGAAGAGGATGCGGATGCCCTGGCGCTCCGTGCGCGAGCCGTCAACCGGATCGTCATAGGCGAAGTCGTCTACGGTCTTAATATTGTGTTTGCCTGATAGTTTGCCCATCCGCTCGCGGAGCGCTTTCATCAATTCGGCGGCGGCGGTGGCATCCACGCCTTCATAATCGTGGCGCGAATAAAAATTGCGGCCATGGTCGCGCCAATGCTCGCGCACGATCTCGGCCACACTCTGACGCCTTGAGGCAAGAATATTGAGCCAGAGAAGCACCGCCCAGAGGCCATCCTTTTCGCGGACGTGATTTGAACCCGTTCCGGCACTTTCCTCGCCGCACAGGGTTATCATTCCCGCATCGAGAAGATTGCCGAAATATTTCCAGCCGGTGGGGGTTTCGTAGCACTTGATGCCGAGCCTCGCGGCGACGCGATCGGCCGCGGAACTGGTCGGCATGGAGCGGGCGATGCCGGCCAAACCGTGAGCGTAGCCAGGCGCCAGATGGGCGTTCGCCGCAAGCATGGCGAGTGAATCCGATGGGGTCACGAATTGCCGTCGGCCGATGATGAGATTGCGGTCGCCATCGCCATCGGAGGCGGCGCCGAAATCGGGGCCATCCGCGGACATGAGGAGATCGTAGAGTTCTTTTGCATGGACGAGATTGGGATCAGGATGATGGCCGCCGAAATCGGGAAGCGGCGTGCCATTGACGACGGTTCCCTCGCCTGCGCCAAGGGCATCTTCGAGGATCGCTTTGGCGTAGGGGCCGGTGATGGCGCTCATGGCATCAAAGCGCATGCGGAAGCCGGATTTGAAGAGATCGCGGATTTGGTCGAAGTCGAAGAGCTCCTGCATCAGCGCGGCATAATCGGCGACGGGATCGATGATCTCGACTGTCATATCGCCGATTTTTGAAACGCGGGTTCGCCCCAGATCAATCGCTGGCCCCGGCACTATTTTGTAGGACGAAATGGTTTTGGTTTTTGCGAAAATCGCATCGGCAATTTTGTCAGGCGCGGGTCCCCCGTTGCTCACATTGTATTTGATGCCGAAATCGCCATCGGGTCCGCCGGGATTGTGACTCGCAGAAAGAACGATGCCGCCGAAGGCCTGGTGCTTGCGGATAAGATTCGACGCCGCAGGCGTCGAGAGAAGCCCGTCGCGGGCCACAAGGGCGCGGCCAAAACCATTGGCGGCGGCCATGCGAATGGTTGTTTGGATAACTTCGCGGTTGAAGTAGCGGCCATCGCCGCCGATCACCAAAGTCTTGCCCTTGAAGCCTTCCAGGGCATTAAAAATCGACTGGATGAAATTTTCCGCATAGTGAGGCTGGCGGAACACCGACACTTTCTTGCGGAGGCCGGAGGTGCCGGGCTTCTGGCCCTCAAAGGGCTTTGTCGGTACGGTTTCGATCAAGCGGAAGCTCCAAGAAGATTGCGATAGAGCGCTGCATAGAGGGCGGCGCTGCGGTTCCAGGATACATTCGTTTCCATGCCGCGCTTTTGCATTCCGACCCATTCTGCGCTGTTGCTGTAAAGGCGCGATGCGCGGTTAAGTGCCATTTCGAGGCTTGGGCCATCGACCGGCGTGAATTGAATGCCCGTGGCGGAGCCTGCGGCCAAGGCGGCCTCATTGGCGTCGATGATCGTGTCGGTAAGGCCGCCGGTGCGGGCGACGATTGGCAGGCAGCCATAACGGAGGCCATGGAGTTGGGTGAGGCCGCAGGGCTCGAAGCGGGAGGGCACGAGGATTGTATCAGCGCCGCCCTGTATGAGATGGGCGAGGGATTCGTCATATCTGATCACGACGCCGATGCGGCCCCGGTGACGCTCAGCGCTTGCCAGAATGCTTTTCTCGATCGCCGCCTCGCCGGTGCCGATGAGGGCAAGCCGCACACCTGAAGCTACCAAGGCGTTGAGCACGTCCGCGAAAATATCCATGCCTTTTTGCCAGGTCAGGCGGCTCACCACGCCATGGAGAATGCCGTCATCGCGATCAAGGCCAAAGCGTTTTTCCAAAGCGCGCTTGTTGACCGCGCGCCGCTCGAGAGAGGCGGCGGTATAGGTGGTGGCTAAGGCGGAGTCTGTCCTGGGATTCCATACTTCTGTGTCGATACCGTTGACGATGCCGGTGAGAATATTGCGGCGCGAGCGCAGAAGTCCGTCGAGGCCCATGCCGAAATCAGGCGTTTGTATTTCATTGGCATAGGTGGGGCTTACCGTAGTGAGGGCATCGGCGCATTGCAGCCCGCCTTTGAGGAAGCCGACCTTACCGTAGTATTCGACGCCATTGATGGCGAAGGCTTCTGCCGGCAGGCCGAGGGATGCAAAGAGCGAGGCGGCAAACTGGCCCTGGAAGGCGATGTTGTGGACCGTCACCACTGTCTTGGGGCCGCCCCCGAATTTCACATAGACCGCGGCGAGTGCCGCCTGCCAATCGTGCAGATGCAGGATATCGGGCGTGTAGCCTTTGAGCGCGCCCCGGCCAATATCGGCGGCGGCGCGGGAGAGTGCGGCGAAACGCTGGCCGTTGTCGGGCCAGTCCTTGCCATCGGGGCCAAGATAGGGATTGCCCGGCCTCTCAAACAAATGCGGTGCGTCGAGGACGATGATATCGAGGCCCTTTGTCTTCGCCGCGAGGAGTGTTGCCTTGCCGCCGAAGAGATCGGTGTAGCGATGCAGCGCTTTGCGGGTTTTGACTTCCGCCAACACGGCGGGATAGCCAGGCACCAGAGTGCGCACGGAAACGCCCTGCCCCAATAGGACAGCGGGGAGTGCTCCGGTGACATCGCCCAAGCCCCCGGTCTTGACCAGCGGATAGATCTCCGACGCCACGGCCAAAACCTTCATGCGTTGAGCTTGTCGATCATCGGCTGGGTGATGAGGCAGATGCCGTTGGCGGTGCGGCGAAAGCGCTTGGCGTCGAGTTCGGGATCTTCTCCGGCGATCAATCCTTCGGGGATGGAGACGCCCCGGTCGATCACCACTTTCTTGAGATGGGCATTGCGGCCGATCTGAACATGGGGCAGCACCACGGCATCTTCCACCGTGCTGTAGGAATTGACCCGGACGCCGGTGAACAGCAGCGACCGGCAAAGCGAGGCGCCCGAGACAATGCAGCCGCCGGAGACCAGCGAGGCTACGGCCTGGCCGCGGCGGCCCTCCTCGTCATGGACGAATTTGGCCGGCGGCGTCACTTCGCCATAGGTCCAGATCGGCCAGTTATGGTCGTAGAGATCAAGTGCCGGCGTGACCACGGTCAAATCGATATTGGATTCCCAATAAGCATCGATCGTTCCGACATCGCGCCAATAAGCTTCGCCTTCATGGCTCGAGCGCACGCAGGAGCGGGTGAAGCGATGGGCCACCGCCTTGCCGTTCTTGACGATGTAGGGGATGATGTCTTTTCCGAAATCGCGGTTGGATGACGGATCGGCCACGTCGCGGCGCAGCTGGTCGGCGAGGAAACCCATCTCGAAGACATAGATGCCCATGGAGGCAAGCGCCGCTCCGGGCTTGCCGGGGATGCCGGGTGGGTCTTTGGGCTTTTCCAGGAAGCTGACGATACGGTCCTCATCATCGACCGCCATGACGCCGAAGCCGGTTGCCTCCATGCGCGGAACTTCCAGGCATCCGACAGTGACATCGGCACCGCTGTCGGCGTGCTGCTGCAGCATCAGCTCATAATCCATCTTATAAATATGATCGCCCGCGAGCACGATCATATATTTGACGCCATAGCTCTCGATGATATCGAGATTCTGGTAAACCGCGTCCGCCGTGCCCGCGTACCACTGGTCTTCGGAGACGCGCTGGCTGGCGGGAAGAATATCGAAACTTTCGTTGCGCTCGGGGCGCAGGAAATTCCAGCCGCGCTGCAGGTGGCGGATCAGGCTGTGGGCCTTGTATTGGGTGGCCACACCCATGCGGCGGATGCCGGAATTGAGCGCGTTCGACAGCGCGAAATCGACGATGCGGGATTTGCCGCCGAAGGGCACCGCGGGCTTGGCGCGCCGATCGGTCAGTTCCATCAGGCGGCTGCCGCGCCCTCCGGCCAGCACATAAGCCATGGCATCGCGCGCGAGTGGCGCATGGCTGCGGGGGCCGTTCATTTGGGCTGCTCGGGTCTGAGCAGTGTTCTATCTCCCTCCCCCTTGTGGGGAGGGATTAAGGGTGGGGGTCGCTCCGAACGTTCAAGATAAATCCGTGAAAAATTTCTGTTAGACCACCCGACCCCCACCCCTGCCCCTCCGCACAAGGGGGAGGGAGGAGTCTGAAGTAAGGTTCGACCAATCATTCGGATAATCCGTTCCCGGTCACGATAGGCTAGGCCTCGAAGGCAAGGAAGAGGGTTGCCAGCGGCGGCAGGGAGAGTCGGGCGCTCGCCGGTTTGCCGTGCGAAGTCTCAGCTCTGGCCATAACGCCTCCCATGTTGCCACGGCCCGTGCCGCCATAGGTTTCAGCATCGGTATTGAGAATTTCACGCCATTGTCCGGTGGCTGGCAAGGGAAGAATGTAGTTGTCGCGGGGCACGGGCGTAAAATTGCTGATGACAGCGACCGGATTTTTGCCGTCTCCGGAATGGCGCACCCAGGCGTAAACGGAGTTGACGTGATCGTCTACGACCAGCCATTCGAAGCCCTCGGGCTCGCAATCGCGGGCATGGAGGGCGGGATAGTTGCGATAGAGCCGGTTGAGGTCGCGCAGCAGCGACTGCATGCCCCGGTGAGGTGCGTGATCGAGCAATTGCCAATCGAGGCTGCGGGCTTCGTTCCATTCAGTCCAGGCCGCGATTTCCTGGCCCATGAAGAGGAGTTTCTTGCCGGGATAGCTCCACATGAAGGCATAATAGGCGCGAAGGTTCGCAAATTTCTGCCAGTCATCGCCCGCCATCTTGGCGAGTAGCGAACCTTTGCCATGCACCACCTCATCATGGGAGAGGGGCAGCACGAAATTTTCGGAGAAGGCGTAGAGGAGGCCGAAGGTCAGTTCATGGTGATGGTGTTTGCGGTGCACGGGATCGCGCTTCAGATATTCCAGCGTGTCGTGCATGAAACCCATGTTCCACTTGAAGCCGAAGCCCAGACCGCCCGCATGGGTTGGGCTTGAAACGCCGGGGAAGGCGGTTGATTCCTCGGCAATCGTGACGGCGCCCGGGCTGTTGCCATAGGCTTCACGGTTCATGCGCTGCAGGAAGGCGATGGCTTCGAGATTTTCGCGGCTGCCATGCTTGTTGGGCAGCCACTCGCCTTCCTTCCGCGAATAATCAAGGTACAGCATGGAAGCCACCGCATCGACGCGCAAGCCGTCGAGGTGATAGCGCTCGAGCCAGAAGAGGGCATTGTTGATGAGGTAGCTTTCAACCTCGCGGCGGCCGAAATTATAGATGGCCGTGTTCCAGTCCGGATGGAAACCCTGGCGCGGATCTTCATGCTCGTAGAGTGCGGTGCTGTCGAAACGGGCGAGCCCGTGCTCGTCGGTGGGAAAATGGGCGGGCACCCAGTCGAGAATAACGCCAAGTCCCGCGGCGTGGGCTTGATCGACAAAACGGGCAAAGCCCGCCGGATCGCCAAAGCGAGAGGTTGGCGCGTAAAGGCCCGTCGGCTGATAGCCCCAGGAGAGATCGAAGGGATGCTCGGTCACGGGAAGAAGCTCGATATGGGTGAAGCCCAGATCGCGGACGTAGGGGATCAGCTGTTCCGCCAATTCCGCGTAGGACAGGAATTCGTTGTCGCCCTTTCTCTTCCACGATCCCAGATGGACCTCATAGATCGACATGGGAGAACGGCGATGATCGCGGGTGGCGCGCTCGGCGAGATAGTCCGCATCGCTCCAGGCAAACTTATCGGTGACCGCTACGCGCGAAGCGTTTTTAGGCCGCAGTTCCGCTGCGAAGCCGAAAGGATCGGCCTTGAGGGGCAGAAGTTTTTCGTCTTGGCCGAGCAATTCGAATTTGTAGCTTTGCCCCACGCTGGCACCGGGAATAAAGATTTCCCATACGCCGGTGCCAACGCGTTTGCGCATGACATGGCGGCGGCCATCCCAAGTGTTGAAATCGCCGGCGACGGAAACCCGCGTGGCATTGGGCGCCCACACCGCAAAATGAACGCCTTCCGCCCCCTCATGATGCATTGGATGGGCGCCGAGCCGGTCATAGAGACGAAGATGCGTGCCTTCCGCGAAGAAATAATCATCAAGGGGGCCGAGCACCGGACCCAGCATATAGGCGTCGATGAAAGACCACGAATCATCCCCACGCGCGGCTTGGTAGCGGATGGTCTGGCGCTGCTTGAGCTTGATCTTGCCTTCGAAGAAACCGGCCTCGTGGCGTTTCTCAAGTTGGCCAACTTGCATGCCGTCGAGCGTAGTGGCGACAAGCGTTTCCGCGCCGGGGACGAAGGCGCGCGCGACCCAGCTTCGTCCGGTCTTGTGAATTCCCAAGAGTTTGAAAGGATCACCATGCTGCCCCGAAACGATCGCCGCTATTTCAGCCGCGTCCGTTTTCCACAGGGGCCCAAGCGAAGCTTGGGAAGGTGAAGGGTTACGGTCTTTAACGTTGGCCATCGTAACCCCTCATCCTCCCATCGCTGAAGCGATGGGCCCCTCCTTCTCCCTATGGGAGAAGGGAAGAGGCAACAGGTACCTTCCAGATGTCGCGGGCATATTCCCTGATGGTGCGGTCGGAGGAGAACCAGCCCATGTTCACCGTATTGAGGATTGTCTTCACCGTCCAGTCCTCAGGCCTTCGCCAGATCGCGTCGACATTGCGCTGGGTTTGCGCATAGGCGTCGAAGTCCGCCGCCACCATGAACCAGTCGTGATGGAAAAGAGCGTCGCGGATCGGTTGATAACGGCCATGATCGTCCGGGGAAAAGGAGGCGAGCGCATCAAAAGCGCCTTTCAGGCTGGCAGAGGCTTCGATCATGGCGCGCGGATCGTGGCCATTGCGCCGGCGTTGCTCCACTTCATCGGCTTTGAGGCCGAAGATCATCATATTGTCGGCACCCACGCGCTCGAGGATTTCGATATTTGCGCCGTCAAGCGTGCCGATGGTGAGCGCGCCGTTGAGTGCGAATTTCATGTTGCCGGTGCCGGAGGCCTCCATGCCGGCGGTTGAGATCTGTTCGGAGAGATCGGCGGCGGGCACAATTATTTCGGCCAGGCTTACATTGTAGTTTGGAATGAACGCGACCTTGAGCAGGCCACGGATCGAAGCATCATTGTTGATGGTCTGCGCCACGTCGTTGATGAGCTTGATGATGAGCTTGGCCTGAGCGTAGCTTGCCGCGGCCTTGCCGGCAAAAATTTTGACCCGCGGCACCCAGGAACGGCCGGGGTCGGCGCGCATGGCGTCGTAGAGGGCGATCGTCTCGAGGATGTTGAGTAGCTGGCGCTTGTATTCGTGAATGCGCTTCACGTGAACGTCGAACATGGCGTCCGGATCGACTGAAAGGCCCATACGCTCCGAAACAAAATTGCCAAGGCGCACTTTGTTCCGGCGCTTGATCTCAGCGAAGCGGCCCCGAAACCCTGCATCCTTGGCAAATGGCGCCGCTTCGCGCAGCGTTTCCGCATTGTCGAGAACCTTCTCGCCGATCGCCTCGCGCAAGAGAGCCATGAGCCCCGGATTAGCGCCCAGCAGCCAGCGGCGAGGCGTTATGCCGTTGGTCTTGTTGTTGATGCGGCCGGGATAGAGCGTGTTCAAATCCTTGAAGATGCTCTCCTGCATGAGGGACGTGTGAAGTGCCGAGACGCCGTTGATGCTGTGGGAGCCGGCGAAAGCCAGTTGCCCCATGCGAACGCGGCGCCCGTTATGCTCGTCGATGAGAGATACTGATGCCAGAAGTTCGGCGCTTGCTTCCGGCAGTTTCCCGGCATCGGCGATAACTTTTTCATTGATGGCAAAAACGATCTGCATGTGGCGAGGCAGCAGGCGCTCGAAGAGCTGCAAGGGCCAGCTCTCCAATGCCTCAGGTAAAAGTGTGTGGTTGGTGTAAGAGGTGACCGTTCGGGTGATATCCCAGGCCTCCTCCCAGGCAAGATCATTCTCATCCATGAGCAGGCGCATGAGTTCGGCCACTGCAATCGCGGGATGGGTATCGTTCAACTGCACTGTGGCTTTATCGGCAAGAGTGCGGATGTTCCGGTATTGCTGCATGTGGCGGCGAAGAATGTCTTGCAGCGATGCGGAGGTAAAAAAGTACTCCTGTCTCAGACGCAATTCCTGGCCCTCAGGCGTCGCATCGGAAGGATAGAGAACGCGGGTGATGATCTCGGCGCGGTTGCTGCCGCCGAATGCGCCGGCGAAGTCGCCTCTGTTCACCGCATCAAGCTCGATGGGATCGATGGCGCGCGCCGTCCACAGGCGGAGCGTGTTCATGTGGTTGCCCCGCCAACCCACCATCGGGGTGTCGCAGGCTATGGCCAGAATTTTCTCCGCCGGCTGCCATTGGCGTTCTTCCGTGACGCTGCCGCCGAAGCCAATCTCGCAGGCCGTTTCGCGGCGTTGGAATTCCCAAGGGTTGCCGTTCTCGAGCCAATTTTCCGGGAACTCCCGCTGCCAGCCGTCGACGATTTCCTGGCGGAACAGACCGTGGTTATAGCGGATGCCATAGCCGTAAGCGGGAATGCCGAGGCTGGCCAAGCTTTCCATGAAGCAGGCGGCGAGCCGGCCCAGGCCGCCGTTGCCGAGCGCTGCATCGGGTTCGAGCGCTTCGATGAGATTGAGATCGACGCCCAACTTGTCGAGAGCACTCTGGAAGGGCGCTGTCAGTTCCAGATTGCCCAGGGCATCGCGCAGCAACCGGCCGATGAGGAATTCCAGGGAGAGATAATAGACGCGCTTGGCTTCAGCATCGTGGGCCGCGCGCACGGAGTCCATCCAGCGGTCGACGATGCGATCCCGCAGCGCCAGAATCGTAGCGGCGAGCCAATCATGGGATTTGGCCGCCGTTGGATCCTTGCCCAAGGCATAGGTCAGTTTTTCAACGATCTCGGCGCTGATGCTTTCAGGATCGGTGGCGCGGGGCGAAGGGCGCGGCATGGTTCTTGATTTGGCAGTCTTGATTGAAGGAGGGAGTTCAGGCTCGGGAAAAATTCGCATCGTCACCTTTTTCGAATCTAGTGAGCCAGGAGGAATTTTGCATGGCTTAAGGACAGCGCCGATGCAAGCTCGCCCTCGGGGGCTGCGTCTGAAACCAGCGTGGTGGCGGGCGACCACGAGCCATAGACGGAAAGCGAGGGATTGTTGAATTTCGTGCGATCCGCCAGAACCGCAGTATTAGCGGAGCGGCGCATCATGGCGCCATAGATGAGGCCGGGGCCGACGCTGGCATCGCTTGGCCCTTCGGCGGTGAGCCCGCTGGCGCCGAGGAAGGCCGTGGTGGCGCGGAAGCGTTGCAGCGCGTCGAGCGTATCGGGCCCGTGGATCAAGCCTTCGCGGCCATCATATTGGCCAGGCAGCATCAGAACTTTGTGGAGCGGATTGGTGGCCAGCACCATGGCAATGGAAAAGGCGTGGGTGATGACCGTCACATGATTGCGTTCCGCCGCGAGTCTGCGCGCGAAATGCAGCGTGGTGGCGCCACCGCCGATCATCAGGATGTCGTTGGCCTCGACAAGCTTCACCGCGGCTGCCGCGATTGCCTCGCGTTCAGCCACCATGAGGGCCTCACGCTCGACGAGGGCAGGCTCGAAGGCCACAGGCCGCATGGCGCCGCCATAGGTACGATTGATGAGCCCGCGCTCAGCCAGCTCGGCCAGATCGCGCCGGACAGTTTCCGTCGAAACCCGGAGAAGTGCCGCCAACTCATTCACTCGGAGCGCCGGGGAAGCCCGCAACTCAGCAATAATGCGAGCCTGGCGATCTGATTTGCTGAGGCGGGAATCGGCAAGGCTCATGGCTCCCTCATGCGACAGCTTTGACCGGCCTCCAACTGAAAATCAGTATATCGGGCATAAAATGACTGCTTGACAACATTTTTACGTTGTGGTTGCATGATATAGTATTGCAAGTTGATCAAGGAATGACCGATGTACGACTATGGTCTCTTCCGGTTTGAATCGAAGCAGGACCTCTTCGACAAGGCCATCCGCTACTGGAACCCCGACAAGACCAAATTCTGGCAGAAGGCCGGCATCGATCTGGTGATCGACCGGCGGGAGGGTTATTTCCT
>JBGTJO010000250.1:0-13496 GCA_041745135.1 Aestuariivirga sp. | reverse complement strand
GATACGGTGGTCGGCCAGGACGTCACCATCGGTCCCCATGTGGTCTTCGGCCCGGGCGTCACCGTGGCGGACAATGCCGAAATCCTCGCCTTCTCCCACATCGAGGGAGCTCACATCGGGCAGGGCGCGCGCATCGGCCCTTACGCGAGGCTTCGACCCGGCGCCGAAATCCGCCGCGATGCCCATATCGGCAATTTCGTCGAGGTGAAGAAGGCCATCATCGGCGAAGGCGCCAAGGTCAATCACCTTTCCTATATCGGCGATGCGAAAATCGGCGCCCACACTAACATCGGGGCAGGTACCATCACCTGCAATTACGATGGCTACGAAAAACACCTGACCGAAATCGGCGAGAATGTTTTCGTTGGCTCCAACACGGCGTTCATAGCGCCTGTAAAGGTGAACGACGGAGCCAACATCGCGGCAGGCAGCGTCATCACCAGGGAAGTGCCGGCCGACTCCCTCGCCATCACCCGCGCCAATCTGCAGATCCACGATGGCTGGGCCGCCAAATACCGCGACATCAAAAAGTCCCGCAAGGGTCAGAAGAAATGACCCTTGCTCCCCCTTACCGTCATTCCGGCGAAAGCCGGAATCCCGCTTTCCCGAAGCGGGACCCCGGCTTGCGCCGGGGTGACGGATTTGGAGGGAGATCTGCAATTTCCGTGCGCTGAGGAGAAAAAATGCATGTGCGGCATCGTCGGAATTCTGGGCAAGGAGGCCGTCGCCAGCGGTATTGTCGAAGCCCTGAAGCGCCTCGAATACCGGGGCTATGATTCAGCCGGTGTCGCCACCATCGAGAAGGGCGAGATCGGCCGCAGGCGGGCGCCCGGCAAGCTCCGCAATCTCGAGGATCGACTGCGCGATGAACCGCTGCTAGGCACCTCCGGCATCGGCCACACGCGCTGGGCCACCCATGGCGCCGCCAATGAAACCAACGCCCATCCGCACATGGCGGGCGATGTGGTCATCGTCCACAACGGCATCATCGAAAACTTCCGTGCACTGAAGGATGAGCTAGCCGCCGCCGGTTGCAAATTCGAAACGCAGACCGATACGGAAGTCGTGGCCCATTTGATCGCGCAAGGCCGCGCCAGCGGCAAAGCTCCGCGCGAAGCCGTGCGCGATGTGCTGGGCCGCCTCCACGGTGCTTTCGCATTGGCGATCCTGTTCAAGGGCGAAAACAATCTGCTGATTGGCGCCCGCAAGGGAAGCCCGCTCGCCGTAGGCCACGGGCAGGGCGAAATGTTCCTGGGCTCCGATGCGATTGCGCTCTCTCCCTTTACCAACCGCGTCACCTATCTTGAGGATGGCGATTGGGTGGTGCTCACCCGTACCTCGATTGAAATCTATGACGCGGAAAACCGCCAGGTCATCCGACCCATAAGTTTCTCGCAAGCCTCGTCCATGCTTGTGGACAAGGGCAACCACCGCCATTTCATGGCCAAGGAAATCGCCGAGCAACCGGAAGTCGTCGGTCACACGCTTGCAGAATATGTGGATTTCGCCGAGCGCGCCGTGCGGCTGCCCGAAAAGCTTCCCTTCGATTTCAAAAATTTCGATCGCATCACCGTCATTGCCTGCGGCACGGCCTGCTATGCCGGCCTTGCCGCCAAATACTGGTTCGAGAAAGTGGCGCGCTTGCCCACCGAAGTCGATTTCGCCTCCGAATTTCGTTACCGCGAAGCGCCGCTGCCAAGGAATGGCCTTGCCATCGTGGTCTCGCAATCGGGCGAAACGGCGGATACATTGGCGGCACTCCGCTATTGCAAGGCGCAGGGCCAGCACACGGTGGCCATCGTCAATGTCCCGGAATCAACGATCGCCCGTGAGAGCGAACTCGTGCTTCGCACCTTCGCCGGCCCCGAGATCGGTGTCGCCTCCACCAAGGCCTTCACCTGCCAACTCGCCGCACTCGCCTGCCTCGCCATCATGGCGGGCAAGGCGCGCGGCCTTGTCAGCCGCGAACAGGAGCGCGAACTTGTCGGCGCCCTGATCGAAGCGCCCCGCCACATGGCGGAAATCCTGAAAAGCGAAAAGCACATCGCCACCGTCGCGCGCGAGATCGCCAATGCCCGCGACGTTCTTTATTTGGGCCGTGGCATCAACTATCCGATTGCTCTTGAAGGTGCCCTCAAGCTCAAGGAAATTTCCTACATTCACGCCGAAGGTTACGCCGCGGGGGAGCTGAAACACGGACCCATCGCCTTGATCGACGAAAACGTTCCCGTGATCGTCATCGCCCCTCGCGACGATCTCTACGAAAAGACGGTGTCCAACATGGAGGAGGTGGCCGCGCGCGGCGGCAAGATCGTTCTGCTCACGGACGATCAGGGCCTCGAAGCCAACGGCCACCACCTCTTCCAGCACATCCGCGTGCCGGCAGCCCACCCCTTCATCAGCCCGCTCCTCTACGCCATCCCCGTGCAGCTCATCGCCTACCACGCCGCGGTCTTCATCGGCACCGACGTGGACCAACCGCGCAACCTCGCGAAATCAGTGACGGTGGAGTAATACCCGCTTTCCTCACCCTCCCATTGCTACGCAATGGGTTTCTCCCTCTCCCCCATGGGGCGAGGGGAAGAGCGCTGCATCAGAAATATCCCCAACCCCACAGCCATCAATCCCGCCGCCAGGTAAAACACCACATTCGGCGAAACGATCGGCGCGCCGGGCTGCATGAAATAGCCGAACACCTGCGTGAACATTACAGTACCCGCCAGCATGCCAATACTCTGCATGCTGGCGATGCCGCCTTGCAGTTCGCCTTGCGCGTCCGCTGGCGCTTCCTTCGACATGAGGGCGGTCAAGGCGGGATAGAAAATTCCCTCAGGCCCGTGGATGATGAGCAGCACAAGCACAGTGATGAGGCCGGGGGCCAGCCCATAACCCACGGAGACGAGGCCTGCGGTGAGCAGGCCGAACACCACGGCCTTCCTCTCGCCTATCCATTTGACGATAGGCCCTGTCAACCCGCCTTGGACAACGGCGGAGGTAAGGCCGTAGGCTGCCAGGGTCAGACCAATCGTCGCCTCGCTCCAGCCGAAACGCGCGATCCCCCAGAACGCCCAGATTGCCGGATAAACCGAGGTTGCGAAGAAATAGATGAACATCACCGTGAAAAGCGGAATCATGCCGCGATATTTCGCAAACACCTTGAACGCGCCCACGGGATTGGACCTGGCCAGCGAGAACGGCCGCCGCTGTTCGCGCGGCAGCGTTTCCGGCAGCACCAGATAGCCATAGACGAAGTTCAATCCCGAAACGCCCGCCGCCACAAAAAATGGTACGCGCGGACCGAACTCGCCAAGCAACCCTCCAATTGCCGGCCCGATAATGAAGCCGAGGCCGAAGGCAGCCCCCATCAGGCCGAAGGCCTTGGCGCGATTTTCCGGTGTCGTGATGTCGGCGAGATAGGCATTGGCGGTCGTGTAGGACGCCCCGCACAATCCAGCGATAATGCGGCCAACGAACAGCCAGATCATCGTCGGCGCAAAGGCAGTGAACAGATAATCGACGGCCAGCCCCGCCACCGAAAGCAGCAGCACCGGCCTCCGCCCATAGGCATCCGAGAGATTGCCGATCACCGGCCCGAACAAAAACTGCATGCCGCCATAGGCAAAGAACAGCCAGCCCGCCAGCAGGGAGGCCCCCGCCAGATCCCGCCCGCTTACGGTTTCGATGAGCTTCGGCAAAACCGGCATGACAAGCCCAAAGCCCACCATGTCGAGAAACACCGTGACAAACACAAAGGCAACAGCATGCTTGCCGGGCGGACGAACTACCATCGATCTATCTCAAATCACATCTGCTCGACATCATCTCACCTCCCGTCACCCCAGCGAAAGCTGGGGTCCAGCTTAAGTGAAGCGGGATTCCGGCTTTCGCCGGAATGACGGGGTAACTCTCTAATGACTCCGCCGCGCGCTTCGCGGCCGATAACTCTTCCGCGCCGCGTCGAAGCCTTCAAAATAATCGCGCACCTGCGGATGGCGCACCGGCTGGCCCGTGTCGTCGGCCAAAAGATTCTGCTCCGACACATAGGCCACATATTCGGTCTCGTCGTTTTCAGCGAGCAGGTGATAGAAGGGCTGGTCCTTGCGGGGGCGCACTTCTTCCGGGATCGATTGCCACCATTCCTCCGTGTTGTTGAACACGGGATCGACATCGAAAATAACGCCGCGAAACGGAAACAGCCGGTGTTTCACCAGCTGGCCGATCGCAAACTTTGCCGAGGGCAGCGAATTCATGATGCGTGATTGCCAATGCCTTGCTGCATCATATAACGCCGCAAGGGGCCGATTGCTCCAATCAATTCAAACCCCGCCGCGCGCGCCATTTCCAGCGGCATGAAGCCCGTCAGCAGCGAACGGTTCATCACATCAATCACCTGTTGTCGGGGCGCCACATCGCGGCGGCGCAACACATCATACTCGCGCAAGAGATCGTCAGCTCCCGGATCGTCTGCACCCGCGATCAGCTCCGCCGCTTGCGCCCCATCGCGGAGCGCCATGTTGAGCCCCTGCGCGCCAATGGGCGGCGCCACATGCCCCGCTTCGCCCACCAGCAGCGTGCGCCTGGCGGCAAAGCTCAGCGCCGTCAAGCCGCGCATGGGAAAAGCCTGGCGGGCGCCAACGCCTGAGACAAGGCCCAAATCGCCATGCGTGGCGATCTGGATTTCGACCGCGAGCGCGCGCTCGTCCATCGCCATCAATTCGGCCGCCCGCGTCGGACGCTCCAGCCATACGAGGCTTGAACGCTTGCCCGGCATCGGCACCGTCGTGCAGGGCCCCGCACTCCGATGATATTCCGTTGACATGCCGTCATGCTCGCCCGAATGATCGAAGCTTGTGGCGATGGCCGTCTGCTCATACGCCCAGGCGTTGCAGCGAATGCCCGCCGCCTCACGCAGCACCGATTTGCGGCCATCGGCGGCGACGGCCGCTTGCGCCATGAAAACGCCGGCCGATGTCGTCACCTCGATGGCGCTGTCCAAGGCGCGCGCCGCCTTCACCTCAGCGGCAACAGTTTCGACACCCAGCTCCTTCGCGCGCTGCTGCAGGGCAGGGACGAGCAGAGCCAGAGGAATATTCCAGCCGAACGCCTCTTCGCCGATTTCCGCGGGATCGAAGGTGATGGTGGACGCCTGCAGAGCCCCTCCCGTGTCATCGACAATGCGCAATCGCCTGAGCGGAGAAACCTGCCTCTCAAGTGCCGCCGTCCAAATGCCCAGGCCGGATAGGAGCTTGATCGAGGGCTGCATCAGCGCCACGGTGCGCGGATCGTCTCCACGAGGAGGGCCGCCGATCAGCGCCACGCGCCGTCCGCTCTTGGCGAGAAAGCATGCGGCGGCAAGTCCCGCCGGGCCACCGCCGGCGACGATGATATCGAAAGATCCCGTCACGAGGCGAGCGCCGTTTTCGCCATGCTCTCGCGTTTCGAAAAGATCTCGTAAAAGGCTGCAAGCTCTGGCCGCCCTTTCCGCCAAGCGAATTCCGGCATGCGGAAATCAATATAGGCGAGAACCACCGCCACGGTGATCGAGCCGGCATTGACGTGCCCGAGATAGCCTTGCCAATTTGCTTCAAGATCGTCGAACACCGCATTGATGCGGAGCTTCGTGCGTTCCATCCACTCCACCCATTGCAAACCCTTGGGGCGGGTTGCCGTTTCATAGCGGAAGCTCACCGCCGCTTCGCCCAGCCCCTGTCCCAGCGCCTGCAAGGTCAGCACGTGGAACCGCTTCACGCCATCGTCAGGGATGATGTCCGAATTCCCCGCCACATGGCAGAGATATTCGACGATCACGCGGGAATCGTGCAGGGCGTGGGCATGGTCCGTCTCGAGCACCGGCACTTTTCCGATAGCTGAAAGTGCGATCAGCTTCGGATTGGCCTCCGTCGGGCTCACCGGCTCGCTCACATGGGTGATGCGGCCCATCAACCCCAGTTCATGGGCCGTAACCAATGCCGTGCGCACAAAAGGCGACGTCAGCGTGCCGTAAATTTTCATGAAAACTCCGATATGGCCAATAGGCTGATAATCTAGCCTATGCGTCACCGGAAAGAAAACCGCGAGAGCGACGTATTTACGTCATCCCGGCGAAAGCCGGGACCCACCTTTCAGAGTGACGATTCTAAGGGAGTCCGTACTGTGTTTACTGTGGGTCCCGGCTTTCGCCGGGATGACGTAAGAAAACGTCACTTTCGCCGGGATGACGATCAGTGGACAAACGCCGGCTCGGATTAATACTTCCGCAACAGTCCCACCAGCCGTCCCTGCACGCGGATGCGATCTGGCCCGAAGATGCGGGTTTCGTAATTGGGATTAGCGGCTTCCAGCGCGATTGAATCGCCCTTGCGGCGGAGGCGCTTCAGCGTCGCCTCATCATCGTCCACCAGGGCAACGACGATCTCGCCATTATGCGCAACGTCGCCCTTGCGGATGATGATCGTGTCGCCATCGAAAATGCCGGCGTCGATCATCGAATCGCCCTTCACTTCAAGTGCGAAGTGCTCCCCGCCCCCCAGCATCTCCGGCGGCACCGCGATGTTGTTGGTATGATCCTGGATGGCCGAGATCGGAACGCCTGCGGCGATCCTTCCCATCAGCGGCACGATGGCGCTGCGCGGCGTCCCGTCATTGGCGGCGGGCATGGGTTTCACCCGGCCAAGATTGCCCTGGATGACATTGGGCGTGAAGCCGCCCTTCTTGGCGCCAAGGCTCGGCGAATGGCTCTCCGGCAGCTTGATAACCTCCAAAGCCCGTGCCCGGTTCGGCATGCGCTTTAAAAATCCGCGCTCTTCCAGCGCCACGATCAGCCGGTGCACGCCGGATTTGGATTGCAGGTTGAGCGCCTCCTTCATCTCCTCGAAAGAAGGCGGAACACCTTCCTCCTTCAGTCGCTCATTGATGAAGAGCAGAAGCTCTAGCTGTTTGCGGGTGAGCATGGCGGGCCCTCGTCTTGTGCCGTTCCAGAATCGGAACAAACCTGCAACATATCTACAGGTTGCCATTTGGTTCTGCAAGTGTTTACTTTCCGTAACGGTTAAAAATCAAGCATAAGAATGGGAGCCATCTCTCCTGCCTGAGCTTCTGGCGCATGGGGCGGCCGGATGATCAGGCAATGGGCCTCCCTGAACGTGCGCTGCATGGAGCTATCCTGCTTTGCAAAAGGAGTGACTGTCCGCGCCCCGTCCACAGCCACGCTCAAGCTCGCCCGCACATAGTCCCGCCGCCCGTCATTGGCTTTCATCGGCGCCGCGAGCCGCGCCTCCATCGGAGCCTCATCTGGAAGCCCGAGCAGGGCATCGAGCAAGGGCTTCAGAAACAGCCGCGCGCACACCAGCGCGGAAACCGGATTGCCCGGAAGCCCCATCACATGCTGCCGCCCGCGCCTGCCATACATGAAAGGTTTACCCGGCCGCATGGCAATCCTCCAGAAATTCAGTTTGACTCCGGAACGCTTGAGCGCCTCCTGCACGAAATCATGGTCGCCAACTGAAGCGCCGCCGCTGCTCACCAGAATATCCGCATCGGGCACCTTCGAGATCGCGCGCATCGTGGCCGACAGGCTGTCGCGCACAATCCCAAGATTGATGACCTCGGCTCCAAAGCGCCGCGCCATGATCATCAGCGCATGACTGTTGGAGGAAACGATCTGATCGCCTCTCGGCCTGCCCCCGGGCTCCACCAGCTCATCGCCGGTTGCAAACAGCGCCACGCGTGGTTTCCTCCGCACACGAAGCAGCGGCAAATTGGCCGCCGCGGCAAGCCCGATATCGCGGGCATTGAGACAAATCCCCGGCGGCAGCAGCACGTCGCTCCTGGCAAAATCCAGGCCCCGCCCCCGCACATTTTGACCCTCCCGCGCAGTCTCCAAAATTGTGACGGAGGAGGGCGGGGCGGCGTCCGTATTCTCTTGAATGACAATTGCATCGGCACCCTTCGGCAAGGGCGCTCCGGTGAAAATCCGCGTGGCTTCACCCGGGCCAACCTTGCCGGCATAAGCATGGCCAGCGGCGGAAATGCCGACAAGGCGCAGGGTTGCGGGAACTTCTCTTACATCAGCTGCCTGCACCGCATAACCATCCATGGCGGAAGAGTCGAACGGCGGCTGGTCGCGCCCGGCTTTCACCGGCGCCGCAAGCACCCGCCCCAACGCGTCTGCAAGCTTCACCGGCTCCGCCGGCAGTGGCTTCACCCCAGCAAGAATGCGAGCCCGCGCTTCGCTGACCGGAAGCAGCATTACTTCCCTCACCCTCCCATTGCTCCGCAATGGGCCCCTCCCTCTCCCCAAAGGGGAGAGGTAAATCCTTCTTCTCCTCTCCCCTGTGGGGAGAGGAAGGGGCCCAAGCGAAGCTTGGGAAGGTGAGGGCCTTCTTTCCGCATCAGGTCGCCGCGAAACGTCCGGACTTGCCGCCGGACTTCTCCACCAGCCTGAGCTCGGTAATCTTCATGCCCCGGTCCACCGCCTTGCACATGTCATAGAGTGTCAGGCACGCGACAGCACAGGCTGTCAAAGCCTCCATCTCAGCCCCGGTCTTGCCCTCGACCTTCACCGTCGCCGTCACCTCGATGGCCGAAGCCCGCGCATCGGGCGAGAAATCGACGGTGACCTTGGAGATCATCAGGGGATGGCACAGGGGAATGAGCTCATGGGTTTTCTTCGCCGCCATGATGCCGGCTATACGCGCGGTGGCCAGCACATCGCCCTTCTTCGCCGAGCCGCCTACGATGATCGCCAGCGTATCGGGCTGCATCAGCACGCAGGCTTTCGCCGTGGCGCTCCGCTGCGTCACATCCTTGGCGGATACGTCCACCATATGGGCGTTGCCTGCCTGGTCGAGATGGCTGAGTTTGTTCATGGTCTGGTCAATATAGCACGGGTCGCCGCTTCCACGTCAGTGGCCCGCATCAGGCTCTCGCCGATCAAGAATGCATTCACCCCCACCTTGGACAGCCGCTCGAGATCGCCCGGAGCAAACAGCCCGCTCTCGGCAATCGCCATCCGCCCCTTCGGCACCAGCGGCACCAGACGCTCGCTCGTCGCGAGCGATGTTTCGAAACTATGCAAGTTGCGGTTATTAATTCCGATAAGCTTCGTCGAAAGCTTCAGCGCCCGATCCAGCTCCGCCTCATCGTGAACTTCCGCCAGAACATCCAGTTTCCACTCCTGCGCCGCCGCCTCCAGTTCTCGCGCTAGTCCATCCTCGATCATCGCCATGATGAGCAAAATGCAATCCGCACCCCAAGCCCGCGCCTGCGCCACCTGGTAGGGATCGAGCATGAAATCCTTGCACAGCACCGGAAGGCTCGTCGTTGCCCGCGCCGCCGTCAGAAACTCCGGCGCCCCCTGAAATGACGGTCCATCCGTCAAGACCGAAAGACACGCAGCCCCACCCGCCTCATAGGCCTTTGCCAACGCCGGCGGATCGAAATCCGGCCGTATCAGCCCCCTGGATGGGCTAGCCTTCTTGATCTCCCCAATCAGCGCCCATTTGCCGGCCGCAACCTTATCCTCCAGCGCCCGCGCAAACCCCCGCACCGCCGGAGCCGCCTTCGCCTCTATGACGCTGCCCGAGGCCTTTGCCCTCACAACCTCCTCACGCTTGTAAGCCGCGATCCTGTCGAGAATTGTAGTCATTGCTCCTTCCCTTCTCCCATGGGGAGAAGGAGGGGCCCGCCGCGCAGCGGTGGGAGGATGAGGGGATACGGTGCTTCAATTGCATCACCGTAACCCCTCACCCTCCCATTGCTCCGCAATGGGCCCCTCCCTCTCCCTACGGGAGAGGTGTTAGCTGAGCTATCCATTGGAAATCTTCACTAGCGTCTCCATCGCCTTGCGCCCTGCGCCGGAATCAATCGCCGCCTGCGCCAGAGTAACGCCGTCGCGAAGGCCCTTCGCTTTTCCCGCCACCAGCAAGGCGGCGCCCGCCGTCATCACGGCGGCGTCGCGGAAGGCGGAGGCCTCACCCTTCAGCACGCTCCGCACCGCTTCCGCATTATGCGCCGCATCGCCGCCCTTGAGATCGCCGGCGTCAGAGCGTTTCAATCCCACGCTCTCAGGCGTCACCTCGAAACTACTGATAGTCCCATCCTTCAATTCCGAAATCCAAGTAGTCCCCGTCGGCACAATTTCATCGAAGCCGCCTTCGCCATGGCAAATCCAGCAACCTTCGCCTCCAAGATTGTTCAGAACCTGCGCCATCGGCTCCACCCACGCTTTGGAAAAAACCCCCGTCACCTGCCGCGTCACGCCGGCGGGATTGGAGAGGGGACCCAGCAGATTGAAAATTGTCCGCGTACCGAGTTCCACCCGCGAAGGCCCCACATGCTTCATCGAGGCATGATGCGCGGGTGCAAACATGAAACCCAGTCCCGCTGCATCGATGCAGCGCGTGATCTGCTCCGGCCCCACGTCGATCTTCACGCCGAGCGCCATCAGCACATCGGCAGCGCCCGACTTCGATGACAGCGCCCGGTTGCCATGCTTCGCCACTTTCAGCCCAGCACCCGCCGCCACGAAAGCAGCGCATGTGGAGATATTATAGGAGCCCGACGCATCGCCCCCGGTGCCCACTATATCAATCGCCCCCACCGGAGCTTTGACGCGCGTCATCTTCTCGCGCATCGCTTCCACGGCGCCGGTAATCTCCTCCGCCGTCTCGCCCCTGACCCTGAGCGCCATGAGCAGCCCGCCAATCTGCGCCGGCGTCGCTTCTCCCGACATCATAATGTTAAAAGCCTCGCGCGCTTCCCCGCGCGAGAGCGCGTTACCGTTCGCGGCCTTGGCGATCAGCGGCTTGAGATCAGCCATCGGATCTTTTTCCCACCCTTCCGTCATCCCGGCGAAAGCCGGGACCCACCTCACAGCGTGAAGACTCTGCAAGAATCCGTACCTGGTTTCCCGTGGGTCCCGGCTTTCGCCGGGATGACGGAAAGAGAGGTTCGCATCTCAGCATGAGGTGACTCCGGCAAGTTCGAGAAAATTCCTCAGCACCGCGTGGCCATACTCGGAGGCGATGCTCTCGGGATGGAACTGCACGCCATGCACATTCTTGGTCCTGTGCCTGATGCCCATGATGACTTCACCAGCCTCGGCCGTAATTTCGAGACAGGAAGGCAACCCCTCGCGTTCCACAATCAGCGAATGATAACGCGTCGCCGTGAAGCCCTGCGGCACGCCCTTGAACACGCCTTCGCCATTGTGCTGGACCGTCGAAACCTTGCCATGCATCAGCTGCGGCGCCCGCACCACCTTGCCGCCAAAAGCCTGCCCCATCGCTTGCAGCCCAAGGCAAACTCCAAAGATCGGAATGGTATCCGCTGCCTTCTCCACCAGTTCAAGGCAGATGCCCGCTTCATTGGGCGTCGCAGGCCCCGGCGAGATCACAATCGCCTGCGGCTTCGATGACATGAGCTGCCCCACGCTGATTTTGTCGTTCCGATGCACCACCGTTTCAGCGCCGAGATCGCCCAGAAAATGATAAAGATTCCAGGTGAAGCTGTCATAGTTGTCGATAAGGACAATCATGGTGCGCTCACCTCTCTAATTTTTTCGTCATTCCGGCGAAAGCCGGAATCCAGCTTTGACATGGACCCCGGCTTTCGCCGGGGTGACGAATAAGGAAGGTGATTTGCGTGCGAGTCATTCCCCTCTCCCGGCGCGGCCCGCGAACCGCACGGCATCCTCAGCCGCGCGGAACAGCGCCTTGGCCTTGTTGATGCATTCCTCCTGCTCATTTTCAGGAACGCTGTCGGCAACGATCCCCGCGCCCGCCTGCACATACATCCGGCCATCCTTCACAATGGCGGTGCGCAGCATGATGCACGTATCCATTTCCCCGTCAGCGGAAAAATACCCCGCGCACCCCGCATAGACGCCGCGCTTTTCACGCTCGAGCTCGTCAATGATCTCCATGGCCCTGACCTTTGGCGCCCCCGACACCGTGCCCGCCGGAAAGCCAGCCACCAGCGCATCGATCACGTCATACTTGTTGGAGAGCTTCCCCTCCACATTGGAAACGATGTGCATCACGTGGCTATAATACTCGAGAATAAACCGGTCGGTCACCTTGATCGAGCCGATATCGGCCACGCGCCCCACATCGTTGCGGCCAAGGTCGAGCAGCATCAGATGCTCCGCCCGCTCCTTCGGATCGGCCAAAAGCTCCGCGGCCAGTGCCTGGTCCTCCGCGGGCGTGTCCCCCCGCCGCCGCGTCCCGGCAATCGGCCGGATCGTCACCTTGCCATCGCGCACCCTGACCATGAGCTCCGGGCTTGAGCCGATCACCGAGAAGGTATCGAAATCGAGGTAATACAGGAACGGCGACGGATTGATCCGCCGCACGCTCCGATAAAGCGCAAACGGCGGCAGCGTGAATTCCGCCTCAAAGCGCTGCGACAGCACGACCTGAAAAATATCCCCCGCCGCGATGTAATCCTTCGCCTTAAGCACCATCGCCTTGTACCGATCGGGCGAGGTGTTGGATTTCGCCGCCTCGATCGCCGCCACATCCTCAGCCCGCGCCGCCAGATGGTCGAGTGGCCGGTCCAGCGCATCGATGATCTCGGTCAAACGCTCCTGCGCCCGCGCATAGGCCGCTTTGGAACTCACACCCCGCTCCACGTATACGGGAGACGTCACCGTCACCTCATCGCGCACGCTGTCGAAGATCGCCATGACGGTGGGCCGGATCAGCATGCTGTCCGGGAGGCCCAGCACATCCGGATTGGGCGGCGGCAGCTCTTCCATCAGCCGCACCATGTCATAGCCCATATAGCCGAACACCCCCGCCGCCATCGGTGGAGCATCGTCCGGCAGCTTGATCCGGCTGTCGGCAAGGAGCGCTCGCAAAGCTTCGAGCGGCGGCAGGTCCAACGCCTCGAACGGCCCCGCGGGATCGGCCTGTGCCTTTCGGTTGATCGAAGCGTGGCTGCCTTCAACCTTCCAGATCAAATCCGGGTTCATCCCAATGATCGAGTAGCGCCCGCGCGTAGCACCCCCTTCAACGGATTCCAGCAGAAACGAATAGCGCGCATTGCGCGCCAGCTTGAGCATCGCCGAAACCGGCGTCTCAAGATCCGCCACCAGCCGCGTCAAGACAATCTGCGCCTCGCCCCTGTCATAGGCTCTGGCGAAGTCGTCATAGGAAGGGGAGATTGCCATTACGTTGCCTCCCCTATTTCCGTCATTCCGGCGAAAGCCGGAATCCAGCTTTGCTTAAGCTGGAACCCAGCTTTCGCTGGGGTGACGGTTAGGAGGGGTGTCGCTAAAAAGAGGCGAGGCAAGGAGTGGCAGATCAGCTTCACGGTTCATACTCTGGCGAGATCAAGGGTTACTGCGTTTGCGTTCCCGATGTCTGTCGCCAGAGCGTTTCGTTGAGGGTGACACCGGCTTCCGCCTGCAGTGCGGCCAGGTAGGAGGAGAGAAGGTCGTTGGACGAACCTTCCTGGATCGTGCTGGCGATGGTTTTCGCTTCTTCCGAGGAGGC
>JBGTJO010000249.1:0-7731 GCA_041745135.1 Aestuariivirga sp. | reverse complement strand
GTCGCCCTTGGCATTGCGCAAGAGGCGGCCATAGCCCTCCGGATTTGCCGCTTCGAAACCGAGGACGGCCATGGATTGGGCAGGTGATACCTCGCCGGTGAGGGACTTGACTGTCTCCGGCTGGATGAGCGGTGCATCGGCATAGAGAACCAGAAGCGTGCCCGAAAACCCGTTGAGCGCCGGTTGCGCCATGGCGACGGCGTTGGCGGTGCCCTGGCGTTCGGGCTGGATGGCGATGGCCGCATTGGGGACGACGGCTTTGGCTTCCGCTGCCACCCCCTCCGTGCCGGGGCCTGCGACCACCACTGTTTTCGCGGGGGAAAGCGCGTTGGCGGCGTGCAGGACATGGGCCAGCAGGCTGCGGCCCGCGGCCTTGTGCAGGACTTTCGGCAGCGCTGATTTCATGCGGGTGCCCTTGCCCGCCGCCAGCACGATGATCGCTAGGTCCGACATGCCCGTGTCATTTCAGGATTCCCTCTCTCCGTCAAAGCATGAACCGGACCGCGGGGGCGATATTGTGACGGGAAACGTTAACTACGGCCTGACCTCAAGCCAAAGCGGGCGCAGAGGCCGGGGATGCTGGCGGGATCCGCGTCGATTTCGTATTTGCGCAGAAGTTCCGGCGGCGGCCTGTCAGGCCAGATTGCCGCCAGCTAGCGGAAGTAATTTTCAAAACCGGCGGGCGAGATCACCTCTATGATCCCGCAAGGGGTGTCGCCGGCATTCCAGAAGGTGTGCCATTGCCCACGCGGCTTGAACACCCATGTGCCCGGTTCGGCGATGATAACGTCCTCTCCCAACAGTGCGCCCAGTTTACCCATGAGCACGTAAGAATATTCATCCTCCCGGTGATGCCGGTGCAGGGGCGCTGCGAGGGTGCGCGGCGCCAAGGGATGGTGAACCACCGAAAAGCGTTGCTCCGAATGAAGCCCGTCGATCTTCCAGTCTATGCCAACGCCGCCGAGATCGGCGCGAACGCCGGCACCGCTTGGAATGGCCACGGGAGAGGCATATGGCGCGGGACTGGAGGGCGGCAAGATTGTGGGGGAAATTTTCATAACCTTGGGCTTCCTGTTTGGCTGTCCCCAAAATTGCCGCTAGCGGGCGGCAGAGGCAATAGCCTGGAGCTTGACCGGCCCCGCCCTGCTCACTATGGTCCGCGCGCTTTCACGTTGGCCAAGCCTCGCGAAGGGCCCGTAGCTCAGTGGTAGAGCGTCTGACTTTTAATCAGTAGGTCGCGCGTTCGATCCGCGCCGGGCTCACCATAATAATATTAAGGGCTTACGGAGTTCAGTGGGTTTGAAGCTCTCGCCTACGCGGGCCTATTGCGTGTTTTGGCGCTTTTAACTTTGGGGTCAGGTTTTTTGGACCGCGACAGGCGCCCCAGGACCAACCCAAGAATCCACGGCGCCACCAGTAGCGGTATCCGCATACGACGGAGCAACATTGGTCCAAGAAGAAGAACTAGCAATTTACGCATTGATCACCTCGCGCAGGTCAACGCTACAACCTTGGTCGGAGTTCCACGCAGCCTACAAAGTACCGGGTGCCGTCCCTGATTAAGCTCACCTCATATTGCTCTTCGGAAACAGCACTTGATCGGGTTTTTCATTCAGTCGCCTTAGCATTTCCTTGATCAGCCGCGTTTTGGTGCGGCCCGCTTCCTTTGGCGGCACGATGTAACGCACGATGGCCTCGAGCCAGGTGTTTTCACTGACGCGGAAGTGAACGACGGGATGATCCTTCACTTCGAGTTCGTCCACGGGCGTTTCCGACAGGATGCGCTTGTAGATCTTGACCTTCCGGCTCATGATGTCGCCGACCAGCTCGTCAACGACCTCTTTCATCGTTTTCGCCACGAATTCCAGATCGCTTTCATAGGCGAGCTGGAACTTGATTTCGTTCCAGATATACGGAAACAGCGGCCAGGAGTAGTTGAACACCGGCGTGTCGAAGACGGTGGAGTTCGGAAACTTGATGACCCGTCCGCTGGGATGATCGGTCCAAAGATATTCGCCGCCAAATTCCCACAAGGTCGTGTCGAAATAGCTGACATCGATAACATCGCCATGGGCATCGCCGATGCGAATGCGGTCGCCAACGCGATAAGGCGCCCGGGCCAGAATATAAATCCATGCAATGAAGCTCGATATCGGCATTTGCAGCGCAAAACCGAGAACCAGGGAAATCAGGCCGAGCGAAACAACGGCGGTGTACCAATTCACGAATAAAACCGAAATGGCCACGACGACGATGCCTACCACGACGGCCAATCGAAAAATGCGTTTCAGATTGAAACGCGAAACACGATTGGGAATACGGCCGATGAGAAAGACTTCGATGGCCTTCGCCACAGTCAGCATGGCGAAAATGAGCAGGCCGCCCTTGACGTAGTTCAGAACGCGGCCGCGGAATGGTGCATCAAGCCATTCTTCGCGCCAATTGATCAGGACCTGGATGCCAAAAAGAAGCAAGGCGGCGGCGGCGAAACCAACCATCCACCAGATGTCTTCCTTGCTGTAGCGGAATTGCTCCTCCTCGAGCCTTTCCGCCTTCTGTTGAATAGCTTTTGGATTGTCTGTCTGTTGCGCGGCCTGTTCGAGCCGGGAAAGGTTCTCTTGTTCTTTGGCGCGCTGTTCCATAGTTCAATTCAACAGGTCGCCCGTTCGATCCGAGGCGGGCTCACCGGAGCGAAATTACCAGAAGGGGCTGTCGCATTCGCGCACGCGGCCGTCGTAGGACACCCAGGTATTGTCCCTGGGGTTATAGGAGCGATAGCGCTCCGAGCACCATTCCAGGTGGGCGGGATCGAAATCGCTCGGCAAGCTTACCGCCAGGGGCGCCGTCACGGTCGCCGTTTG
Source organism: Aestuariivirga sp. (assembly GCA_041745135.1). Taxonomy (GTDB): domain Bacteria; phylum Pseudomonadota; class Alphaproteobacteria; order Rhizobiales; family Aestuariivirgaceae; genus Aestuariivirga. The sequence goes on along the minus strand of JBGTJO010000249.1, from coordinate 4,870 downwards.
GCTGAGTGAGTGGTCGCTATCGGAGGCGGCGGTTGCCTCGGTAAGGATCGGTGTAACCGATTCGCTACCCGCCGGCAGGACGTAACCGCCGATCCCGAGGGCCAATGCCATCATCAAGGGATGAGAGACCTTCATTAATTCCAATCCTGACGTTCTTTCGGAATCCCTGAAAGCCCGGAAAAGTTCCATGGGCCCCGCGCTCGGGGCAGCACGTTTGTCGGAAACCGTACAATTTTAAGGAACTGTTGGAACGGCAGATGCGTTTCAGACAGACGGCACCCATGCCGGAGGTCAGGCGGTTTGCGTGGAAGAAAGACGGCCCCGGGTTCTGATCGTTGAAGACGAGGCCATGGTGCTGGTGGACTTGGAGGATTGCCTCACCGATCTTGGATACCGCGTCATCAGCAAGGCGCGAAATCTGGTGGACGGTCTCATCCTGGCACAGGAGCTCGACCTCGATGTCGCCGTGCTCGATGTGAATTTGGGTGGTCTTTACTGCTCGAGGATTGCCGACCTGCTGGACGAAAAGGGTATCCCCTTCCTGCTGGTCACGGGTTACACGGCAGCGGGCATCCCCGAACGGTTGCGGTACGCCTTGCGCGTAGAAAAACCCTTCGAAAACGCCGTTATCGGCCACGCGCTGCAGGATTTGCTGGGCGAGAAAGCTCCTTCTGTCATAGCCCATTGACGGAACCGGCTGCTCTTGCGGCGGTTTCCGGCGCGTGTCAGGTTTGGGGTCAAGTAAATCAGCGGCATAAGCTACCCCTTCTCCCTTGGGAGAAGGAGGGGCCCATCGCGGAACGCGATGGGAGGATGAGGGGACCGGTTCTTGCTATTGAAGCACCGATCCCCCCACCCTCCCAAGCTTTCGCTTGGGCCCCTCCCTCTCCCTAAGGAGAGGGGAAGGAGTTGGGGGACTTGATGATGAAGGCGGCGGAACTTCGGAAGCAGCGCGAGGCATCGATCGAGGCGACGAAGGCCGGGCCGCCGCGGCGCACGAAGAATCCGTTTTTCGGGGTGGGGCCGATCACTGACGCGGCAGCCGATGAAGTCGACTCGCGGTTGCTGCGGTTCGAGTTCGAGCGCTGGCTGGAGAAGAATTACCGGAAGCTCGACGACACCGGGCGCGATGTGGGGCCGTTTACGTCCGCCGAGATCGGGCGCTCCATGCATCGGGGTTATCCAGCCGACAAGTTCCTCCTCGACATGATGCGGGAGATTCACCGCTATTTCGCCTTTCCGAAATCCAACAAGATGGCGGTGGGGCTAGGCGGTGGGCATTCCGGGTTCACAGCCTGCGCGCTGCATTTGATCACTACCAATGACAAAACCCAGCATGTGTTTGTCGATACGCCGGCACCTGAGTCGGCGGCGGCAAAGGCGGGGGGATTCTTCCGCCAATCCTGGGGCGCGCAGATTATCGAGATGATGCGCTATGCGCGAAACGGCGATGAGAGCCGCATTCATTTCGCGGGCGAGGAAGGGGCGATCCCCTCCTCCGCCGAGCTGGAGCGCTTAGGCGTCAAACTGTTCGTGGGTGTCGGCCATGAGACGACAGGGGCCACGACCTATTCCAACGCGGATATCGCCAACCTGCTTGCGTGGATCGATCGGAACCCTGCCGAGCATCATGCGATGCTGGATGTGACGTCGATGTTGGGGGCGATGCCGTGGGGCGAGGATGCCATCGCGGAGGTGATGAGCAAGTGCTGCATGTTCACGCCGTTCCAGAAAGCGATTGGCGGCATCTCCGGCTATTATATCGCGAGCTTCACGCCGCAGGCGCTGGAGCTGATCGAGAAGAACCAGAAGCAGCCCTCCTGGGCCATCCCGCGCCAGCTCAAGATCGCAGCACCGGTTGATCCCAAGATGCCGTTGACCGGCGAGCGCACGGTGAAGGTCGGGCCGATTTACGATCCAGCACAGGACAAGATGGTGGGCGGCGTCATCAATACGTTTTCCACGCTGGCCTTCGCGGAAACCACATTCGGATTGCTGCGCTCGGAGAAGCGCAACGGTTCCGTGGCGGAATTGAACCGGCGCTCGATGGCCAACCGGCAGGCGGTGAATGACTGGGTCGCGGCCAATCCGCTATTCAAGCTTGGCGTTGGCAATCCCGAGCATCGGGGCGCTGCCGTGACCCTGCTGCAAGTGAACGATCCCGATGTGACCGATGCCGCGATCCATGCCCGCATCGTCCAGCGCTCGAAGCAGGTGTTGGCTTACGAGGGCATCACCCATCCCAACGGCGCGCACGAGCCGGGGCTGGACGTGGCGCGCTATATCAATGCGTTTCCGGGCACGCCGGGGGACTACCGCGCCTGGATCGGCGGCATCCGGCCCCTCGAAGATATCACGGCGCTCCTCGACAATCTGAAATATGCCTATCACCGCGCCAGGATCGTGGTGCTGGAAGAGGAGCTGGCGAAGCTTGGCGAAGTGTTTCCGGCGGCCGAGGCTGCGGACCATCGTCAGCGCAAGGATGATCCTGCTCGCGCTTACAAGGTGCTCATCTGCGATCTCGTAGGGCTCAGGTTTGGTTGCAAAGCCAAGCCTGACCACTCCGAAGTGCGCGCCCATGTGGAATCCAAAGGCGGAGTGTTCCACGAGGGAGCGCTGGTTGAGGGCACGAAACTTGAGAAGGGGAAGATTCATTTCTTCTACCAGCCGGAGCTTTCGACCGAAGCCGAGATTCTGCCGCAGACGGATAAGGGCCAGTATGACGCGGTGATCGCGGCGGCGACTTTCCTGCCTAAGGGCTCGGTGTTCAAGCTGGGCGGCGTGCGGATCGGGGCTGGTACCGGCAACATGGGTTCGGCCTCTTGGGGCGGCGGCAATGGCGTGGGCGCGGAAGCGCCGCTCATGAACACGCCAAGCTTCAACAGCCGCGCGACCGCGCAGATGGCGATCAAGGCGCTGCTGAAGGTGATGCCGGATTTGCCGGTCGGCGAATTGCACGCGCGCGTGGTGGCTGGAAATTTCGACACCGGAAAAAATCTTCGCGAGTTTCCAACCGAGAAGCTCGAGGGCAAGAAAATCGCGGTGATCGGCTATGGCAATATTGGGCGCGAGGTGGCGCGGATTGCGCAGGCTTTCGGCATGCGTGTCGCCATCCATGCACGGCCCCGGCATCGGGAGTGGATCGAGTCGGAAGGATTTGAGTTTGCGCCGACGGTGGAGGACGCGGCTAAGGGCGCCGACGTCATCAGTCCCCACACGGGGCTCGGTGCGCTCGATGCCAAAACTGGCAAATATGCAAATGCGGGCGTGCTGAACGCCGCTGTTTTCGACGCCATGAACGACGGCGCCATTCTCATTAATTATGATCGGGGGGAGCTCGTGGATGCAGGAGCGCTCGATGCGGCGCTGTCCAGTGGGAAAATTCGCTACGCCGCCATCGATGCAGATTTGTTCAAGGATGCGAAGACCGGCAAGCTATCGGGCCCCATGGTGCCTTATCTCGACGTCGAGAAGCGCCACAGGGGCAAGCTGGAGCTTCTGCCCCACGCTGCCGCCGATACGGAACATGTGAGCCGCGTCCATGGCGCGAAGCAGGCGGTGGATCAGATTTTCGATTGCATCCGCTTCAAGCGCGCGACGAACCTCAAGGGCGATCTGCCGGCGGGCTACAGCAACGCGGGCGCTGCTACCGTGCCGTGTGTTGGCAAGGTGACGGGACAGGAACTTGCGCGTGCTACGGAATCCGCCATCCAGATTCGCGAAGCGGCGGAGACCATGGCGGCGATCTGGGGAGCATTGGCGGCCACCAGCGATCCCGGCCGCCGCAAGGAACTGATCGAGCGCTACGGCCCGAAACTGGTCAAGACCTCCAACACCTACGCCACGCTCATGCGCAAGCTGGGGCTTGAGGGGCCATATGCATAAGCGCCGCACTGAGTAAAGCACCTCACTCCCGTCATTCCAGCGAAAGCTGGAATCCAGCTTTCAACCGGATCAATGTCAAACGCGTTATGGCGTGTTGGATGAGTGAAGCGGGATTCCAGCTTTCGCTGGAATGACGGTATAGTTTGGTGACGCACAAAGACAGTTAAGATGCTCCTGCACTCAGGTCGAGCCCTCGTCCTCGATGTTGAGAACGCGGCCGCAGGCTTTGCAGTGGACGGCGTCGAGGTCGTGGCGGTTGAGGCCGCAATCGGGGCATTTGTGCTCGACCTTTTGCGGGCGCAGCATCACCTGCACCAGGCGAAGGAACAGCGAGACCCCGAAGGTCATGATGACGACGGCGATCATCCGCCCTCCCGTTCCTTCGAGAACGATATCGCCGAAGCCAGTTGTGGTGAGCGCCGTTACCGTGAAGTAGAGCGCATCGGCGTAGTTGGCGATCTCCGGCGTCGTCTTGTGCTGCGTCTCGTAGACGATGGCCGTCATGACGAACATGAAAATGGCGACGTTCAGCACTGACAGGATCGTCTGCTCGTTGCGATGAAACCAAACGAAATCCTGGCGAAGCCGGTAAAGCAGCTGGTAGGAACGCAGAAGCCTCAGCATTCGCGCGACGCGGAGAAAAGCAAGTCCCTCGCCAATGATCGGTGCCAGCAGCGAGAACACCACCACCAAATCCACAAGGCCCAGCGGGTGCAAGAGGCACTTCAGGCGATTGTCGACGATCCAGAGTCTGGCGAGCACGTCGGCGAGGATCACTAGACCGATGGCGGCGTCGAGATATTCAGTGCCCCGCCAATGCAGGAAGGAGGATGTGATGAGGAAGGTGATCGTGACGAGGTCGAAAACGAGAAGCCCGTAGCGGAAGCGCTGGGCTGTCTCCGATTCGCCTTCGTAGAGCGCCCTGACCCGTTCGCGCAATTCGCTCAAGTTTTGGCCAGGAAACGCTCGACCAGGCGGCCCCAGA
>JBGTJO010000248.1:0-16017 GCA_041745135.1 Aestuariivirga sp. | reverse complement strand
GGGGAAGAAGGCGGCCACATTTGGGGTGATTTCGATCACCTCACCCGATTCGTGGGTATAGGTGCAGCGGCCCAGCAGAAAGTGGCAGAATTCATCGCTGATGACGTGGCACTCCCAGAAGCCCGGCGTACAAATCCATATGCCGGTTTCGCTTTCGCCGTTGGGGCCCTTCGAGAGCACGACGCCGCTGGTGCGGGATTGACCCTCGATCATGGTGGGGATGATGCCCCAGTCCTTGAAGGGGCCGGGGTGGTTGGCCGGGTCGGCCAGGTGCGGGGCGGAGGACATCAGGCGGCCTTCCGGCGGGTGAGGCGATCGATAATCTTGGCCGCCCGGGTTGGCCCGTGCTTGGCGCGCATGGATTTCGATGTCTTCTTCAATTTGGCGGCCATCTTCTTGTCCGTGAGCATGGCCGTGATCTTCTCCGCCAGCTCATCCTCGCTCCAGTTGTAGCGGTCGACCTTGAAGCCGTGGCCGGTTTCCTGGACCCGGGTGGCGTTATCGTGGCCATCCCAGACATAAGGCATGATGATCGCCGGCTTGCCGAAATACAGGCACTCGGTGAAGGTGTTGTTGCCGCCATGGTGGATTACGCCGTCGACCTTCGGGATGACCGAGGGCTGCGGGAACCACTTGTCGATGATCACATTGGGCGGAATGTCCGTGTACTGATCGAGGTAGTCGCCGACATTGACCAGGGCCCGCACCGGCATCTTGCCGATGACTTTGATCACCCGCTTGAGCAAATCCGTATCGCCCGAGCCCAGTGTCCCATAGCTCACATAGATCAGCGGCCTGTCGTTGTCGATCGCGAATTCCGGAACTTTGTAGGGAACGTCCTTGCGCACGCAACCTTCGAGATACTGAAACTGCGCGGCGGGCAATTTGTGCCGGCGCTTGAACTTCACCGCCGAGGGGTAAAGCAGGATATTCATGTATGGGCTTGCTTCAAAGAACTGGCCGAGGGGATATTTCTTCTCGCCAACCGATTTCAGAAACGCATTGAAGTTTTCGTGGATGGACTTGATTGTGGCATTGAAGTGCTTGCGGTAGCGCGCAAAGCCTTTTTTGTCGTTCTGGCCGCAGCCCGAAAGGTGAGGCGGAATGTCGGGATCTTCGATCTCGTTTTCCGAGCATGAGATGATACGCACCCAGGGCTTCTTGTTGGCGCGGGCATAGGCCTTGATGGCCGGAAACAGGATGACGTTATCAACACAGACTACATCGGGGCGGACCTTATCCAAGACCCCAGGCAAATCGTTCTCAGCCCATTTGGCGGTTTCCACAATCATCTCCCAGCAGCCCTTCACGTAATTGTCGATCTGGTCGTAGGGAGTCTTGCGGAAATTCGGGATGTGCCCATTGATGAAATCAACCCAGAACTTCGCCATTTCCTCCGGCGGCATTGGCTCCGAAAGATTTACCGGATGGGCTTCGAAGCCATAGCCCTTATAAACGTCGAGAAAGCCGGGGTCCGACAGGAACACGACTTTGTGCCCAAGTTTCTTGAGCGCCTGGCCGATGCCGACGGAATTGAGCGCGGGGCCGTAGGCCGCCTCCGGAAACAAAGCGATGACTTTTTTAGGTTTTTTCTTGAGCGGCACAATGATCTCCTTGCGTCAGGTGCCCGGAATGCGCGCCCGGTTGAGGCGCTGGGCAAAAAGAATCAGCACGAAACTCACGAACATGACAATGGTCGCCATGGCGTTGATCTCCGGCGTCACGCCAAAGCGGATCATCGCGTAGATCTGCATGGGCAAGGTGGTGGAAGCTTGGCCAGCACCCGCCGTGAAATAGGCGATGATGAATTCATCGATGGAGAGTGTGAAGGCAAGCAGCGCGCCTGCGATCACCGAGGGCAGGATCAATGGCAGGGTTATTCGCCAGAAGGTAGCGAACGCCCCAGCACCCAGATCGCGCGAAACTTCGATGAGTGACCAGTCGAAGTTTTTTAGTCGAGCTCGCACGACCGCGCAGACAAAGGCGATGTTGAAGACGACATGGGCCAGAATGATGGAGCTGAGGCCAAGGGTGAACTTGATCAGCGTGAAGAATGAGAGGAGCGCTATCGCCAGCACGATGTCTGGAACGATCATCGGCGCGAAGAGCAAGGCGTCGCGCGGCGGCCAAGGCTTCGCGCGCTCGACGCCAAGCGCCAACAATGTACCGAGCGCCGTTGCGATGGCGGTCGAGACGGTGGCAACGACAAGCGAATTCCAGGCGGAGGCGAGAATTTTCGGGTTGGCGGCGAGCTTGCCGTACCATTCCAGCGAAAATCCCGTCCAGGCGGTTGGCAGCCCCGCGCGGTTGAGCGAAAGCACCATCAACACAGCGATCGGCACATAGAGGAAGGCGTAGGTCGCGGCGAGATGAGCGTTAAGGAGCCTAGACATGAGCGCCTCGCGCGCGTTGGGTGAAAACCGCCTGGGCCATGAGCACGATCATCATCAGTGCGATGAGCAGGCCGGCAAGCGTGGCGCCGAAGGGCCAATCCCTTGCCGTCAGGAACTGGTCATAGATCAGGTTGCCGACCATCTGCAGCTTGCCGCCGCCCAGCAAATCGGGCGTTACGAAATTGCCGATGGAAAGGACGAAGACAAACAGCGCGCCAGCGATGATGCCCGCCGCCGTCAAAGGCAAGGTGATGTGCAAGAACGTCGTGGCGGCGCTTGCCCCCAGGTCGCGGGAGGCTTCGGCATAGGAAGGATCCAGCCTTTGCAAGGCCGAATAGACGGCGAGAATGACGAAGGGCGTGTAATTGTAGACAAGGCCCAGGACCACGGCGAATTCATTGTAGAGAAGAGGCAGGGGGTGCGCTGTGATGCCGAGCCAAATCAGCATGCTGTTGATCAGGCCCACGGGATTGAGCAGCACAATCCAGGCATAGGTGCGGATCAGATAGTTGGTCCAGAACGGCAGGATGGCAAGAAACAGAAGCGAGGTTTGCCAGCGCTCCGGTGCGCGGGAGATAGCATAGGCCGCGGGATAGCCGATGAGCAGCGCAAATATGGTGGCAAGGGCGGCAATCCTGCCACTGTCGAGAAAAATGCCGAAATAGAGCGGGTCAAAGGCGCGGGAGAGATTTTCGGAGGTGAACGCTTGCCAATCCACGCCGCCGTAGATGCCGCGTTCGAAGAAGGCCATGACGAAGATCAGTGCGCAGGGCACGACCATGAGGCCCACGAGCCACAGGAGCCCCGGGGCCATCAGCAGCCAAGAAGCGGAACGATTGGTCAAAGAGTTGAGCCAATCGTTCCAAATGTCGGCACGCAAAAGCAGCGAGAACTACTTCGCCGCCATGATTTCCGAAACCGTTTTGGAGAACGCCTTCATCCCTTCGCCGAGATCGCGCAATTGCTCGTATTTCAGAAGCTCAGCAGGCGTCATCGCCATGTTGGGATATTTCTCGAACATCGACTTGTCGAGAGCTTCCATGCCGGCCTTGTTGGGCGATTTGTACATGATATTCTCGGTTACCCACTTGCCGTTCTCGGCTTTCAGCACGAAATCGATGAACTTCGCGGCGCCATCAGTATTCTTGGAGGCCTTGGTGATAACCATGGTGTCGGCCCAGAGGTCCGAGCCCTCCTTGGGGATCACATATTTGATCTTGTCGTTCTCGGCGATGCCGTAGTTGCACCAGCCGTCCCAGGCGTGGACCATCGCGGCTTCACCGGAAACAAGCTTCGAGAAGAAGGTCGTGTCGTCATAAGCAAGCAGGCTCTTCTTGGTGTCGACGAGTTGATCGCGCACCTTCTCAAGGCTCGCCTCATCGCTGGTGTTCACCGACATGCCGTTGGCGAGGAAGCCCGCCGCCATGAGCCAGCGGTCGGTCGAGAGCATGGTGGTCTTGCCCTTGAGATCATCCGATGGGTTGAGCAGATCGTTCCAGCTTGTAGGCTCGGCCTTCACGAGATCGGAGCGATAGCACAATCCGGTGGTGCCCCAGGCATAGGGCACGGAGAACGTGTTGCCGGGATCGTGCTGGAGCTGGTTGGCTTCAGGATAGAGGTTCTTGAGATTCGGGATCTTCGAATGGTCGATTGGCGCCAGAAGGCCGAGCTTGTTGAGAGCTTCGGCAAATGGCGAGGACACGAACAGTACATCAAAACCTTCACCGCCCGATGCGGTGACCTTGCCCATGATCTCTTCATTGGTGGCGTGGACGGCGACTTCCAGATCGAGGCCGGTCTCCGCCTTGAACTTTTCCGCCATGTCCTTGGGCATATAACCGTCCCAATTGGAGATGACGACCTTCTCCGCGAATGCTGTGGAGATGCCCACCACAATCGCCAGCACGGCGCCGACACAGATCGCCGGAATATGTTTGAGTTTCATGATGTTCCGCTCCCTGCCTGTGCTCGTTGGCCAGGCTGGCGAACATAGTGGCGCGAAATTTCTATTGAGGCAATGCCCTAGAAACTCTCCGCGAACCAACGGCCCATCTTGCGCATGTAACCCGGCTCAGCGCGCTCGGCGTTGCGAATTTTCTGGCGGCGGTTAAAGAACAGAGGATCGGGCCGAAGCGCGTATTTCAGCATTCCGGCAGAGACGGCAAAGCCTGCATTTTGCGCGGATTCAGGCATCCCGGAGATGGGCGCGGGTTGACCAAGACGCACCTGCCGGTTCAGCCACTGGGCCGCCACTTCGCGAGCGCCCGTGAGCTGGCTGGCGCCGCCGGTCAGCACGACCCGCTGACCAGCGAATTGGGCGCCACTGCAAGCTTCCATCCGGTCGCGCACATGTTCGAAAATTTCCTCAAGGCGGGGCCGGACAATGCCGGAGAGGATGGATCTTGGCATCTTCTGGAATGCGTCGGTTCCGCGCTCGCCCAACAGCGGAACGGCAATCGTCTCGCTTTCATCCACCTGCGAGGCAAGTGCGCTGCCCCACAGCGTCTTCATGCGCTCGGCGTGGGCGATAGTGGTCGAGAGTCCCCGCGCCACGTCATTGGTGATGTGCTGGCCGCCCAGCGGAACGACATGGGAACAAACCAAATTGCCTTCGTGAAAAATGGCGAAGCTTGTGGTGGCGCCGCCCATGTCGACGACGGTCACGCCTAAGGAAAATTCGTCTTCCGCCAGCACGGATTTGGCGGCGGCATAGGGCGCCAGTACAAAACCCGCCGATGTCAGGTTGGCGCGCTCGACGGCCATGGATAGATTGCGCAAATGCGAGGGGTCGACCGTCACCGCGGCGAGCTCGATGGAAAGATCGGCGCCATGCATGCCAAGCGGCGCCGCAACGCCTCTCGCATCATCGAGATGATACTGAATGGGTGCGAGATGCAGGATGCTCCGACCGCGCGCATCGACCTGTGAGGCCGCGCTGCTGAAAACCTTTTCCATGTCGCGGTGCGAAACCTGGCCCGTCTGCGTGGGCAGGCTTGCCGCATAGAGACGCGATTGCGGCCTGCCGCCGGAGACGTTCACATGGACTTCGGAAATCGTGCATCCTGCCATCCGCTCGGCGGCATCGACGGCAAGCCTGATGGCGCGCTCAGCCTCATCGACATTGACGATGGAGCCGCAGCGCACGCCGCGCGATAGCTGATGGCCGAGGCCGACGATGCGGAGCTCGCTCCGTTCCGGGGATACGATTTCGGCAATGAGGCAGCTGATCTTGGTCGAACCGATGTCGAGTGCCGCGATCAATCCGCCTTTCGCAATCGAGCTCTTGGGGTACAACGGCACTACGGTCATTTACGCAAACCTTTTACACACGAGATCGGCTTACTCGGCGGCGGCAAGCGCCGTCACTTCCGCAACCGCCACGCTGACACGGCCGGCGACCCTAAGATCGACCGATCTTATACCCTTTGAAAGCAGGCGCTGCGTTTCGTCGAGTTCCTGCAATTTCATCAGCGCCCCGGCCCAGTTGTTTTCCGGCAACAGGACGGTAACCCCGCTGTCGAGATAAAGCGTCCAGCGCCGCCCCCCCACCCGGGCCGCCGCCTTCACTTGCGACAATAGAGCGGGATTTGCTGACAGTTCGTTAATCAATTCCGCCGCGGCCAAGGGCGCGCCCTCCCCCGTTACCAGCGGCAGGCCGGCGAAGGCGGAAGCCGGAACGCCGCTGATCCGGCTGCCAGTTTGGTCGATGACGTGATAGTCGGCACCGCGTTGCCACAGGGCAAAGGGTGTGCGCTCGACGACGGCGATTTCAAGCTGGTTGGGAAACAGCCACTTCACTTTCGCCGATTGCACCCAATCGAGTGCCTCCAGGTCGTCTTGCGCCTGCGCCGAATTGAAACCGATGAGTGAACCGCCGGGTGATACTCCGATCGCCGCGAGCACCGTCTCCGGCTCCTGGTGGTTAAGGCCTTCGATTTTGATGTCACCGGCAGCAAAGCCGGCGAGCCCGGCCACGGCACCCGGAAGCTTGAGCCATGGGCTGTCCTCATAGTTCAGATGATCGCCGAGCACGAGGCCCCGCAGGATGGCGCAGCCCAGAAACAGCATTGCGGCCGCGCGCGCCGCGAAGCGCACGCGCTTGCGCTGGCCCCAATCAAGATACGAAACGCGCCGGCGCTTTCGTTCATACACGCGGGGTTCTGTTTTCATCTGTCCACCGATGCGTCATTGACCATCCAGGTTAAAAGATCGGGAAAACTGTGGCCTGCGTGTGCGGCAAGCTCGGGCACGAGCGAAGTGCCGGTCATTCCGGGTTGTGTGTTGATTTCGAGGAGAATGAGCTCGCCTTCCGGGCCCATGGTATTGTTGTAGCGGAAGTCGGAGCGAGTGACACCGCGGCAGCCCAGCGCCTTGTGAGCCATGAGAGCGTATTGCTGGCATTTGCGATAAATCTCTGCCGGCACCTCGGCGGGGAGAATGTGTTGCGAGCCGCCCGGCGCGTATTTCGAGACATAGTCGTAGAACGCACCCTTGGACACGATGTCGATGACGCCGAGAGCCACATCGCCCATCACCGCGCAGGTCAGCTCCTTGCCGGGGATGAAGCGTTCGACCATCGCGTGGGTGCCGAAGATGTCCCGCTGTTCGAGGACAATCGCGGGCGGCCCGTTGGAGGCTGCCGTGACGATATGGACGCCGACGCTCGATCCTTCCGCCACCGGCTTCACCACATAGGGCGGCGGCATCGGGTGATCGGCCGCGACCCGCTCCAGTTCGACGAGCTTGCTCTCCGCGACGGGAATCCCGGCGGCGCGGAATAGCGTTTTCGATTTTTCCTTGTGCATCGCAAGCGAGGAGGCGAGCAAACCGGAATGGGTGTAGGGAATCTGAAGTGTCTCCAGGATTCCGGCAGCACCGCCATCCTCGCCCCATTTGCCATGCAATGCGTTGAAGGCAACGTCCGGTTTCAAATCCTGCAGGATCGAGACGATGCGCTCACGCGTCACGTCGATGGGCACCACATTGAAGCCGGCCTGGCGGAGCGCCTTCGAGCAGGCTTCGCCGGAAGAAAGGCTGACCGCACGTTCAGCCGACCAGCCGCCCATGAGGACGGCCACGGTTGTATCGCCTGCCCTACGCTTGGCCACTAGCGGGCCTCCGCCGCGCGAAGTCCGATGCGCTTGATTTCCCAATCAAGTTCGATGCCGGTGATCTCCTTGACGCGAGTTCGAACGGTTTCACCCAAATCTTCGATGTCCACTGCCGTGGCGCCGCCTTCGTTAATGAGAAAATTGCAGTGCATCTCGGAGACTTTCGCCGCTCCCACGCGGAACCCCCGCATTCCCGCCTTGTCGATGAGCTGCCAGGATTTGTGACCAGGCGGATTCTTGAATGTGGAGCCACCGGTGCGGCTCTTGACTGGCTGGGTTTGCTCGCGCGCTTCCGTGATCTTGTCCATGGCTGCCGCGATCTCATCCTTGTTGCCGGGCCGGCCCTGCAGGAGAGCCTCGGTGAAGATAAAATCTTCAGGCGCGCCGCAGTGCCGGTAGGTGTAGGCCATTTCGGCGAGCTGAAGCACGTGAACGACCCCTGAGCGATCCATGGCCCGCGCTTCGATCAGGACGTCCTTGGTTTCCCCACCATAGGCGCCACCGTTCATGCGCAGAGCGCCGCCGATGGTGCCGGGTATACCTCTCAGAAAAGTTAATCCGTCGATCCCCTGCTCCAGCGCGAAGCGCGCGGCGCGCACATCGGGAACCGCAGCGCCCACGCGAATGCGGTTGTGTTCCTCGACGGCAACACCCGAAAAACCACGGCCAAGCCGGATGACCACCCCGGGAACCCCGCCATCACGCACCAGAAGATTGGAGCCCACCCCGATGACATAGGTGCCGATGTCTGGCGGCGTGGCCTTGAGAAAGCTTGCAAGATCGGTTTCATCCGACGGCGTGAACAGCACTTCTGCGGGACCGCCAACGCGGAACCAGGTGAGATCGGCAAGCGGCGCATTCGCCTCCAGCCGCCCCCGCACCGCCGGCAGCCGCTTGAGCAGCGCTTCACCGTCAAGTTGCGGCATCAGGCGAACCAAAGGGCCCTCATCCGGCCTTCGGCCACCTTCTCCCATCCTTCGGACGGGAGGAGGCATTGCACTGCAAGATTAGCGCCTTCTCCCGTGCCGTAAGGCTTGGGAGACGGTGGCCGAAGGCCGGATGAGGGCCCTTTGTCACAGAACACCATGTCTACGCCGATGCCTTGGCATCAAGCTCGGCGAGCTGGCCGGGCAAGGCGTAAGCCCATTGGGTGATGGTGCCGGCACCCAGGCAGACGACGATGTCGCCGGGGTTCACCATGCTTCGTACCAGTGGCGGCAATTGCTCGGGATCGTCGATGGCATGGACGGCGCGGTGGCCGCGAGAGCGCATGCCCTCCGCGAGTGCCGTATGGGTGGCGCCGTCGATGGGCGCCTCGCCTGCCGCGTAGACGGGCGTTACGATGACCGCATCGGCATCGTTGAAGCAGGTGCAGAAATCGTTGAACAGGCTTGAGAGCCGCGTGTAGCGATGCGGTTGCATGACAGCCAGCACCTTTTGCGAAGTGACGCGGCGAGCCGCGCTCAAGACCGCCGCGATCTCCACGGGATGATGGCCGTAATCATCGAAGACCATGACGCCGTTATGGCTGCCGGTCTTGGTGAAGCGGCGCTTGACGCCGGCGAAACTTCGGAACCCCTTCCGGATATCGTCATCTGAAATGCCGAGCTCTTTGGCGACCGCGAGCGCCGCAACCGCGTTCATCGCATTGTGGTCGCCGGGCATCGCCAGGGTCAGGCCATCTATATTGTAGGCAGCGCCGCTCGCGCGGTCCGTCATGCGAACGGCGAACTGTGTTTCACCATCGGCGTAGTTGACATCGAGCAGCCTTACGTCTGCCTGCGGGCTATGACCATAAGTGATGATGCGCCGGTCTTCGACCCGGCCGATCAGCTCCTGCACCATCGGATGATCGATGCACATCACGGCGAAACCGTAAAAGGGAATGTTCTCGACGAAAGCGAGGAAGGCGTCCTTGGCCTTCTCGAAGGTGCCGTAGTGATCGAGATGTTCGGGATCGATATTGGTGACGATAACGACATCGGCTGGAAGCTTGACGAAGGTGCCGTCGGACTCATCCGACTCAACCACCATCCAGTCACCCTTGCCGAGGCGGGCGTTGGTGCCATAGGCGTTGATGATGCCGCCATTGATGACCGTGGGATCAAGGCCGCCCGCATCGAGCAAGGCAGCGACAAGCGATGTCGTCGTGGTCTTGCCGTGGGTGCCACCTACCGCCACGCAGGACTTGAAGCGCATCAATTCCGCCAGCATCTCGGCCCGCCGCACGATGGGCAGATAGCGGTTGCGCGCTTCCATGAGCTCGGGGTTGTCCGGCTTCACCGCCGAGGAGACCACCACCACCTGCGCATCGCCGAGATTTTCGGGGCGATGCCCGACCTCCACCGCAATGCCATTCTTGCGCAGCCGCGCCACGTTGTAATTGTCGGCGAGGTCAGAGCCCTGCACTTTGTAGCCAAGCGTCTCCATCACCTCGGCGATGCCGCTCATGCCGATGCCGCCGATGCCGATGAAGTGGATTGGGCCTACGTCGCGCGGCAGCTTCATTGTCTTCTTGTTCCCGCCAGTTCTTCCGTGAGATCGGCCAGCCGCACCGCCGCATCCGGCCTCCCATGGCCGAGCGCCGCCGCCGCCGCCCGCTTGAGTTCCTTGCCGTCATATCGCAGCTTTGTCAGAAATACTGCAAATTCCTTGGGCTCAAGCTTCGCCTGAGGGCGAATCCACCCGGCCCCCGCGTTTGCGAAACTTTCGGCATTGCGCAGCTGATCGTTGTCTAACGCGTGCGGAAGCGGCACCATGATAGCGGGCCTACCGATGACGCCGAGCTCGGCGATGGTGGATGCGCCCGACCTGCAAATCACCAAATGCGATTCGGCAATCCGGCGCGGCAGGTCGGGAAAAAATAAGCCTCGTTCGAAATTGTCGGGAAAGTCCTCTCCGAAGCCATCCGTATCTTCGGGCCTGACCTGTTGCACGATTTTCAATCCCGTTAGCATCTTGCTTGAAAATTCTTTGAGCACCTTCGGGATAAATTCGCTGAAAAAGCTAGCACCCTGACTGCCGCCAAAAATCACCAGATTAAAGGAACCATCAGCCGAGAGTTCCGGGTAAACGGCTGCTTTCTCCTGAAGGGCAATATCGCGCACCGGGTTGCCTGTGAATACGACTCTCTTTTGCGCGCTATGCGGTACGCCCCGGACATGGGGAAAGGAGGAGGCGATTTTCGTGGCTAAACCGGCGAGCATGCGATTGGCCCGGCCCATCACCGCATTCTGATCATGGATGCAGGTAGGAATGCCAAGCCGGTTGGCAGCAAGGATCGGGGGAAAGGATGGGTAGCCGCCAAAGCCCACAACAGCAGAAGGGTTCAACGTTTTGAGAAGCGCTCGAGCGCGGCGGTATCCGCGATAGAGCCGCAGCACGCTTGCAGCTGCCTGCAAGGGTTTGCCGAGAGCCAGCGTTGCCGATGGCACGATGTGGGTTGCCGCAGCGGGAAAGGATTTGCCGTAGTCACGCACCCGTTCATCCGTCATCAGATGAATATCGTACCCGCGCCGAACCAGTTCCTCCGCCAGGGCTTGCGCGGGGAAGAGATGCCCGCCGGTGCCGCCAGCGGCGAGAACGACCGTTGCCTTCTTAAGGGCCATCTAAAATTCTCATCATGCCCGCGCTCGACGCGGGCATCCTTTACCGACGATGGCCGGGTCAAGCCCGGCCAAGATGAGAGGTGGGAGCGTGGCGCGTATCATGAGCAACAAGCCAAGGCTGCGGTACCCGGACGTTTACGGCCCAATGCCAGCACCAACCCCATGGCGAAGGCCATGCCGATGAGCGAGGAGCCGCCGTAAGAAATGAACGGCAGTGTCATGCCTTTGGTGGGGAGCAGCGATACGTTGACGCCCATATTGATGACGGCCTGGAAGCCGAAAATGATGGCAAGGCCGCTCATGGCGAGAGCGGGAAACGGGTCGGCCTCCGATTTTGCCCGCCGCAGGATGCGGAGCACGATGAACGCAAACAGCGCCATGAGCAGCAGGCAGGCGATGAGGCCGAATTCCTCGCCGATCACGGCGAAGCTGAAATCGGTGTGAGCGTCGGGAAGAATTTGCTTGGCTTCGCCGCCGCCCGGCCCCGTGCCCATCAGCCCGCCATTGCTGAAGGCCTGGGTCGCCGTATCGACCTGAAACGTATCGCCCTTGCCGGGCTCAAGGAACCGATCGATGCGCGAGGCGACATGGGGGACTTGCAGATAGGCCGCGGCGATGCCAACGCCCACGAGTGCGGCCAATCCGGCGACGACATACCAGGAGATGCCATAGATCAGCAGCATGGCGCCGAAGGTGATGACGATCAGTACCGTCTGGCCATAGTCCGGCTGGATGACCAGGAGGCCAACGAGCACAGCGCCCAGCATGAATGCGACCGCATGTCCCGGCATTTCCGGGCGCCGCGCGTGTTCGGCGAGGAACCAGGCGGCAAGAACGACAAACCCGGGCTTGGCGAATTCCGATGGTTGCAAACCGATCGGCCCAATGTTGATCCAGCGATGGGCGCCGTTAATCTCCGGCCCATAGAATAGAGCCGCCGCCATGAGCGCAATCGCGGCACCGAACAGAACAACCCCCGTGCGCCTCGCTTGCTGTAGTGTGAAAAACGAGAGTGCGACAAGCACCGCCAGCGCCGGTGCCAGGTAGGCAAGCTGGCTGCGGAAGAAGTGGAACGAGTCGAGCCCGATGCGTTCGGCAACCGGCGGACCCGCCGCCATGCTGACCAGTACGCCCGACGCCATGAGCAGCATGACGGCCGACATGAGTCCGCGGTCCACGGTGAACCACCACTGGGCCAGAAGGCCGCGATCGCTACGGCTTAACAGCATGGTTCTCTCCACCGCTTGTCATGATTGCACCTGGAAGCTCGGAAACGGCTTGGACAAACGCATCGCCCCGCACTTCGAAATTCGGATATTGGTCGAAGGACGCGCAAGCAGGCGAGAGCAGCACCACGGCGCCTGTCTTTCCGTTGGCTGCTGCGCGTGCCGCAAGCTGAACCGCTTTGTCCAGCGTGCCGCATCTTTCCGACGGGACGGTGCCAAGGCTTTCCGCAAATTCATCCGTAGCCTGACCGATAAGAAAAGCTTTGACGATGCGCGGGAACAGCGGCCGCAATGGTTCGATGCCGCCCTGTTTCGCGATGCCGCCGGCGATCCAGTAAATCGTATCGAAAGACAACAGGGCCTTTCCCGCGGCGTCCGCGTTGGTTGCCTTCGAGTCGTTGATGAAAGGCACGCCATGCACCCGAGCGACCTCTTGCATGCGGTGCGCAAGGCCGGGAAAGCTCCGCATGCCGTTCTCGATCTCGGCCACGCTCAAGCCAAGTGCGCGGGCCGCGCCATAGGCCATGCAGGCGTTCTGCCAATTATGCGCGCCGCGCAGCGAAGGCATGGCGCGCAGATCGATCCGCGCCATCTCGCTGCCGGAATGATGATCGCGCAAAATACCGTCTACTGCCGAAATCCCGTCATCCAGGGTTTGCAAGACCGAGACGCGTCGCATCTCCGGTCCCGTGGGGATGCTGCCTGCAATCGTCTTGCTCCATTCATCGTCGATCCCACACAGTGCCGTCTGGCCCGGCTTCTGGCTTGAGAACATGCGCGCCTTAACTGCGGCGTAGTTTTCCATCGTGCCGTGACGGTCGAGATGATCGGGCGTGATGTTGGTGAGGATGCCGGCATCAGGTTTGAGTCCCGGCGTCAGTTCGATCTGAAAGGAGGAAAGCTCGAGCACATAGATGCGATCCTTCGCCGGCGGCCGCATGAGGAAAACGGCGGTGCCGATATTGCCGCCGACTTCGGCATCGCGTCCGGCGGCCTTCAGTACATGGCCGATCAGCGCTGCCGTCGTCGATTTGCCGTTGGTGCCGGTGATGGCGACAATCTTGGCACCCGTACCTTCGATCTCGCGTTGGAAAACCTCTGTGTCGCCGATGATTTCAATGCCAGCGTGCCGGGCTTTTTCCACCGTCCAGTGGGGCTTGGGATGGGTGAGCGGCACGCCGGGACTCAGCACCAACGAACTAAGGGATTTGAAGTCAACTGTATGCAGATCGGAGACGGGAAGGCCCGCGACCCGCGCCCTTTCCACGGCGGCGGGCGAGTCGTCCCAAGCGTAAATCTCCGCGCCTCCGAGCCGCAGGGCTTCGATCAGCGCGGTGCCGGAGCGGGCGAGGCCGAAGACACCGGCCTTCTTGTTTCTGAATGATTGGGCGGGGAACAACGGCTCACCGCAGTTTCAATGTCGAGAGGCCGATGAGGGCCAGCACGAAGGCGACGATCCAGAAGCGGATGACGATGGTCGATTCCTTCCAGCCCTTCTGTTCGAAATGATGATGCAGCGGCGCCATGGCGAAGACGCGCTTGCCCGTCATCTTGAAGGAGGCGACCTGAATGATAACGGAAGCGGTTTCCAAAACGAACAGGCCGCCGATGATGGCCAGCACGATCTCGTGCTTGACCGCGACCGCTATGGCGCCGAGAGCGCCGCCGAGCGACAGGGAACCGGTATCGCCCATGAAAATCATGGCGGGCGGCGCATTGAACCACAGGAAGCCAAGGCCTGCTCCGACGATGGCCCCGCAGATGACGGCGAGCTCGCCTGAACCCCGGACGAAATGCAGTTGCAGATATTCGGAGAAATTGAAGTTGCCGACGAGATAGGCGATGAGGCCGAAGCTTGCGGCGGCGATCATCACGGGCACGATGGCCAGGCCATCGAGGCCATCGGTCATATTCACAGCGTTGCCGGCGCCCACGATGATGAACACGCCGATGAAAATGAAGAACACGCCGAAGGGAATGAGCACATCCTTGAAGAATGGCACGGCCAGCGAACTGGAGAGTTGCGTCTCGCCGATCCACATGAAGCAGGCGACCGCAATACCGGCAAGGGCGCATTCAAGCAGCAGCCTCACCTTGCCGGAGAAACCGTGCGAGGATGAATTGGTGACTTTGAGGATGTCATCGTAAAAACCGATGGCGCCGAAGCCGAGCGTCACAAACAGCACGCCCCAGACGTAAAGATTGCGCAAATCGGCCCACAGCAGCGTGGCAACGACGATCCCGGAGAGGATCATCAGTCCACCCATGGTGGGGGTGCCCTGCTTCTCAATGATGTGGCGTTGGGGACCATCGGAGCGGATGGGTTGGCCTCGGCCCTGCTTTACTTTCAGGAGCGAAATAATTCCGGGCCCGAAAAGAAAAATGAAGAGTAAGGCCGTGAGAATTGCTGAGCCGGTGCGCGTCGTTTGGTAACGGAACACGTTGAAGACGGAGAACTCGTCGGTAAGGCTTGTCAGCAAGAAATACAGCATCTAGTCAATCGTCCTTCGCGGCGGATAGGCGGCCCGTATGGCCTCCGCCAAAGGGCCCATGCGGCTGCCGAGCGAGCCTTTAATCATCACCACATCACCCGCCCTAAGGCCTGCGACAACCGCCTCTCGAAGCTCCTCCGATGTGCTGGCATAGGCCCCCTGTCTGGCGGCCGGGGTTCTGGCCCAAAGGTTGGCCATGAGCGGCCCGGCGGCGTATAGGGCATCAACCTGTGCCGCGTCCACTGGGCCCGCCAGATCGCCGTGAAGCTCGGGGCCGTGGTCGCCGAGTTCAAGCATATCGCCGAGGACCGCGATACGCCGCCCGCCGCGCGCCGGTTTGACTTGGGCGAGCAGGGCAAGTGCCGCCCGAACCGAGGCCGGATTGGCGTTATAACTCTCATCGATGAGCATGATATCGCCGCCGGCAGCGCCAAGCCGCTGACGAACTCCCCTGCCCTTGGCGGGCGCAACAGTGCTCAATGCCAATGCGGCGCGGGCAAGGTCGGCTCCCATGAGCTTGACGGCGCCGAGTGCGGCTAGGCTGTTCATCGCCATGTGCTCGCCGGGAACGCCCAGCTTGTAGATCAGATCTTCGCCCAGCACGCGCGCGGTGATGCAGCAGCACTCGCCATGCAGCACCAGCCTTTCGAGGCGGATTTCGGCATCGCGGTGCTTGCCGAAACCGATGATGTTTTTAACACCCGCGTCATGCGCGGCCGCTACAAGACGATCGAAATAAGGATTGTCGTGGTTGAGAACGACGTGACCGCCGGGCAAGAGTCCGGAAAAGATTTCAGCCTTGGCATCGGCAATCCTCTCTACCGAGTCGAAATGGCCGAGATGGGTCGGTCCGACATTGGTGATGATCGCCACATGAGGCCTTACCATGCCGACAAGCGGCGTAATCTCGCCTGCATGATTCATGCCGATCTCGAACACGCCATAGGCTGTCTCGCGCGCCATGCGGGCGAGCGTCAGCGGCACGCCCCAGTGATTGTTGTAGGATGCGGCGGAAGCATGGGTCTTGCCCGAAGCGGAGAGCGCCGCGCGCAGCATCTCCTTGGTGCTGGTCTTGCCGACGCTGCCGGTGACCGCGACGATCTGCGCGTGCGACCGCGCGCGCGCGGCGCGGCCCATGTTTTCGAGTCCGCGCAACGGGTCTTCCGCGACGATGAGCAGAGGTCCCG
>JBGTJO010000247.1:0-4797 GCA_041745135.1 Aestuariivirga sp. | reverse complement strand
TTGGCCATGGTGAAGGTCTTGCCGGAGCCGGTGACGCCGAGCAGCACCTGGTCGCGCTCATGTTCATTGATGCCCGCCACCAACTCCTTGATGGCGGTGGGCTGGTCGCCCTTGGGCTCATATTCGGAAACGATCCTGAGGCGCTTGCCGCCATCGGATTTCTCCGGCTTCGGCGGTTTGTGGGGCATGAACATGGGAAGGGGCGCGAATTCCGGGCGCAGTTGGCCAAGTCCCCCCGGCGTGAAGACGGGAATGTTCGGATTGCTCTGCTGGGGAGCTTCGGCGAATCCCCCGTCCTGACGTGAATGTCCCATGGCCCTCAATATAGGCGCGCCGCCCATCGCGGCAAAGATGGCCTGTTGAAGGCTCCTGTCAGGACCAGCCCGGCAGCAGGAGGGAACTTTGGGGTCGAATTCGAGTTTCCCTACTGGTGAGGTATTCTGTATGGGCCAACACGCTTTTGCCGAGATGCCCGGCCAGGCAGTGCGGCTTGAGAATGTCTATCCTGAAATCGTCAACGAGGGTCTGTGTGGCATCGGACAGGGTTGGGACATCCCTGTCACGGTGTGGCGGGCTCGCCGGGGTTTTGACGCCTATTATCCAGATAACGCCCATAACACATTGAGCTTTGTCATCGGCGGGGCGAGCGTCGAGCGCCTGGATGGGCGTTTCGCCGGCCGGCGCGGCTACGCCGACCGGGACTCGTTCATGCTCTATGCCGGCGGCGGCTCGCGGCGCTACGCCTCCCGCGGCGATGTCCGCCTGTGCCAGATGTATTTCCAGCCCGCGCTGATCCAGGAAATCGCCGCGATGGAGTGCAACCGGCCGGATGGCGGGCTGGAGCTTCGCGATGATCGCATCTTCGCGCGGGATCTGGCGCTGCGGTGCCTGTTGGACAAATATGTGTCTCGCGCCGTGGACGCCGCCTCTCCCCCGTCGCTGCTGGAGGTTGACGCATACGCCCTCCTGATCGGCATGCATCTGCTTTGCCATCATTCCAACCGCGGTGGATTTGACCTTGCCGCCAAGGGCGTTTTGAGTCCCCGCCGCCTTGCGGCGGTGTTTGAATATATCGAGGCCCACCTCGCGGACGACGTATCGCTGGCCGACCTGTCGCATGCGGCCAATCTGTCCCCGCATCATTTTTGCGCCGCTTTCCGCCGTTCAACCGGCACGACGCCGCACAGATGTGTCACCGCGCGGCGCCTGGTGCGGGCCAAGCGCCTGTTGGCCGGACCAACCTCCTTGGCCGAGATTGCTCTCGACTGCGGGTTCGGTTCCCAACAACACTTCACGGCCGCATTTCGCCGGACGCTGGGAACGACGCCGGGCGCGGTGCGAGCGTCGATGCGGCGCTGATCACGAAGGCGTCAGATTCAGCCAGATTCTGTAAAACGCCGGAACAACCTGGAATCCACGGGGGTTGGATTGCGGCGATGTTTCCGCGCGGCCGACCCGGCCGACGCCAACATAGAACAGGAGTAATGTTATGACGCTGTTAAAAACACTTGCCTTCACGCTCGTCGCCGGCTCAGCGCTCGTTAGCGGCGCCTTCGCCATGGAGCCGATGATGATGAAAGACGGCCAGGCGATGGTCGTCATGCCGGACGGCAAAAGCATGATGATGGAGTCCGACATGAAGATGATGGATATGGCGATGAAGAACGCCACGCCGGTTTCGGAAGGCATGATCTTCTTCATGCAGGACGGCAAGCTGATGATGACCAAAGACGTGAAAATGGAAGACGGAAAGATGATGTCCGAATCCATGATGATGATGAACAAATAAGCCGTTAGCAGCATTTTGCCGGCGAACCGTCACAAAGCCCGCTCGGCGATGTGGCGGTTTCCGCTTCCCGAAGCTCAGGTTGCCGCGACACGTGCGAACGACCCACGAGGATACAATGTCAATGCCGCCAATTCCCGAGACGAGCAGCGATCGAAGAGTTGTCGACTCGGTTCCCCGTTCGTGGGCTTCGAATATCCAGCAG
Organism: Aestuariivirga sp.; assembly: GCA_041745135.1. GTDB lineage: Bacteria > Pseudomonadota > Alphaproteobacteria > Rhizobiales > Aestuariivirgaceae > Aestuariivirga. Next base: position 2,806 of record JBGTJO010000247.1, on the reverse strand, counting down.
ACTGGCCGCGCCGTGGCGCTCATCGGCGTGGTTCTGCCGCTTGTCATGATCGGGATTCTCAAGTTCACGCAAATCGAGATCGAGGCGCTCAAACCCATAATTGGCGGCACCCCGTGGCTGGCCTGGATGTACCCCGCGTTCGGCGAGGCGGGAGCCTCTTACCTGCTTGGCGTTGTCGAGCTTGTGACCGCTGTGCTGCTGATCGCATCGCCATGGTCGAGGCGGGCTGGAGTCGCAGGCGGCGCTCTCGGTACGCTGACCTTCTTCGTTACGGTGTCGACCCTGTTCGCATTGCCAATCTGGGAGGCCGGTTCGGGCGGCTTCCCCTTCCTGAACGCCATGGGCTCGTTCCTCATCAAGGATGTGGCCCTCCTCGGCATAGCACTCGTCGTGCTGGGTGAAAGCCTTGGCCGCATGAGTCAACGGCGCTGATCACGACCGCGTCAGTTTCAGCCCGATTCTGTAAAACCCCGGAACGCCAGGAACGTTCCGGGGTTGGCTTTTTATGAAGCGTGCAGACGGCCGTTCGGCCGCATGGCGCTTGGCAGCACAGCAACCAAATGAAGGGTAAGATCATGTTAAACACCAAAGTAATCGGCTATTCGGTTAAGCGCCCATCGGGCGCGATGTGCCTGGCGCTCCTGACTGCGCTTTTTCTCACAGTTTCTCCGAATGCCGTAATGGCAGCAGGAGATATGAGCGAGGCGAAGGCCCTGTTGAAGCGTCAAGTCGAAGGGACCGGCCGCGAGATGTTCACGCCGGAAACCGCGGTCAAGTTCAAAAAGAGCGACAATGTCTTTCTGAAAAGCGCGCTCGCCATCGATTTCACCTACCGGAAAGCTACGGTGACCTTGCCCTTGTTCAAGGGCATGTCGCCCAAGGGCGAGCCGGTTTACTACATTATCACGGAAGCCTCTGACTTCGATGTCGCGAAGCGGATGGGCGTCAACTTCTCGCCGAAGATGAAGCATGCGGCCGGTACTCCCGGCGCGCAGAAAGTGACGATCGCCGACGGCGTGGTCACCTTCAAGGGAGACGTCGATTTCGCGCCGGAATACAAGGTCGTCCCAGGTTCGCCCATGCCTTTCCCGCCGAAAGAGGCTAAGCCCGGCGCTATGGCCGACCTCGAATGGTCCTCGTTCGTCGAGTTGCCAAGCGGTGTCGTTATCAACGCGCAGATGGTTCACAATGCATCGGGCAATCACGACCGGCTCAAGGACATCGATCTCAACAAGCAGACGGTCACGATGTCGATGCTGGATGGCTTCCAGGGCGGCAAGCAGTATTACTATCATCTGGTGACTGACGTATCGGCCGACCTTGCGGCGGTGTTGGAGAAGGGCGTCTATGCGCCGAAGCTTGGCTTGATCCCGGAAGTCGGCAAGTCCAAGCCCGCCAACACGTCGGCCAATCTCGGCTTCTCTCCCGTGCTGAACGGGCCCATTGACACCACCGGCGGAGGCGAACAGGGATTTGCGGCGTCGCTCGCCAATGGCGGCATCGATCCGATCAACATCTTCCCGATCGACCCCGACAATGAAGATTCCTCCGACAACAACAACTATTCGCCGATGTGGGACGCCCACGTGAGCATGTGGACCGAAGCGGCGATGAAGGACGGGAAGGTGCGGCAGATCACCTCCTTCGAGGACCTCAAGGGCTTGATCGACGAAGGTTTGGTCGAGAGCGCCGATATCAACCCGGCGGGACCCGGCAATCCGTTCGTGTTCGGGTTGCGCCCGACCAACGCGCTCATCAACTGCCCGGTCATCGCTCAGCCCGATCTGCCCCGGCAATCGATCGCCGCGAACTGACGGAGAACCAAAACTCTAAGATGGCGCCAGTCCTTGGAACCCCCTCTCCGTGCGAAAGCACGGGGAGGGTGCCGAGCGCAAGCGAGGCGGGGTGGGGTGGGGTGGTCCAATGTGGGAGGTGCGAATACTGCCCACGCTGAAAGACCCCACCCGTCAGTTGCTTCGCAACTGCCACCCTCCCCGCGTTCCGCGAGGAGGGAGAGGCTAATTATGCGCGACGGCGTAGTCGCGCAGCACGTTGGCTTCGAGCTCCATATCCTCCAGCCGGCTCTTGACGACATCGCCGATCGATACGATCCCGCGCAGCACGCCATTTTCCGCCACGGGCACGTGGCGGATGCGGTGCAAAGTCATGAGTCGCATGACGTCGCGGATTTCCGCATCGGGCTTGCAGGTGAGCACATTGCGCGACATCAGCGCCGACACCGGCATATCGAGGACGGCAGCGCCGTGCTCGGTCAGCCCCTGCACGATATCGCGCTCCGACAATATGCCTTCGATGCGCGAGCCCGCGCTGGCGATCACGATGGCGCCGATACGCTCGAGGCGCATCCGGTGCGCGGCAGTGCCCACACGGGTGTCCGGCGGGATGGTGACGACCTTGTTGCCCTTGTGGTCGAGAATGCTCTGGATGCTCATGGCACACCTCGTCTTGGGAAGATGAGATCATACGCCTTTCGAGACGCCATTTCCACCGCTGGAACCTCCGGTGCACGCGGTCGTTACCCGTCAAGGCAAGACAGGAGGACCATCATGCCACGTGAAGAGAAATCCAAATACACCGGCAAGCAGGAACGCAAGGCCGATCACATCGCCGAAGGCTACGAGAAGAAGGGCGTCGCCAAGAAAGAGGCCGAAAGCCGGGCCTGGGCCACCGTCAACAAGAATGATGGCGGCGGCAAAAACCCAGGCGGCTCCGGCCGCGGCAAATCAACCGGCCACCCGGCCTCGCGCCGGGGCGGCAAAAAGGGCGGCAAGGCGGCCGCCTCGCG
>JBGTJO010000246.1:0-10349 GCA_041745135.1 Aestuariivirga sp. | reverse complement strand
CGTGCGAAGAATGGCCGCGTTGGCCGCAATCCGAAAACCGGCGAGGAAGTTCCAATCACGCCTCGCCGCGTCTTGGTCTTCCGCCCTAGCCAAGTGATGAAGAATGTGATCAACGGGCTTGAGCCAGGACCAGCTGACGAGTGATCGCCGCGTAATCGTTAACAACTTTTTTGCGCGAGATTGCCATGGATAAGGGCCCCGACGCCTTCAGGACCATCAGTGAAGCTGCCGAGGAACTGAACGTTCCCCAGCATGTGCTGCGCTTCTGGGAAACCCGCTTCGCCCAGATCAAGCCCATGAAACGCGCCGGCGGCCGGCGTTATTACCGGCCAGCCGATGTGGAACTACTCAAGGGTGTCCGGACGCTCCTTTACACCGAGGGCTACACCATCCGCGGCGTGCAGAAGATTTTGAAGGAAGACGGTGCCGCCTATGTCTGCGGAATCGCCCGCGGCGAGGTTGCCCCCCGCCACCATCCTGAAACCGGTGGCGCCCCCAAGCCCGGAACAGCCAAAGCGGCGCCTCGAATCAACCGCGCGCCTCCTCCGGGAAAAGCCCCGCTGGCGCGCCCAAGCGCCACAATGGGCGAGGCGGTCAAGATCGTGCACCGCCTCTCCGACAGCCATATGGACAAGCTCAAGCTGGCCTTGCGGGACCTGGGCGATGCCCGCAAGCTGCTGGACCCCAGCGCGCGCTGACGGCTGGCAACACAAAATTAAAGGCGGGAGCGCTAGGACCTATTGTCTCCCCTTGTTCCGTCATTCCAGCGAAAGCTGGAATCCCGCTGCTGCGTAAAGATACCTAACGTTAACAGTTGTTCCGATGGAAAACGGGATTCCAGCTTTCGCTGGAATGACGGGGTAGGTTGAATGAGTTACCGGTGGGTTTCGAGCTTGCCGCGTACATGATGCGACGGTGGGGTTTTTAACACTAAAGGTCCAACACACCATGCCGCTGTGGCGGATGATCCTGACTGCGATAAATGTCGTTGGCGTCCGCTTCAGCGGTGCCGGCATCGGACTTCTGAGCCAGATCGTGCTGGCCCGGCTTCTGCCGCAGGCTGATGTGGGTGTCATTTTTCTGGGCATGAGTGCTGCGGCGATCCTGAGCCAGGTGGTGACGGTGGGTTATCCCCCGCTCGCGATGACGTGCCTCCCGCGCTACTTTGCTCTCGGACGCAGAAGCCTCGTGCTGGCGTTTCATGCTGCCTTCTGGCGCGACAGCCTGGTTGTTATCGCGATCATCTCCGCGGTTGCGGCAATCATTGTGCTGGCATCGCCACTTGATCCCGGACTCAAGACCGCAATCATCTTCGGTTGCCTGTCGGCGCCAGCATCGTCCTTGATCCGCATCAATAGCGCCACCGCCAATTCTCTCCGGCGTTTCTCGCTCTCCTATGTGCCGGATTTCCTGTATCGGCCGGGGCTGCTGCTCGCCTATCTGCTGCTGGCCTGGTGGCTGGGTTGGGGCCTGAGCGTCACCAGCGTGTTGTGGGCTTTTATCATAGCCAACAGTTTCGTGGCGCTGGGGCAGGCGTGGGTCATGGGCAGGGAGGGGGCGATACCGCCGCCGTTCCGCACCGTCGGCCGCAATCTCGCGCCGTTGTTGCGGGGCCGCGCCGGATCGCTGGTGATCGTCGCCGTGGTCGCAACCTCCTTTGCCGATCTCGTCAATATGATCGGCGGCTTCTTCCTGCCGCCCGACGACGTTGCCGTACTTGGAGTCTGCATCAGGCTTGCAGCGCTGGTCGGATTTATCACCCAGGCAACGCAGAACTTCATCCTGCCCGATCTCGCCGCAGCGCTCACGCGCAATAACCGGGGCGAAGTCCGGTCGCTCCTCCTGCGGATCAATGTTCTGGCGCTCGCCGCCATGGCCGCCTGCATCCTCGGCGCGATCGTCGCCGGCCCGCTGATATTGCGGATCTTCGGAGAGCAATATGTTGTGGGCCATTGGCCGCTGGTGCTGTTCATGGTGAGCCAGGGCTTTCGCGCGGCGAGCGGCATGAACCAACACTTACTTTCGATAGACGGACATCAGAGAAAAACCGCCAGCTCGTGCTTGTTGGCGGTTTTGGCGCTGGCTGCGGCGGCGGCGTTTCTCACCCCCCGCTACGGCGTGATGGGCATGGCTATCGCGGTAATTATCGCCGATGCCCTCTGGGCCGCGATGCTTGCCCTGCAGGCGCAACGACACACGGGACGGCGTGGCGACATTCTGGCGCTAATGCGGACATCACCCTGATCTGCAATCGGGGCTTTCGGTTTGTGATGGAGGATGCTAGACGCTGCGCTGTGTCGGAGCGTAGCGCAGCCCGGTAGCGCACTACTCTGGGGGGGTAGGGGTCCGGGGTTCGAATCCCCGCGCTCCGACCATTTTTCATATTGTACCCCTTAGATCTAGGCTACGGATCGATTGAAAATTGGCAGTTCGCCTCGCAGGCGTCCCACTTCGACGTTGAAGCTGCGCGTGAAAGATTCGCGTTCTTCATCCGGCAACCATTTTGTCATGTTCTGGAAGACATGGTGCCAGCTTCGCAGGCGGGCTGAATCCCAAGGCATACTTTCAGACTTGCGAAGCTCCTGAAGCGCTGCGGCAAGAACCAGGCGAATCCGCTCGGGATCGGGCCTTTGGGATACAATCTGATCCGATTGCGCAGTTCCGAACAAATCAAGTTGCGGCACTAGGTTTCTTCCTCGATCTCGGTGGCAGGGGCAGCTGACGCGGAAAGACCCAATTGACTACGACTCAAAGGACCATTTAAACTTAGGTTCAATACCCCATCCGCCTCGTCAAACAGATGCAATAACTCCTCGACTCGCCACAAGATGTCAAGCATGGCGCGTTGCAAGGCCGCGTTTATCCGTTCACCATTCCGGTCGCGGAGCCAGTGATATACAACTTGGTAGCCGCTGATCGAGAAATTCCAAAGACGCTCGGACACATCGACGATCCTTAACGAGCGGTCGGAAAGAAGTGCGATCTGTCCAATTCCACCGTCCACAATAAACGCCCGCCGCGGGGTTGGTACGCTCAAGACGGCATTGGACTGCCTTCCGTCTAATCGGGCTCGACGGAATTCCACCACAGGATCGGCGGAAAATGTCTCGATCAGCCTGATGCGTTCCCCAAGTGTTGCCGCATTCCGGAAAACGTCAGGATCAGCCGGAAATGGCACATGCGGAAAATCATCCTCAAGATCGTGGGCAAACCGGTAGGCATAAGAGGATGCCGACAGCAAGGCGAGGATTGCATCGAAAATCCATTGGGGCGTGACTTCAAAGCCGTATGCGGCGCTCAATCCAGGGACAAGCTGAGATACCAGAAAATGGCCAAGCCCTTCGGCGGCATGATTTCTGAGCGGAAATACCCAACCACCATAGCTACCGCGAAATGAGTGTTGATCTGGTTTGTGGATGTGACACCATACTGCTGGACCAGCACCAGTGCCCCCGCCCAAGGAAAAAAGTGCCAAATTCTTAGTGCCCCAGTTAGCGGCTAAATTGGGTCTCTGACGGTCCACAAACTGTGGGCGATTATAGAGGTATCGGAAATCCAGTGGCCGGTAGGAAATGCGCTCGATCGCAGATTCCTCAAACACAATTCCTCTTGCTGGCCCGATCTTGTTTAATGCCGATTCTCCAAATGCCTCTCGAGCTTGCGCAAGCGGCAGCGTGAGCCAGTTAATCATCCTCGATGATAGTATTTCTCGGTTCGTGGCATAAACGAACCCATCTCGATAAGTCACAATTCCATTTGAGCGGAATGTGAAAAGCTCCGCGATGCTGGGCCAATCGGTAGAGGCGAAACCCGCTGGCTTGAGAGGGTTCAGTCGGGAGCCGCTTACCGCTCGATATCGAAATCGGTTTGGGTCTTGAAGGACCGCCGATGCCAGTTCGAGTTTTTCACGGCGGGTGAAGGCTCGTTCCGTCCATACATCCGAATACTCCACGCTGGCTTCTACTTCGGCGGCTTTCCGGCCCGTCGCATAGGCGACAAGAATGCAGACACCGACCTCAATATTAAACACGTTTTCGTCCGCGCTCACCGTTGCTGGTCTGGCGCCACGATTGTCACCGCGTAGGTCGATAATACGGATGTGATCGAAACGCTGCCGCAGCATTAGCCGCAACCCTCCGAATCCTTTGCCGGTCAGAAAACCGCGGTTGGTGATGAAGGCCAGTACGCCTCGGTGAAGTGCCCCCTCGGACTCAAAGAGGCGCCATAGGGCCCAGCGGTAAAATGCAACGTACAAATCCGGGAAAGCGTTGAGCGACAGACCCATTCCCGCTTCCCTGACCGGGCGTTTAAGGTCTTCCCATCGTGCGTTCATGTCGGCGCCGACCAGGCGCGCCACCTCACCTGAGCGGAGACGTTTGTAAGGCGGATTGCCCATGATCGCGAGAATAGGCGTCTGGCGCTTCACTTCATCCGAATGCCTACGCTCATCGACCATGGGCGCGCTCAGGAATGCCAGATGGGGTTCCACCCCTGCTGCTCCTGCAGGTGGCGCCAGCGTGTCGGTTAAGTAGATTGGCAGCCGGTCGGCGCTGCCGCCGTGCCCAATAACTTCCCGTAACATCCGATAGTGAGCGACGGTGTAAGGTCCCACAAGTAATTCAAATCCATACATGCGCTGAGCAAATGCCGAAACTTCGGCGGGAACCGAACCATCGCCATAACGCTCCCTAGCACTTCGAGCCACGGCAGAAGCGCCGGCGATTAGAAACGTGCCAGTTCCACATGCGGGATCGAGCAGATTGACCATTGGGTCGAGAAGGCCGTCAGCACCGAGGCCTGACCTGATTGCGCGATCAGTTTCCGCCACGATGAGCTGGACAATCTCAGGCGGCGTATAATAGACGCCGTATTTGGCGACGGCCGTTGGATCGAATATTCGCAGAAAGTCTTCGTAAAGATACAACAATGGGTCCCGGCCGTCACGAGGCGTAAGCAAGGCCGGGTCGACCGCATTGACCGCGTCGAGCGTGACATCGAACGCTACGCCCAACATCGAACGAACTTCGTCGAGGGTCAGCGCCCTGAGTGTACCCCTGAGCAGGGGATATGTTGCAGCGGGCAATTGTTCATAAGCATCCGTCCCGACGTCGGCGCCTCTCGCCTCGCGCGCGAGGAGGAGTCCGAACACCAATGTCTGTGCAAAGGCGGACGCGAATAACCCATTTGAGTCGGACGGGTCGTAGCCGCCAGCTTCCGCTCGCGCAAAAAGGGTCTGGTTAAAGTCGGCCCTGACGTCGGAGACCGTTTGATCAAGACCCTCGGCGCATTGTGCGGCCACAACTCCCCGGACCAATCGCGCTGCATGGCCCAGCGTCTCGGCAATTTCGCTAGCGTCTCTGGGTCTTGGCGGTTGCGCCGTTGCGAGAGCCAGCAGGATACGCTCCAGGGGTGTGTGATCGATCGCATTGATTAGAGTTTCCGCCACAGTTGCCGGAGTGCCCGGCTCAATTGCCGTAGGTGGCAGTATCTCCGCATTATCGATGAGTTGTTCTCTCCGGTAGAGCTTCAACGTGGTGAAATTTGAGTAACCCCAAAGCGGCAATTCGGAGAACCGGGTGAATTGATCCGCGTCGTGGCCACGCAGGTGATTCCGATCGAGGGAGTTGCGAGGCTCCTTAAGTTCAATGAAAGCCCGCGCCAGATTCCCTTGTCGAACAAATGCTATATCGGGACGACCCACTCCACGGCGCTGGTATTCGGGAAGGACCGACGGAGGGTCGATTGTAACTACTTGTAAAATTGCCTCCACTAATGTTTGAAACCTCGGCGCTATCAGTAGCTCCATCCCGGTGCCGTCCCCCGCCAATTGTGGATTGGCGGCCCGGTCTGACCTCACCGACCTTGCGAAGGCAACAATTGATTCTTTGGTCGTCATTTTCACAGGCTACCCTAGCGTACTAATGCGAGCTAGTTCTGTTGATCCAACTCGCAAGTCCGTATCCCTTCCCGCAGGGGAAGAGATTAATGAAGGGGTTCGCGGGGTTTCGCTCCATACGCCATCGATGCCGCGAACAGGCCCCACATCAGGCCGAGCAGCCAGTAGAAGTGGCGCCAATGGTCGGTGTCGATCTGCACGCCTTGCAGGATGGTGGCGAACAGGGGGCAGAACACCACGATGGCGAAATTCTGCCACGGCGTGCGGATCAGCATGGTTTTGAATCCGATGATGATCGTGCTGACGATCAGCAGCAGATAGCTGATGCCGCCAAGCCAGCCATAGGATGCGAAGGCGTTCAGATAAACATTATGAGGGTCAAGACCGAGATGCTTGCTGAATTGGTCAGGCCCGAAACCCAGCGGCAGTTCCAGCAGATAAGGAATCGAGTTGGCTTGAACGCCGAAACGCCCGCGTTCACCTGAATCATAATCCTTGGCCAAGGTCAGGCGGTCGAGAAACAGGTCGCGGACGGCCTCGAATGACAACAGGCAAATGACCAATGCCGCAAGGGTGGCGACCCCCACGATTGATAGAAGGACAATGCGGACGCGCAAGGCGGGTGACGGTGTTAGCGCGAAGGTGAACATGATCGTCAGGAGAGCGGCCACGGCGAAGTTGAGCCACGCGCCCCGCGAAAAGGCGAGGAACAATGCAGCAAGTACAAGGACGAGGGCTAATGCTCGAGTGAGCCGGTAGCGCCGGTTGCCAAGCATGAAGCCCTGCGCCAGCACGAGGCCAGGAAAGATCAGATAGGCCGCAAGCACATTTGGGTCCTTGAAGGTCCCTTGCGCCCGCGCGATGGGCGCCATGAGGGCACCGAGACCCGCCACGTCGAAATAGCCGATAACGCCCAGGACTGAAGCGATGACCGCTCCGATCAGATAGCCGTTGGTGAAGACGGCCATGCGTCTTACGGGATCGGGGATTACATAAAAGGCGAAGAAGATGGCGGAGACGGCCATGTAAGTGGAGGTGATGACGAACATTCCCGCCTCCTCCTCGTTCAGGACCCCCAGGAGACTTACGAATCCGCCCAGATTGTAGAGCAGTAGATAGAGAATCATCGGCACCACCAGCACCGACACTTTGAGGCCTGACACCGCGAACAGGAGAAGCGCGACCATGAATAGAAGATCGCAGGGTGCCGGCTCGATGGAGACGAAGAAGCTCGACACCATCATCAGCCATACGGACGCCGCCTGCACCTGTTCGAGCGAGACGCCGAGCAGCCGGATCGGTGGACGATGGGGCAGCGTCTCAGCTGTCAATAGGCGCTCTCCGCCTTCAGCAGCGAGAATGGCGTCTTCCACAAAATGTTCAGATCGAAAGCGAGCGACCAGTTCTCGATGTAGTAGAGATCGTGCTCGACGCGGCGCTGCAGTTTTTCGGTGGTGTCGGTTTCGCCGCGCCAGCCGTTGATCTGGGCCCAGCCGGTGATGCCGGGCTTCACGCGGTGCCGCGCGAAATATCCGTCGACCACATCGTTGTAGAGTTGGTCCGCCGCCTTGGCTTTTGTTGCATGGGGGCGCGGGCCCACGAGCGAGAGCTCGCCCCGCAGCACATTGAACAGTTGCGGCAGCTCATCGAGGCTGGTCTTGCGGATGAAGCGGCCGACGCGCGTGACGCGGGCATCGCCCTTGGTCACGAGCTTGGCGGCATCGGCATCACCCATCTCGTGATACATCGAGCGGAACTTGAAGACTTCGATCAGCTCGTTGTTGAAGCCGTAACGCTTTTGCCGGAACAGGGCGGGCCCCTTGCTTTCGAACTTCACGGCAAGTGCGATGAATAGCATGAGCGGCGACAGCAGGATGACGGCGAGCGCTGCGATGATCTTATCTTCGAGTGTCTTGAGAATGCGGTCCCAATCGCCAAGCGGCTTGTCGAAAACATCGAGGAAGGGAATGTTGCCGATATAGGAATAGGCGCGAGGGCGATAATGCAGCTTCTGCGCATAGGCGCTGAGCCGGATATCCACCGGCAGCACCCAGAGCTTCTTGAGGATTTGCAACAGGCGCTCTTCCGCGGCAAGCGGCAGGGTGACAATGAGAATATCGATGCGGGCGCGGCGCACGAAATCGATGAGCTCGCCCACATTACCGAGCTTTCGCAAATTATGGATCGTGGAAGGAGAGCGCTGGTCGTCGCGGTCATCGAAAATGCCGACCACCGAGACATCCGTGCTGGATGACGAGTTGAGCGCCGCCACCAGGTCGGCTGCCGGGCTGCCGCCTCCAACCAATACCGCGTGGCGGTCGAGCTGGCCATTGCGGTTCCAGTGGCGCACGAGATTCGCGGTTATGGCGCGCAAAACAACCAGGCCGCAAAGCCCGCTCATGTACCAGAGGCTGAGCCAGGCACGGGAATAGCTGTGACCGGCTTTATTAAGGAAGATCGCAACGGCAATGGCGGCGAAGATCAGCGTCCAACTGGCGATAAGCCGTGTTGCTTCCCGCGACGGCCGCAGCAGCGCCTGCACGGAGTGAAGGCCAAAGGCATGGGCCACCGCCGGAAACGCGAAGGCAGTCGCGATGATCAGCAGTGCATAGTGGCTGTCAACGCCAAGTGGGGAAAGGCTTGGATTGGCGCTGGCGAGGGCCAGACCAAGAATGGCGACGAGGAGACCCTCGGCCAAACGCACCAGACTTGCGATCACTTTCACCGGCACATGCGGTGCGCGCGTCAACATTCCGATGCTTTGGGCCCGCAGGTTTTCGGTGCGTGCCGGCGCCAGCCGCTCAAAAACCTCGGAGTCGATTATCCGGTGGAGCCTGTCCGCACTCATGCGCATGGGTTTCGTGTTCCGTTGAGAGACGAAGGGGTTTTCGATGGTGACAGGAGCAAACCCCGCGCCTTGGCCGGAAGGTTACCAATGTGTTGACGAAACGAGGTTAATGGTGCGTTAACGGAATATTCCCCTGTCGTCATCCCGGCTAAAGCCGGGACCCACGGTAAACAAGGTACGATCCTGGCAGAGTCTTCACGTTGAAAGATGGGTCCCGGCTTTCGCCGGGATGACAAAATTAATCTAGTCTAGGGTGTCAGCACTCGGGCGTAGAACGAGAGAACGCCGTTCACCATGGCATCGGCGGTAAATTTGCGGCGGATGTTTTCCCGGGCGGCGACGGCGCTTTGCACCATGGCGGCGGGATCTGCCAATATGATGCCAAGACGCTCGGCGAGCAGTGTTGCATCCCCTGGCCATACCAGCTGGGCCTTGTCCAGAATCTCAGGGATTCCCCCTACATCGCTGGCGAGCAACGGTTTTCCCGCTGCACAGGCTTCCAGCACCACGTAGGGAAAACTCTCGGCCCTAGACGGCATCACCAGAAGGCGGCCCCGCGCCAGCGCCTCGCTGGCGGTCATGCGGCCGACAAAGGTCACAGCATCGGAAAGGCCTCGGGCTTTCACCTGTTTCTGGAACAACTCCATGTCAGGGCCGTCACCGGCGAGAATGGCGGTCATCCGACGTTCCTTGTTGTACAGGGCGAGCGCCTCGATGAGCACGTCAACGCCCTTGAGCAGGCGCATGTCGCCGATAAATGCGACATCGGCCGCATCGGCATTGACCGTAACCTGGGTGAATTCCTCCGGCCACAGACCATTATGCACGACGGCGTGAGGCTTGCAGCCGAGGCCGATCTTGGACTCGAATGCATCCCGCTCATACTGGCAGACGAAAATCAGGCCGGAACCCAGGCGCGCCAGCAGCCTTTCGGCGCCAAGGAAAGCCCATCCCGCGGGCGTGGACCAGCTGTAGTGGAGGCTGCCGCCGTGTGGCGTGTAGACGGAGGGGATGCTGAGCCGGGGAGCGGCGAGGCGGCCATAGAGTCCACCCTTGGCGCCGTGGCAATGGATGATGTCCGGGCGGATGGCGCGGGCGTGCCGGAGCACCGCACGGGTGCCGGAAAGATCGCCCCACCCGGGAAGGCGGGAAATGGGTATGCGTTTGACACCAAGGGTGCAGTAGGGCTCGACCTCTGCCAGAAGCCTGGCCGCGGTTTCTCCGCCCGTTGTTGAATCACACAGGATTCCCGTCTGGTGGCCGCGGGCGTGCTGGCCGCGCGCCAGGTCGCGGACATGGCGGAAGAGGCCGCCGACAGGGGTGCGGAAGACGTGGAGGATGCGCATCGCCGCTCAGAACCAGCGTTCACGCACGTAGATGATATCGCCCGGATAGACCTGCGTGGTGATCGGCACCTTGTGGGTGTCTGTGCCCGTGGCGTTCTTGCGGGTGATGAGGACGCGATCCTGATCGGCGCGGGGGCTGTAGCCGCCGGCGATGGCGATGGCATTCTGCACGGTGATGCCGGGCTGGTAGGCAAAGCTTCCGGAATTGGTGACCTCGCCCAGGATGTAGAAGGGGCGAAGCGTTGCTACCTGAGCCGAG
>JBGTJO010000245.1:0-8954 GCA_041745135.1 Aestuariivirga sp. | reverse complement strand
GCGAGCGAAGAGCAAGGCTGGGTCACCATCCGCATCGCCGACACCGGCATCGGCATCCCGCCCCGCGACATCGAAAAGTTGGGGCGGCCCTTCGAGCAGGTCGAAAACCAGTTCACCAAAACCAAGGGCGGCTCGGGCCTTGGCCTTGCCATCTCCAAATCGCTCATCGAACTCCACGGCGGCAGCCTCGAAATCCGCAGCGCGATGGGCGCTGGAACCGAAGTCACCGTGCATCTCCCCCGCATCGCCGAAGCAACCGCAGCGGCCTGATGTCTCCATCGCGCCAGCGATGAGGTAGGAGAGGGGCCAGCGGATGTTCATGCCTATTTCGTACGAAGCGCTTGGCCGACAAAGAGCGTCAAAGAAAATCCGTTGGCCCCTCTCCTTTCCCATTGCTTTGCAATGGGCCCCTGTCCTCTCCCCGCTCACGCGGGGTGAGGACGGTAGTCACTTCCTCCGCCCGCCCTTGGCGCGCTCACGGATGTGTTGGGCGAGGAGAACTCGTTCTTCGGGGGTGAGGCGCGTGATGAAATCCTGGGCGGCCTTGGCGCTTAGACCGATCTGACCGACGCCATTCGCCGAGAACTCCTCAAGCGTCGCGCGGACGCGGGCTTCGTCGTATGGCGCGGCTTCGAGCGCAGCGGCAAGATTTTCGGCCACAGCCTTCAGTTTTTGACGGCCATCGCGAAACCCGTCGCGATGCTCCTTGAGATGATCCAGCAGTTCTTCGCGCCGCGGACGGCCAACATCGGCAAAGAACTTTTTGGGAATGAGATGCAGATAGCCGACACCGGTCATGCGCTCGTGGCGGGGGTGAGAAAAGTAACGCGTCACAGCAGCAGCGCCGACCAACACGTTGAGCGCCAGCGAGACGATCAGCACCACCTGCCACCACGTCCAGCGGCGCGGCGGGGGCCGATCGAGCGGCGCCGTCTCGGTCATGACAGCTGGTCTCCGGAATAATCGGTCGCTTCGCTCACGCCGCTGCTGCCGTCATCGTCCTCACTGACGGCTGCGATATCATCCGTGACCACCAAGGGAAGCAGGCCGTCGAGCGCGCCCATGGCCCCCAGATAGATGCCCAAGACCAGCGAAGCAGCGAGCGGCAGCGCCGCCGTCCAACCAAGGGAGAACTTGGCAGGTGTGGCCTGCCTGCCGATCCGTGCGATCAGCCGGCTTTCCAGGCCGGTTGTGAGTGCGGGCGTGGGGGTGAGATCGAGCAGGCGGTCGATGAGCCGGGCTTCCTCCAGCGCCTCACCCGCCGCTTCAAGATGCGGCAGCAGTTGAGTACGCTCGGCGGCAGGCCAGCGCTGGGGATCGGCGCCGTAGCTTGCCAGAACCGCGTCTAACCGTTGCTTCATCATCGGGTCCATATTGCTTCCTCACATATCCGGGGCATTCAAGCCACTGAGCAAATTGCGCCAGTCCGAGGACAGGCTGTCGCGCAACGTGCGCCTCGCGCGCGCCAGCAGCGACTCGACCGCTTCGATGCTGGCCTCCATCACCGCCGCCGCTTCGATATTCGAGAGCCCTTCATAATAGACAAGGGCGAGCGCCAGCCGCTGCCGTTCGGGAAGGCGGGCGATCCGGCGTTCGACCTCGCGGGCGGCAGATCGCCTCGCCAACCCCGCATCAGCCGGCATCGCCGGATCGGGGATATCCGGTTCGGACTCAAGGTCCGAATGCACGCGCCGGCGGCTCCGGTCGATGGCCGCATTGGCGGCCACGCGCATGAGCCAGCCCTTCAAGGCGCCAGCCTCGCGCACCTGTCCCGGGTTCTGCCAGAGCTTGAGGAAGGCATCCTGGGCGATATCCTCCGTATCGGCATGGCCTCCGGTCATCCGCAACGTCACACGGTACACGGGCCTATAATAGCGGCTCACGATTTCACCGAAAGCCGCGGCATCGCGGGCGGCGGCGCGGGCAAGAAGCTCGACATCGCCTGTCGTCCGCAGCTCCGCCACCGGCCTTGCCATTCAGGCCGGCCGATGGCTCGGGCGTTCAATTGGCCCCGCTCTCCGGCTTTGCCATTTTCGCCATCCTGAAATCGCGGGCCTCCTCAAGGCTGACACCGCCATCCTTGTCGGCGTCGGCCATATTGAACATGGCATCGACGAGCTTGTCGAGTTCGGCCACCGTGATGATCCCATTCTTGTCGCGATCAAGGGCGGTGAGCACACGATTGCGCCGCTGTTCGAGCCCTTTTTGCAGATAGCTGTCGATCTCGGCCAAGGAAACTTCATTGTTCTTGTCGGCATCGAGGCGAAGCAGCCGCTTCTCCGCCTTGGGCTTGATCTCGGCGAGCGCGATCTTGCCGTTCGCATCCGCATCGATCTTGCTGAACACCTTGGCGTTCCGCGGAAACGACGGTTCCACCGCCATAGCCTGGCCGCTCAACATCCCCAACACCGCAATCGCGATTATAGTACGCTTCATGTGTCTTCCCTCCTGTGGTTTGCAGCCATAGGACGAAGAACAAGACGTGAATCCGTCGCCCCTTCTTTGTCCTCGCCCCGCGAGAGCGGGAAGAGGAAGGGGACCCATCGCGCCAGCGATGGGAGGAGAGGGGCCAACGGTCATTGCTTGGCTTTGATGATAAGGTTGGAGTGCTGACGGCAACATGAGCCAAGGGAGGAGAGTTAATCCGTTGGCCCCTCTCCTCCCCCATCGTGCTTCGCAAGATGGGTCCCCTTCCTCTCCCCGCTCCCGCGGGGCGAGGACACGGGCCCGATCACTTCATCAAAAATCGACGCCACCCGCTGCTGAGTCTCCAGCAGCAGCGCTTCCGCCGTCGCGATATCGGGGCAACCGGCGGCACTGGCGAGGATGCGGTTGAGGCCAGCGGGCGAACGTGTGGGATCATAGGGGTCGCTGACGCATAGCCGCAGAACTTGGGTCAGCCGGTGATATAGCATGCTCGCCTGGCGCAGCGCCTCGCCTTGAGCTGGTGCTAGGCAACCGGCGGCCACAAGCTTTTGCAGCGCCACCAACGTATTGGTGTCGAGAACCTCGGGCTTCACGTGAGCGTGGATCATTTGCAGGGTCTGGGCAATGAACTCGATTTCCACGAGCCCGCCGCGCGCCCGCTTAATGTCCCACAGGCCGGCTGTCCCCTGCTCCTTGAGCATAAGCTTCCGCATGTCGAGGACATCGGCGCGCGTTGTGTCCGGGTCGCGCGTCCTGCAAAGGGCGGCATGGATCGCGGCTTGCAGTTCCAAGCGAAGGCCCTCGTCGCCACACACCACTCGCGCCCGGGTCAGCGCCAGTTTCTCCCAGGTCCAGGCCTGCTCGCGGTGATAGGTGCTAAAGCTATCCAGGCTCGCCGCCACCGGACCCTTGCTGCCGGAAGGCCTAAGCCGCATGTCGGCTTCATACAGCACGCCCTCGGCGGTCGGCGCGGTGATGGCGGCGATGAAGCGTTGCGTGAGGCGGGCGAAATACTGGTTGGCCGGTTCGTCGGCATCGTAGACCATGATCAAGTCGAGGTCCGATGCCGCCGTCATCTCGCGCCCGCCGAGCTTGCCCAAGGCCAAAACCGCGCTTCGTCCTCCCGGCACCACACCGTGGCGGCGGGCCGTCTCCTCGCTGACGGCACTGTGCAGGCGGGCCAGCAGCAGCTCCGCCAGATTCGAAAAGGCCATGCCCGCCTCGGCGGCGTTCACTGTCTCAGAGAGCACGCGCACGCCGATGCGGAAGGCCTGCTCGTGGCCCAGCACGCGGGCCCGGTCCACCACTTCATCGAGCGGCGTTCCATCGGGAATGACGGATGAAATGTTGCGCCGAAGCTCCTCCGCGGTCGGCAACGGCCCGAAGAAGCCCGGATCTAACACGGCATCGAGCACCTTCGGCCTTCGGCTCAACTGCTCGGCGAGACGCGGCGCCGTGCCGAGGATAGTGGCGACAAGATCGAGAAGCCTGGGATTGGCCTTCAGCAGCGAGAACAGCTGCACGCCCGCCGGCAGCCCGCTAAGAAAGCGGTCAAATGCCAGGAACGCCTGGTCCGCATCGCCGGTCCGCGCCAGGGCATTCAGCAGGGCCGGCATTAATTCCGTCAACAACTCCTTGGCGCGGCTGCTGCGGGTCGCGCCATAGCGGCCGAAATGCCAACCGCGGATCGTCGCGGAAACTTCGCTGGCGCTGCGGTAGCCCAGGCGCGTGAGCGTCTCGATCGTTTCGGGATCGTCCTCGCCGCCGGTGAACACCAGGCTTCCAGCATCGGTTCCTAGTTCCGAGGCGTCTTCAAACAGCGCGGCATAGTGGCCCTGCACGCATTCGAACGTGGCGCGCAACTTTTCCTCGAACGCCGATGAAGAAGCAAAGCCCGCAAAGCGCGCCAGGCTTTCGAAGGCCAGAGGATCGCTCGGCAGCGTGTGTGTCTGCTCGTCATTCACCATCTGCACGCGATGCTCGATGGTGCGGAGAAAGCGATAGGCCTCTTGCAGTTCCCGCGCCGCATCCGCCGTGATCCATTGCGCTTCCGCAAGCGCGTCCAGCATGGCAAGCGTCCCCCTGCCCCTGAGCTTCGGGTTGCGCCCACCGGCGATGAGTTGCTGGGTCTGGACGAAGAATTCAATCTCGCGAATGCCGCCGCGTCCTAGCTTGATGTTGTGCCCATGTACGGCGATGGAGCCGTGGCCCTTCACCGCATGCATCTGGCGCTTCAGGGACTGCACATCCGCGATGGCCGCGAAATCCAGATACTTCCGCCAGATATAAGGTTTCAGGCGATCAAGGAATTCCGACCCCAGCGCCAGATCGCCGGCCGCGGGTCTTGCCTTGATCATGGCGGCGCGCTCCCAGTTCTGCCCCATGTTCTCGTAGTAGATGGCCGCTGCCTCAACCGAGATCGCAACCTGCGTGGCGCGGGGATCGGGACGGAGCCTCAGATCGACGCGGAAGACGTAACCGTCTTCCGTCACATCCTGCAAAAGCTCCACCAGCCGTTTGGTCAGCCGCACAAAAAAGGTCGCTGGCTCAACGCCGGGCGCCAGGCAATTCTTTTCCATATCGTAGAGAACGATAAGATCTATATCGCTCGAATAGTTGAGCTCAAACGCGCCATGCTTGCCCATGGCAAGGACCGCATAGCCGGCACTCCCATCGCGCAACAGCCAGTTGATGGCTGCCGCAAGACAGGCATCGGCAAAGCGCGTCAACGCATCGGTCACCTCCTCAAGGCGCCAGACCTCGCCCACATCCGCGACCGCAATCAGCAGCGCCGCTCGCGCTTTCGCCTGCCGTAGCGCCCGCATGAAGGCGCGCTTGTCTTCCATGTCCGCCGAGCGGTTCAGGTCATCCAGAATTTCGTCGAATAAGGGACCAGGTTTTTCAGAAAACACCTGCTCTGCAAAAACGCTATCACGCAACATCAGCTGCCTGAGATAAAGCGAGGCCCCGATGATAGCCTCCGCAACCTCTCGCTGCCTTCCATCAGTCAGCGTAAGGCTTGCTTCCTCCCAAAACCACTTCACCGCCGCATCGTTAAGCGGCGGTGGCAATGCGATGTCATGTCCCGGCATCGCCGGCTTGTAGCTGTGATGCGCCTATTTTGAATACCAAATTCTCATCATGCCCGGGCTTGACCCGGGCATCTTCTTTGAGTCCCGAAAGATGCCCGCATCAAGTGCGGGGCATGATGAGAAGTGGGTTGCATTAGTCCCCTAACTTCCCGACCGATGCAGCGGCAGGATGAGCTTGGCTTGCAAACCGGGATGGTTGTCCTCCAGCGTCAGTTCGCCGCCATGCAGCTTCATGACGCCTGCCACCAGGCTCAGACCCAGGCCGTTGCCGGGGCGGGTGCGGCTTTGATCGAGCCTGACGAAGCGCTCGATGACGCGCGCGCGCTCTGCTTCGGGGATGCCATCACCATGGTCGGCGACTGAGATAATCACCTTGTTGTCCACCGCCTTGCCCGAGACGGCGATTTCCGGCGCCTCGCCCGACTTCGCGCCGTATTTAAGCGCGTTGTCGATCAGGTTGTTGATGGCTTGGGCCAGGAGCTGCCGGTCGGCGAGGACGGGTAATTCTTCGGGAGCATCGATGCGCAGCCGGCCGCCCTGTTCTTCCGCCATGGGCTCATAGAGTTCGGCCACATCCGCCAAAATCGTCCGCGCGTCCACAGCTTCGAGCGCCGAGCGCGATTGTCCCGCTTCGGCGCGGGCGATGGAGAGCAGCGCGTTGAAGGTTTGCAGCAGCCGGTCGGATTCCTCCACCGTCTTCTCCAAAGCCGCGCGGTATTCTTTCTTCAGACCAGAGCGCAGCGCCCCCTCAACGCGCGCCTTGACGCGGGTGAGCGGTGTCTTGAGATCATGGGCGACATTGCTGGAAACCTCCTGCAAGCCCGCCATCAGCCGCCCGATCTGATCCAGCATCGCATTGAGCGCCAGCGCCAGACGATCGAGCTCATCGTTCGTTCCCGAAACCGGCATGCGGTCCGCCATATTGCCGCCCATGATCGAACGGCTCGCCGCGGTGATGGCATCGACGCGGCGGAGGAAGTTGCGGCTCATGAGCAAACCGCCGCCCAGGCCCAGCACCATGGCAATAGCCAGCGCCCAGAACAGCGTCCGGCGGATGATCGCTGCGAACTGGCGCAAGGCTTCCACGTCGCGGCCGACCACCAGCTCATAACCGCCGGTCAGATTGGCATGGTAGGCTCGCGCCACATGGCGCTCGGGCGTATCGCCACGCCGCACCACGATGGGAAATTCAATCCAGTCCTCCTCGGTGGCCGCCTCGGCGGGGAAGGAATCGAGATTGCCGGCAACCCGCTTCTTCGTGGAATCGGTCAGCAGATAGATCGAGCCCGTCTCCGCGCTGCTGCGGCGCTGGATCGTATAAAGGATGCCGGGAAGGCCGCGCAGGCGGTAGAAGTCGGCCAGGCCCTGAACCTCGGCGCGGATCGTTTCATCGGTCTGGCGCTCCAGCAGCACCGCCGTGTTCCAGTAGACATAGGCCAGCAGCGCGCCAACCGAGATCGCGAACAAAACCAGATAAAGGGCCGCCAGGCGGAAGGTGGAAGTTTGCAGGAGCTTGAAATTAGCTCGCACGTATCATGTATCCCGCACCGCGCACCGTTTGCAGGATCGGTTCGTCAAAGCCCTTATCGATCTTGGAACGCAATCTCGACATGTGGACATCGATGACATTGGTTTGCGGATCGAAATGATAATCCCAGACGTTCTCAAGCAACATGGTGCGGGTGACGATGTGCCCGGCATTGCGCACCAGATATTCCAGCAGCTTGAACTCACGCGGTTGCAGCAGGATCGGACGGCCCATGCGCGTCACATTGCGGGTCAAGAGATCGATCTCAAGATCGGCGGCGCGAAGCTTTGTCGCCTGCGGCTGATCAGCCTTGCGGCGGCCCAAGCCTTCGACGCGCGCCAGCAGTTCCGAGAATGAATAGGGCTTGCCGAGATAATCGTCGCCTCCGGCCCGCAAGCCTTTCACCCGCTCGTCCACATCCGCGAGCGCGCTCAAGATGAGCACCGGCGTTTTGACGCCCGCATCCCTGATCTTCCGGATGATATCGAGGCCGTCAAGCTTGGGCAGCATCCGATCCACGATGAGCGCGTCGTGCCTGCCTTCAAGCGCCAGCCCCAATCCTTCCTCGCCATCGCCCGCATGGTCGGCAACATGGCCGCTTTCGGCGAGGCCCTTGATAAGCCAGGTCGCCGCTTCTCGGTCGTCTTCGATGATCAATACGCGCATGGGCCGACGGATCGTCTCCGCTTCACTTAAGTCTACGTGAGTCTGTGCATTAGGTTGCATGTTCCGTACCTTGTGGAAACTCCCTCCTCACGCGCAGCGTGGGGAGGGAGCAACGGGAGTTAGCTCTTCGCCGCAGGCAGCGTCAGGAAGCGCTGGGTCTCGCCGGAGCGGACCAGCATCAGCACGCGCTTCTTGCCGGCGGCTTTCAGCGCATTGCGGACGTCAGCACTTTCATTCACCTCCTTGCCCGCAACTTCCAGGATCACATCGCCTTCCTTGAGGCCATGCTCAGCGCCCAGGCCATTGGGCTCAACGCCCGTCACCTTGACGCCAGCGCCATCTTCGGCTGGAGCCACCTGGATGCCAAGCCCCGAGAGGCTGCGGCCGGTATTGCTTTCGCTTTGGTCGCCGCCGCGCAGGCTCGCCATGCGCTGGCTGTCCGGCATGGTGCCGATGGTCACCGTCACATCCATGGTCTTGCCGTCGCGCACGATGGTCACGGGAACCGAGGTCCCCGGCTTGATTCGCGCGATGCGCTTGGCAAGATCGCGGGCGTCGGCGATATCCTTGCCGTCAACCTTGAGGATCGTGTCCTGGGTCTTGAAGCCTGCTTCCAAGGCGGGAGAATCCTCCGTCACATCGGCGACAATCGCTCCGGTGCTGGTCTTGAGGTCCAGGCTCTCGGCGATCTCATTGGTCACCGGCTGGATCTGTACGCCAAGCCAGCCGCGCGTCACCGAGCCGCCGTCCTTCAGGCTGGCCACGATATTCTCCGCCGTCGAGGCCGGGATCGCAAAGCCGATGCCAACCGAGCCGCCCGTGGGCGAGAAGATCGCCGTGTTGACGCCGATCACTTCGCCTTCGGCATTAAAGGCAGGCCCGCCGGAATTGCCGCGGTTGATCGAGGCATCGATCTGCAGGAAGTCGTCATAGGGGCCGGAGCCAATGTCGCGGCCACGCGCCGAGATGATGCCCGTGGTCACCGAGCCGCCGAGGCCGAAGGGATTGCCCACCGCCATCACCCAATCGCCGACGCGGGTTTCGGCGCTGGAGAATTTCACGAACTTGAAGGTCTTGTCCGACTTGATCTTGATGAGCGCCAGATCGGTCATGGGATCGGTGCCGATCACGGTCGCGTCGTAGTCGGAGCCATCCTCCAGCTTCACATTCACTTCCTTGGCGTCCTTCACCACATGGTTGTTGGTGACGGCATAGCCATCGGCGGAAATGATGAAGCCCGA
>JBGTJO010000244.1:0-17448 GCA_041745135.1 Aestuariivirga sp. | reverse complement strand
CTCCCTTGAGCACACGGTGACGGCGCTGGTTGAAACCTTCCCCATCATCTCGCGCCTTCGAATGCTGCGCATGTGGGGCGGCATCGTCGACATGACGGGCGACCGTTCGCCGATCATCGGCTTAACGCCCGTCGAGGGCCTGTTCGTCAATTGCGGCTGGGGTACGGGCGGCTTCAAATCCATCCCCGGCTCGGGTTTCGTCTTCGCCGACACCATCGCCAATAACCGCCCGCATCCTATCGCCGAACCCTTCGGCCTCAACCGCTTCGCCGAAGGCCGCCTCATCGACGAAAGCGTCGCCGCCGCGGTGGCGCACTGATGACGGCTCTCGTCATATCCCTCCCTCTTCGCGCGTCAGCGCGGGGAGGGTGGCGCGCGAACGCGCGCCGGGTGGGGTCGCTCCGCGCGAGAGGTATTCTCTACCACCCGCGCTGCTCCACCCCACCCGTCACGCTATCGCGTGACTCCCTCCCCGCGCATTCGCGCGGAGAGGGAGGAGGTTCGCCATGCTTCTGATCAAATGCCCCGTCTGCGGTGCTGAGGGCGATGAGACCGATTTCCACGCCGGCGGTCAGGCGCATGTGCGCCGTCCGGCCACCCATGATTCCGCCAACATCACGGACGAGCACCAGCGCGACTATCTGTTCGTCCGCTTCAATCCGATGGGCCTCCATTTCGAGCGCTGGCGCTGCGACCGGGGATGCGGCAAGTGGTTCCACGCGGCGCGCGATACGGTGAGTATGGAGTTCAAGGCCTTCTACGGCATCACCGAGCTGCCGCCCGCCCCACTCATGGAGCAGGCAAAAGGTCCGTGGGCGGAGTATTTTGCGGATAAGAAGACATGAGCGGCAAACCGTATCGCCTGGCCCAGGGCGGCAGCCTGATCGACCGCGCCAAGACGGTCCATTTCTCCTTCGATGGCAAGCCGATGACGGGGTTCGTTGGCGATACGGTGGCCTCGGCAGTCATGGCCAACGGCCAGCGGCTGTTTGGCCGCAGCTTCAAATATCATCGGGCGCGCGGCGTGGTTGGCGTGGGCGCGGAAGAAATGAATGCGCTCGTGGGCGTCGGCGATGGTGCGCGGCACGAGCCCAATTTAAGAGCAACGCAAGTCGAGCTTCACGATGGCTTGACCGCGGTCAGCCAGAACCGCTGGCCGTCGCTCGCTCTCGACATCGGCTCCATCGGCAACAAGCTATCGCGGCTTCTCCCCAGCGGCTTCTACTACAAGACATTCATGTGGCCGCGGAGCTTCTGGAAACATATCTATGAGCCACTGATCCGCCGCTCCGCCGGCCTCGGCCATGCGCCGGAGGGTCGCGATCCCGATACTTACGAGCAGATCCAGGTCCATTGCGATGTGCTGGTCATCGGCGCCGGCGTCGCGGGCCTCGCCGCAGCCGAAGCCGCGGCCGCCTCGGGGGGGCGCGTCATTATCGCTGATGAGAACCCGCGCTTCGGCGGCCTTGCAAACATCGCCGCAGGTTCAATTGATGGCCAGCCGCAAACGGAATGGGTCGGGACCAAGGCCGCTCTCCTCGCCGATGCCGAGAACGTGCATGTCCTGACGCGCACCACCGCCATCAACCACGCGCACCACAACCACCTCATGCTGTTCGAGCGCCTCGCGGATCACGATCCGGCATTGCTCGCAGCGGGTGCGCCACGTCACCGCCTGTGGAAAGTGCGCGCGCGGCAAGTCGTTCTCGCCACCGGGGCGATCGAGCGCCCCATCGCCTTCGCGAACAACGACCGCCCCGGCATCATGCTGGCCTCGGCGGCGCGCGCCATGATTAAGCGCTATGGCGTTGCACCCGGCGTGCAAGGCGTCGTCTTCACCAACAATGACGATGCCTATCTCACCGCCCTCTCGCTCAAGGCCGCGGGTATCGGAGTTCGCGTGGTCGACTCGCGCGCCCGCGCGGAAGGAGCGTTGGCGGACGAAGCGCGCAATGCCGGCATCGATGTGCAGGCGAGCTCCGTCATCTCCGCCGTTCACACGACCCTGGGCGGGCTCAACGTGGACAGCGTCAAGATCGCCGCCTATCGCCGCGGCCAGGGCCGCGTCATCTCGGAGAGACAAGCCGATTGCGATTTCATCGCCATGTCGGGCGGCTGGAACCCGGCGCTGCATCTGTGGTGCCACAATGGCGGCAAGATCAAATTCGATCAAAGCCTGCAAAGCTTCCGCCCCGACCATCATCGCGATGCTATCGTCGCGGTGGGCGCCGCCAACGGCACCTTCGCCCTCAACGATATTTTGGCCGAAGCCTATGCGGGGGGAAAATCAAAACGCAAGGCGCCGAAGGCCCAGCAGTCGGAGCAAAAGCCGCTTGAGCCCCTGTGGTTCGCCCCCGCCACCGGCAAATATAATGAGGGCAACAAGCACTTCATCGATTTCCAGAACGACGTCACCGCCGCCGATCTCGAGCTGGCCCAGCGCGAGGGCTATGAGTCGGTCGAGCACACCAAGCGCTACACCACCTACGGCATGGCGACCGACCAGGGAAAAACCTCCAACATCAACGGGCTCGGCGTTCTCTCGGAAGCAACAGGCAAGGCGATTCCGGAAATTGGCACCACCACCTTCCGCCCGCCCTACACGCCCTTTTCTTTCGGCTCCATCGCCGGCGTTCTGACCAAGCCGCTGTTCCTGCCGGTTCGCCGCACCGCGATCTATGAGTGGCATGTGGAGAACGGCGCCATCTTCGAGCCGGTCGGACAGTGGCGGCGCGCCTATACCTATCCGCGCGCCGGCGAGGACAAGCACTCTTCCATCAACCGCGAAATCCTCTGTGTACGGAACAAGGTGGGCCTGCTCGACGCTTCGACGCTGGGCAAGATCGAGATCAAGGGACCGGACGCGGCGGAATTCCTCGACCGCATCTACACCAACACATTCTCGACGCTGAAAGTTGGCCGCTGCCGCTACGGCCTGATGATGAACGAACTCGGCTTCCTTACCGATGACGGCGTCACCGTCAGGCTCGCGGAGGATCACTTCCTCATGCACACCACGTCCGGAGGCGCGGATCGTATCGCCGCGTGGCTGGAGGAATGGCTGCAAAGCGAGTGGACCCATTACCGGGTGTTCGTCACCCCTGTCACCGAGCAATGGGCGCAGTTCGCCATCGCCGGGCCGAAAGCGCGCGACGTGCTGGCGAAGCTTTCGCCCGATTTCGATCTCTCCAACGAAGCCCTGCCGCACATGTCCTTCAGGGAAGGCAAGCTCGGGCGCTATCCGGTGAGGGTTTATCGCATCAGCTTTTCGGGGGAGTTGTCCTACGAGGTAGCGGCGCCCGCCAATCTCGGTCGCGGCCTGTGGAATGAGATCGTGGCGGCGGGAGAGGAATTCGGCCTTGAGCCCTATGGCACCGAAGCGCTGCATGTACTCCGCGCCGAGAAGGGTTACATCGTCGTCGGCGATGAAACCGACGGCACCACGACGCCAATCGACGTTGGCCTCGAAGGGCTCGTCTCAAAGAAGAAAGCCGATTTCCTCGGCAAGCGCTCGCTGGAGCAATCTCACCTGAAGGCGCCAGGCCGCAAGCAACTCGTGGGCTTGCTGACGGAAGATCCCAACGAGGTTCTCCCCGACGGCGCGCACGCGGTGAAGACCGTCAAGGACAAGCCGCCCATGGAAACCGTGGGCCACGTCACTTCAACCTATCATTCGCCAACGCTCAGCCGCTCCATCGCCATGGCTCTCATCCAAAACGGCCGGGCCCGCATGGGCGAGACGGTGTCCTTCCCGCTTGAGGGAAAAATCATCCGTGCAAAGATCGTCGATCCTGTCTTCTACGACAAGGAAGGAACGAAGCAGAATGTCTGAGCTCAGATCTCCCTCTCCACACGAAGTGTGGGGAGGGTGGCGCGCAGCGCCGGGTGGGGTTTCTCCGCATCGCCGCCATCCCCATAGCACCTACGCGGCACCACCCCACCCGTCACGCTATCGCGTGACACCCTCCCCGCGCATGCGCGCGGAGAGGGAGGAGGTCCGCTATGACTGAGCTGTATCTCGAAAGCCCCCTTGCCCATGTCGCGGCCCCGCAAGACCTCTCCGTGGAAATGCGCGAGATCGCCGGCCGGGGAATGATCGACCTTCGCGGTCTCGCCTCCGACCGCAAATTCATGGCCGCCGCCAAAGACGTGCTGAGCCTCGAACTTCCAAAGAAGCCACGCACCAGCGCCTCATGGGGCGATATCAAGATACTCTGGCTCTCCATCGACCAGTGGCTCATCCTGTGCCCACAAGGGCGCGTGGCGGAGCTCCTTGCGAACTTGCGCAATGCGCTTGCCGGCATCCACTGTCTCGCCGTCGATGTTTCCGACATGCGGACAATTATCCGTCTTGAGGGTGACGGCTCCCGCGAGATCCTGATGAAGGGCTGCTCGCTCGACCTGCTCGGCGGCGCTTATCCGCCGGGCACCGTGCGCCGCATGCGTTTCGCCGAGATCGCCGCGCTCCTCCATGTGGTCGAGAACGATGTTTTTGACATCTATGTCTTCCGGTCTTACGCCCATTATGCCTGGGAGTTTCTGCTGGCGACAGCGCGGGAGCCCGCGAAGCTCAAGCTCTTCGGCAAGCAGCAACTTAAGTGAGAAGTCTCGCATCTTCTCCCTCCCCCTTGTGGGGAGGGATTAAGGGTAAGGGTCGCTCCAAGCCATCAAAAAAATACAGGATCTCTTCTGATAGAGACCACTCGACCCCCACCCCTGCCCTCCCCGCAAGGGGGAGGGAGAAAATAGAAAATGAAGGCTGCCAATGCACTCGCTATTGAAGTTGGAAAGCAGCACAGCAGCGCTTCTGCTCGTCGACTTGCAGGAGGAACAGCGGAGCGATCCGCTCTACAAGGCCGCGGACTTCAACTCGGTTCTGGCCAATGTGCGGCGCCTGCTGCTGGCTGCTCGAAAGCACGGCTTGCCAGTGTTCCACGCCGCCTACCGGCGCGATTTTGCGCTCGTTCCGCCGCGTCCTTTCGAGCCCGGTGCCCGCGATGGCGCTCCGGTTTTCAGCCGCAAGGATTCGCCTCTCACAGCCATCTGCCCGGAAGTGGCTCCCCTTGAAAGCGAAACAGTCATCTACAAGAACGATGCAAGCGCCTTTGCAGAAGCGCACCTGCAAAAGCCGCTTACCGATTTGAAGGTCGAATGGCTGATCGTAGCCGGTGTGTGGACGGAGGCCTGCATTGCGGCAACCGTCAGGGATGCGATGGCCGCGGGCTTTCGCGTCCTGCTGGTCAAGGACGCCTGCGGCAGCGGCAGTGCCGCCATCCATCAGACGGGGATCCTCAATCTCGCCAACCGTCTTTACGGCGGCGCCGTCGCCGATGTTGCGCGCGCCGAAGCGCTGATGGGCGGCGGAGAAGCAATCGTGTGGACCACGAACCGGCCGGTGCCTATCCTATACACTCTCGATGATGCCGGCCGGCACTACGACAATCTCTGAACTGCGTTATCATAGAGCCGCCTCGATATCCGTAAGCCGGAAGTCGTCGCCCTTGAACAGCAGCGGCATCACTTCCGTCTTGGCCAATGCATAGGACATGCAGTCCGCAAAATTAAGCGCAGCGGGATGGCGGCCTTTGCCATATTTCATGAAGGCATCGGCGGCAGTGTATGCAGCAGCCTTCGTAAACGGTACGATATCGATATTTGAAGCTCGAACTAACTGCGCAAGGTCCTGCAAAATTGATGGACCGTGACGGCTGGCGGCGACAATGCAAGATTCCAAATAAAGCGGCGCTCCCATATGGAGAACCGATGCTTGCTCCATCGCACGAATGAAACGCGGCGCTTCAGGTTCGTCGAAGAGCACACAGATTAGCGCCGACGAATCGACGATCATCAGGTCGGAAGACCATTCTCGTCGTAACCCAGAATCTCGTCTGGCGTGCGGTCATCCAAAACCGGCATGGCCGCTACCTTGCGGCTGATCGCCATGATGCGTTCGACATAGTCATCATCTTTGGGCGTGGCCGCAGCAATTACCCTGGCGCGCTCCACCTCCCGGATGAGGCCGTCGCGCACGGCTTCGGTGATCGGTTTGCCCGTAAGGCGCGCCAACTCGCGGGCGAGGGCTTCCACCTCACGGTTCTTGATGCTCAGGGCCATATACCTGCTACCCGATTTGCTACCTGATACCTATGTAGGCCGGTTCACGCGATCAGGCAAGTTTCGGTCCCATCCACTCGAAAAGCTTGTCAAATCCGCCGAAAGGATAGAAATGCGGGCCGGCGATGCCAAGCTCGGGACGCTCCGCGGTGAGCCGGGCCAGCCCACCCACGAACTCATCGGGCGTATTTACTGTCAAAAGCCTGGTAATGTTCAGCGCCTGCCGGCGGACGAAGCGGGCCGAGTTTCCAACACCGCACATGGCGGCATATTTCACCAAGGTCTTGATGGTGGCGGGCCCCGGCACGCCCACATGGATCGGGAGATCGATGCCCTCCTTCCGCAGCATGGCCGCCCAATAGGCGACCGGTCCTGCTTCGAACAGGAACTGGGTCGCAATGAACCCCTCGATGTTTTTTGATTTGAGCCAGGCCTGCTTCCGCTTCAGCGCCTCGAGCAGCACTGCTTCGCCGTGAATCTTGGTAATGTCGGGATTGCCTTCCGGATGCCCGGCAATGCCGATCCTCTTTATCCCATTCGCCTCCAGCACGCCGCTCTCTAGAATCTGGATCGAGGCATCATATTGGCCGATGGGCTGCGGCGCGCCGCCGCCCACCACCAGCACTTCAGTAACGCCTGCATCTCCGGCAAGCGCCGCCATACGGGTTTTGAGATCATCGAGGTCGCGCACGAAGCGCGCCGGAATATGCGGAATGGGCACCAGCCCCGCCCGCGTCAGCCCCTTGGCCGCCTCAAGCTGGCCCGCCACGTCGCCAGCCTCGATTAAGGCGATGAAAACCCTTGTCCCCGGCGGCAGCTTATCACGCAGCAGCGGCACCTTGTCGGCTTGTCTCCCCGTCATCTCGACGGTCAGGTTCTTCATAAGGTCGCGGATGGATCCAGTCATGGCAGGAGCAATGGCACGGCCCTCTCCAGCCCCGCCTTGATGTTTGCGACAGGGGCATGGCGAATGCGACCGCCGCCTTCCGGCCCTGTCGTTTTCAGCCTGCGGCATGACGCTGATGGACAAAACCGAAAATCTGCGGCAAATGGAGCGCCCGAGAGGATCACGAGCCCCATGTTCGGCGACAAGCCCAAGCATCAGCCCCAGCACTTCGCCTTCATCATGGTGCCGGAATTCACCATGATGCCGGTGACCTCGGCCATCGAGCCGCTGCGCCTCGTCAACCGCCTCTCGGAAATCGCCCATTACAAATGGACGATGCATTCAATCGACGGCAAGCCCGTCGCCGCATCGAACAACATTCTCGCCATGGTGGATGGCGATCTCAGCACTATTCCTGAACATGCCACCGCCATCGTCTGCGGCGGACTCAATGTGCAACATCACTCCGACAAGCGCTTGACCGCCTGGCTGCGCAAGACGGCGCGCAAGGGCGTCGACATCGGCGCTGTCTGCACGGGTGCTCATCTTCTCGCCGAAGCAGGCCTGCTCGATGGCTATCGCTGCACCATCCACTGGGCCAACCTCCCCGGCTTTTCCGAAACCTTCCCGGAGATCAATGCCACCGGCGGATTGTTCGAGATCGACCGCGACCGTTTCACCAGTGCCGGCGGCACCACGGCACTCGACATGATGCTCACCATGATCGCCAGCCAGCACGGGCCTGAGCTTGCGTCTAACGTGGCCGAATCGGTTTTGCATTCGCCGATCCGTCATCACAGCGAGCATCAGCGCATGTCGCTCCCGGCCCGCATCGGCGCCAGGCATCCCAAGCTCGTCGGCATCGTCGAGCAGATGGAGCAATATCTCGAAGAGCCCCTGTCGCCGAGCATCCTCGCCAAGCAGGCCGGCCTCTCCACCCGCCAGCTCGAGCGCCTGTTCCGCCGCTATCTCGACCGCAGCCCCAAGCGCTATTACCTCGAACTCCGCCTCAAGAAAGCCCGTTCGCTTCTGCTGCAAACCGATATGTCTGTCATCAATGTCGCACTCGCCTGCGGCTTCTCAAGCCCCTCGCATTTTTCCAAATGCTACCGCGCCTTCTACGGCCGCACCCCCTACCGCGAACGCGGCATCCCGGTGATCGAACGGGCAAGGGCTGGATGAAATTCACCTTCCCCTGCGAGGGGAAGGGCAAAATCAACCCTTGCCGTTCCTCGCTTCATAGGAACGCCTGGAGCGTTCGACGCCGTCCATGTTGCGGGCGACCCAGCGCCAGATGCCGCAAAGCGCGTTGTTGCTCAAGCTGCGGCCAAGGCGCGTCAGGCGATAGTCGACGCGGGGCGGCACGGTGGCGTGAACCTTGCGTGCCACGAGGCCGTCGCGCTCGAGCTGGCGCAGCGTCTTGGTCAGCATCTTCTGGCTGACATTGCCGATCTCCTCCCGCAGGCGCGAGAAGCGGATCTCCTTCTTGTCGTCGAGCGCATAGATCACCACAAGCGTCCACTTGTCGGCGATGCGCTCCAGGATCTGCTGCATCAGCAGCATCTTCGATTCCGGGCATCCGTGCTTTTTCATCGAGCGAAAACATAATGGTTCCCTGGGAGTAAGTATAGAACTTTCCGGTGCCTTCTTGCCAAACGGCGGCAAACCGCCAAACTGGGATCAAGGAGGAGCGCACCCATGATTTCATTCACGCTCAATGGCGGGCAGCAAAGCGTCGACGCCGAACCGGATACGCCGCTTCTCTGGGTCATCCGCGAGACGCTGGGCCTTACCGGCACCAAGTTCGGCTGCGGCGCCGCGCAGTGCGGCGCGTGCAGCGTGCATATTAATGGCACGGCGGTGCGCTCCTGCGTCACCCCAATTGAAACGGCGCAGGACGCCGAGATCGTCACCATCGAGGGCCTGCGCGGCACGGAAGCTGAAGCCATCCGCAAGGCCTGGATCGCAATCGACGTGCCGCAATGCGGCTATTGCCAGTCAGGGCAGATCATGTCGGCGGTCAATCTCTTACAAACGAACCGCAAGCCGAGCAATGAAGACATCGATGGCGCCATGAGCGGAAACATCTGCCGCTGTGCCGCCTATCACCGTATCCGGCAGGCGATCCACGACGCCGCCACGACTTTGGAGGACTAGCCCCATGAACATGCATGTGATGCGCCCCACGCGGCGCGGTTTCCTCGCCGGAACGGCGGGGCTGATCATCGGCTTTCATCTGGGCCTGCGCGCGAAAGCAGCAACTGGAACCAGCGTCAACGGCGCACCCGCCGGAGCGCAAGGCAACCAGTTCGCCTATGACGCCTTCGTCCGCATCGCCCCCGACGACACCGTGACGGTGCTCAGCAAGCACCTCGAAATGGGCCAGGGCCCCTATACCGGGCTCACCACCATCGTGGCCGAAGAGCTCGACGCTGATTGGAGCCAGATGCGCGTCGTGCATTCTCCGGCCGATGATAAGCTCTATGCCAACCTCGCCTATGGCGCGATGGGCACCGGAAGTTCGAGCTCGATCTCCAACGCCTATGAGCAGATGCGTCAGGCGGGTGCCACGGCGCGCGCCATGCTGGTTCAGGCCGCGGCGGAAGAGTGGGGCGTGCCCGCCGCCGAGATCACAGTCGAGAAAGGCCTGATCCGCCATGCGGGCTCGGGCCGTGAAAGCGGCTTCGGCGCGCTTGCTGAAAAAGCATCGCAGGTGAAGCTTAACGGTGCTGCACCACTCAAAGACCCCAAGGATTTTCGCCTGATCGGCAGCGACAGGCCACGGCTCGATACATCCACCAAATCCGATGGCACGGCGATTTTCACAATCGACATCCAGCTTCCCGGAATGGCCACTGCGGTCGTGCTGCATCCAACCCAGTTCGGCGCGAAACCGGCCAAGGTCGACGATCAAGAAACACGGAAGGTGAAGGGCGTCATCGATGTCAAACCCATTCCGCAGGGCGTTGCCGTCTTTGCCGAAACAACCTTCGCAGCGCTCAAGGGCCGCGAGGCTCTCAAAGTCGAATGGGACACATCGGCGGCGGAAAAGCGCTCAAGTGCTGAGATCATCGCCGAATATCAGAATGCGGCGAGAGGACCCGGCGTTGAGATCGCCAACACGGGCGATATCGAAAAGGGCTTCGCCGGAGAAGGCGTCAAGGTCTTCGAGGCTGAATATATCTTTCCCTATCTCGCACACGCGCCCATGGAGCCGCTCGACGCAGTACTGACCAAAGCGGAAGACGGAACGATCGACGCCTATCTCGGCAGCCAGTCGCCCACGGGCGATCAGCGGTCCATCGCCGCCGGCCTGGGGATCGATCCTTCGCAGGTGCGCATTCACACGCAGTTCGCCGGCGGCAGCTTCGGCCGCAGGGCCGAGCAGGATTCAATCTATGCGGGCGAAGCGGCGGTAGCCTACAAGGCATTTGGGCAGAACCGCCCTCTCAAGTTCCTGTGGACGCGCGAGGACGATATCCGCGGCGGCTACTATCGCCCAATCTATGTGCACAAGCTCAGAGGCGCCCTTGCGCCCGACGGCACAGTTGCCGCCTGGGACCAGACTATCGTTGGCCAGTCGATCCTCGCTGGCACGCATATGGAAGCCTATCTGCAAGGCGGGCCCGACGCGACTTCGCACGAGGGAGCAAGCGATGCGCCCTATGCCATCGCCAACAAGCGCGTTACCCTCCACACCACCAAGACCGGCGTTCCCGTCCTGTGGTGGCGCTCCGTCGGCCACACGCATACGGGCTTCACCACCGAAACTTTCCTCGATGAACTTCTCGTGGCCGCGGGGCTCGATCCGGTGGAAGGACGCCTCGCCCTCCTCAAGGATCAGGCGCGTCATGCGGCCGTTCTCAAGCGCGCGGCGGAGATGGCCGATTGGGGAAAGCCGGTCCCCGCGGGCCGGGCGCGCGGCGTTGCCGTGCACAAGAGCTTCGGTACTTACGTGGCGCAGGTCGCTGAAATATCCGTAGGCCCCTCCGGCCAGCCCCGCGTGCACAAGGTCTGGTGCGCGGTCGATTGTGGCGTCGCCATCAATCCCAACATCATCCGTGCACAGATGGAAGGCGGCATCGGTTATGGCCTGGGCGCCGTCCTGTTCGGGGAAATCACGCTCGGTCAGGACGGTCATGTGGCGCAGTCGAACTTCCACGATTACCGCTCGCTCCGCATCGAGGAAATGCCGGAGGTGGAAGTGGATATCCTCGCCTCAAGCGAAGCGCCGACGGGAGTTGGTGAGCCAGGCGTGCCGCCCATCGGCCCCGCCGTCGCCAATGCCTGGCGCGTGCTGACCAAGCAGCCCGTTCGCCGCCTGCCCTTCCAGTCACCGGCAGTGTGAGCGCAAAGGAGTGAACCGCCTCGCGCCGATCATAGCGGCTTGCATCTTGCCGACAGTCCTGGCCTACGGACAAACGACAACGACGCTGAAACCGGCATCCGATTTCGAAACCATCGCCGAAAAGGATCGCCGCTCGGCCGCCCTGTTCGAGGAAGCCGGCAAGGTGCTGCTGCATCCGCGCTGTCTCAATTGCCACCCCGCCGGAAATCGGCCGCTGCAGGGCATGGCGATGAAGCCGCATATGCCCCCGGCCTTCCGCGGCAAAGATAATTTCGGCCTCCCCGCCATGCGCTGCGGCACATGCCATACGGACAAAAACGTGGAGCTCGCGACCGAAGCCGGAACGCTGAAAAGCATTCCCGGCGATCCCAACTGGCATCTCGCGCCCATCGAAATGGCCTGGGAGGGAAAATCGCTTCACGCCATCTGCGAGCAGATCAAGGATGTCCGGCGCAATGGCGGCAAGGATCTCGCCGCCATCGTCGCCCATATGGCGGAGGATCACCTGGTCGGCTGGGCCTGGTCGCCCGGCGAGGGCCGCGAACCAGCGCCTGGCACGCAAAAGGCGTTCGGGGATTTGATCAAAGGCTGGGCCGAGAGCGGCGCAGTATGTCCCGCGGCATAGCTGTTGAGCCAAGGGCCCTCATCCGGCCTTCGGCCACCTTCTCCCATGCCTACGGCACGGGAGAAGGCACAGTTCTAAAAAATTAGCGCCTTCTCCCGTTCGCGCAGCGAATGGGAGAAGTGCCTGCCCCGGACTTGATCCGGGTGGCCGAAGGCCGGATGAGGGCCTCTTTAATTTGCTGCCGGAAGTTTGAGTTGAATTCGGAAACCGCCAAGCGGCGCGTCGCCCAATGTCAGGCCGCCATTGTACATGCCGGCCGTTTCCCTGACGATGGAAAGGCCCAAGCCGGAGCCGGGTTTGGTTTCATCAAGCCGCCGCCCGCGCTTCATCACTTCGGTGCGTTTTTCGACCGGCACGCCGGGGCCATCGTCATCGACGCACAGCACCAGCCAGGTCCGGCCATCGCCTGAGGTTTTATCCAGGTGCCCCGCGCTAACTTTGACCAGCTGCTTCGCCCAGATGCAGGCGTTGTCGCACAGGTTTCCCGCCATCTCCTCGAAATCCTGCTTCTCGCCGCGAAATTTCAATCCGGGCTCGCAGTCGACCTCGATCGTAATTTCCTTCTCCTGATAAATGCGCTGCAATGTTCGCGCCAATCCATCCAGCACCGGCTCCACCGTCGTCACAGCACCCAGCCCTTGCGCGCGCGCGGCGCGCCGCGCGCGGTCGAGATACAAGCTCACCTGGTCGCGCATCACCTCGACCTGGTCTTTCACCTTGGCCGCGAGCGCATCCTTGCCCGCACCCGCCTCATTGGTCAGTACACTGAGCGGTGTCTTGAGCGCATGGGCGAGGTTGCCCACTTGCGTACGCGCGCGCTCGATGATTTCGGAATTGGATTGAATGAGGAGGTTGAGCTCTTCCGCCACCGGCTGGATTTCGGAGGGGAACCGGCCATCGAGCCGTTCGGCATTGCCTTCGCGAATGGCGGTGAGGCCGCGCTGCATCTTCCGCAAGGGCCGCAAGCCGAACTTCACCTGAATGATGACGGCGGCGAGAAGCCCCAGGCCCAGCGCGCCAAGGATCGCAAACAACGTATTGCGAAAGGCGCCGATCTCCTGCTTCAGCTCGTCGAAATTGCCGGCGACGAGGAAGGAGAACGTATCCTCGCTGCCCGGCAGCTTCAAAGCTTGCTCGATGGCGCGAAGCCTGACGCCGTTGCTGTCGTTCAAATAAAAGCTGATGGTGCCATCGGCCGCGCGGGCTGCGAACAGCGTCGTATCGAGCTTGAGCCGCTGCTCCAGCAGCGAACCGGAGGCGAGATCGGGAAGCTCGCGGCCCGGCGACGGCGCCACCTGCCAATACCATCCCGAAAGCGGCAGGCTGAATCGCGTATCCGCCAACTGCTCCGACATGATCGGCCCGCCATCAGCACCCACTTCGACATTGGCGAGAAGCCCATCGAGCACGGCGCGAAGCCTAGCATCGAAATTGCGCTCGAGCGCGGCTTGAAACAGTCCCGCCAGCAACAGCGCGGCGGAAACCAGAAGCACGATGCTGACGACGGCGGAGGAAAGGATGAGCCGGAGGGAAAGGGAGCTGGGACGTTTCAAGATGCTCCCTCCTCGCGCGACAGCGCGGGGAGGGTGGCCGCCGAAGGCGGACGGGTGGGGTGTCGCAGCGCGGGCGGTCTAAGAATC
Organism: Aestuariivirga sp.; assembly: GCA_041745135.1. Taxonomy (GTDB): domain Bacteria; phylum Pseudomonadota; class Alphaproteobacteria; order Rhizobiales; family Aestuariivirgaceae; genus Aestuariivirga. The sequence goes on along the minus strand of JBGTJO010000244.1, from coordinate 3,835 downwards.
TTCACGCGGAGAGACCCCACCCGGTTTCGCTGCGCTCAACCACCCTCCCCGCGCATCCGCGCGTGGAGGGAGTCTACCCCGCATTGTCCGGCTCGGACACGCAATAGCCCATGCCGCGGATCGTGTGCAGGATGTCGAGCCCCAGCTTCTTGCGCAGCCTCCCCACGAACACTTCGATCGTATTCGAGTCGCGATCGAAATCCTGATCGTAGAGATGCTCCACCAATTCAGTGCGCGAGACGACCTTGCCCTTGTGGTGCATCAAATAAGAGAGCAGCCGGAACTCCAGCGAGGTGAGCTTGATCGCCGTGCCCTTCACGGTGACGCGGGCACTCTTGGTGTCGAGCAGCAGCGGCCCGCAGGCAAGCTCGCTCGTCGCATGTCCAGCACTCCGGCGCAACAGCGCACGAATGCGCGCCAGCACTTCTTCCATATGAAAGGGCTTGGCCACATAATCATCCGCACCCGCATCAAAGCCCGCCACCTTGTCGCTCCAGCGGTCGCGGGCGGTCAGGATCAGCACCGGCATCTTCTTGCCCGCCCGCCGCCATTTTTCGAGAACGCTAACACCATCGAGCACCGGCAGGCCAAGGTCGAGAATCACCCCATCATAGGGTTCGGTGTCGCCGAGAAAGTGCCCCTCCTCGCCATCGGCCGCCTTGTCGACGACATAGCCCGCGTCCTGGAGCGCCGAGACCAGTTGCCGGTTGAGATCGGGATCGTCCTCGACGACGAGAAGGCGCATGTAAATCCCCAGGGTAAAAGCAGCAGGCTACTGCGAAACGTCCCCCGTGGCCGCGTCGACCTGCACCTGCCTCACCTTATTACCTTGTTTCAGCTTGACAATATAGTGCCCGCCACGGAGCTTCACGCCCAGTGCCTTGGCATTGGGCGCTATCATCATGGCCCGGTTCAAGGCCAGCGACGGCGGGATCACCCGGATCGCGGGCGTCCGGATCACCGGCGTCCTCGTGATTTTCGGCGCCACATTGATTTTCGGCGCCATATTGTAGTTGGGTTTCATCTGCGCAAACGCTTCGCCTCCCGCCAACATGGCAGCGGAGATCGTCAGGGCAAAAAGCACTTTGCGCATAAGCTGTTATCCTTCGCGCCCTTCTAGACCCAGGTAGCTGAACTGGGGGTGAACGGGTGGGAGTCCGGAAGTGCGGCTATCCACCTAAGTGGGCATAGGCAATGGGAATTCAATGCGAGCGCGCTGAGTCTGAGGCTGCCGGCGTCCCAGCGCGCCTGATCCAAATGGATTGTTAATCCGGGCCCTCTCGTGTCAAGGAGGCGTCAGACGTGCCTTGTGCGAAGGTGTTCGCGAGGCGCTGGCTGAAATTTCAATTTCAATTTTTGAGGGGTGAAATGCCAGCTCCCATAAACCGCGCGACTCCCGCCGGGACAGACATGGCTCCCAAATCCGCGGCGGAAAAACCACCGGCTGCGGCGTTCGACACGGTCGTTGCCAAGGCCAAGGCGTCGGACCCCTCGCCGCCTTCTCCTTCGCCAGCCCCGCCAACCCTTGGCGGCGACCCGCGGCCTTTGCCGGGGCCGGGAGAGCGCGGCGAGCAAATCACGCAACCCAGGCAGCAACCTCCCGTCGGCACAGTCATCGAACGGGGCACAGTGGAAAATGTTCTCGTGAAAGCCTGGAACTCGCCGAACACAGCCCTCGGTCTCGTCGAGGGCGGCTTGGGCTATGTCATCGGAATGGGCCGTTACGCGCTTGGACATACAAATAAAAAGCCTGGCGTAAGCGTAGGCAACAACGCAATTCAATTCACCGGCAACCCGCTTGGCGGCGATGACCGCTCCGATACTGGCGGGGCCATCGCCAATACCTTGGGCAATGTGATCATTTACAAAACCAACCCAAATGACTTGTCAGGCGGGGAACTCCACGGAAATGTCGGAGACCATGAGCGGCAACACACCTATCAAGGCGAGGCGCTGGGGCCATTTCTAGTGCCGGCATATTATGTTGGCGGAATAGTTGCGGAGATGCGCGAACGCGGGAGCTTTTCGAGCGAGAAAAATTTTCTGGAAACCGGCCCCTACAGCAGTCCGCCCCGTCCCTGGCCGTGAACGCCTGCAGGTCACCGGCTCTCCCCGCCATGGCGAGGCTTGGGGCTGATGGATAGACCTTCACGCAATTTCTGCCGTTCCGCTTCGGTCATATTGCGCAACCGGAGGCTTGGCATAAATGCCTTCCACGCCGCTCCGATCGCCACGGCCGCGAGGCCGGCCACGAAGGCGGGGTTGGTGAAGCTCCAATAGATGGCGAAGGCCGCCGCCCCTATAAGGACAGCGGCGGCGAGATAGAGCCAGCGCATCAGGCGGCCTTGGTGGCGACGCCGTGGCGGATGAAGGCACCCATGAGTGCCGTCACCACGAGTTGCACGGTGGCCCCGATGTCGGCGTCGCCCACCAGGAAGGCGGCAACCGCTCCGATGATGGTGACGCCGGTCAGAATATAGGTCTTGTAGCCAGAGAACATGTTTCACTCTCCAAGTTGAAATGCCCGATGCCGACGGGCCGCGGATTCAGTTCCGGAATTTCACGTTGAGCCATTGCCAGAAGCTCAGACGTGGCGGCGCCGTGAAAACCGCGCTCAGAAAAAGTTCAGCCTCGGCGGCGCGGCGCTTCACCAGTCCTGGCAGCACGCGGCCCTTGGCCTTGTTCCAAAGTTGCAAGCGCCCCGGCACCGCCGCCAGGTCGCCCGCATTGACGTAAGCCAGCACCGAGGACTTGCGGAAATTGGTGATCCCCACATTGTAGGCAAAACTCACCAGCGCCGAGAATTGCCGGTCATCGAGGGCCACGCGAAGGCTCGTCTCCACATCGCGTGCGAACCCATCCACATCGCGGCGTAAAATCTCCTCGGCCTCAGCACGGCTGATCACCATGCCGGCAGCCACCGTTGGCGGCCCGGCGGCGCCCGTATGACCGTAGCCTATGGTCCAAACGCCCGCCGGGCAGCGATAGGCTCGGGCCCTGAAGCCCTCGAAGCGCTTGATCAGCGCCAATCCTTCTTCGGTAATCCGCATATCAGGCTCCGTTGCGAGCGATGGTGTTGAGAATTGAGCGGACCATGGGGCGCGGCAGATGGCCCAGGCGGCTCATGCAGCCACCCGCAAACAGCGCCACGGGAACGGCAGCCGCCGCCTCCGCCACATCGGCAATGACGATCTCCTCCGCGGTAAGCGGCGGCCGCGCCAGGCGGTTCACGGCGGAAAGAAGAAGCTCCGAGTCGGTTTTACCGAGTACCGTCACCCGCGCCTGCGGAAACCGCTCGGCGACAAAAGCGATGAAATTGTTTTTAGCAACGCAAGTTGCGTTGGCCGATACGGAGTACAAAACGCAAAGCGCCATCGCGCCCGCAAGAGATCGCAAGTTGTTCATGGGTTGATCCATTGTGAAGAAGGCGAGCGAGCAATAATTAATTCCGTCGTTCCGGCGAAAGCCGGAATCCCGCTTCGCTAAAACTGGACCCCAGCTTCCGCTGGGGTGACGGAAATACTTTGTTATTCTCCTCCCGCTAACCGCGCCAACACGGGGAGAACATTGCCGATGCCCGCCCCCAGCGACACGGAAAGCCCCACGACAACCGTCAGCATCTTCCATCCACCCCTGGCCGTAACCAGGCAATCGCGGATCTCGCGCACATCGCTCCTGATGGCGCGGACTTCGCTTTCCATGAGCTCCATGCGCGCCTCAAGCGCGCCCACATCACGATCGATCGACATGGGTTTCACCAGCATATGATCACCACGAGGCCATCGCCGCCGCTCCCGCCGGCTCCGCCCGTAACGCCGCCGCCCCCGCCACCGCC
>JBGTJO010000243.1:0-12237 GCA_041745135.1 Aestuariivirga sp. | reverse complement strand
CTTGGCGATTTCGCCCGTGTCCTTCTTGACGCGGTCGAGCAGGATCTGGCCGAGCTCCTGGTGGGCCATTTCGCGGCCGCGGAAGCGGAGCGTCAGCTTCACCTTGTCGCCCTCCTCGAAGAAACGGCGGATCGAGCGCATCTTCACGTCGTAGTCGTGGTCGTCGATCATCGGGCGCATCTTGATCTCCTTGATCTCGATCACCTTCTGGTTCTTGCGGGCCTCGTTGGCCTTTTTCTGTTCCTGATATTTGTATTTGCCGTAGTCGAGGATCTTGGCGACCGGCGGCTTGGCATCGGGGGAAACCTCAACCAGGTCGAGATTGGCTTCCTCGGCCATCATCATGGCCTGGCGGATCGGCACCACGCCGACGTTCTCGCCATTGGCGCCAATGAGGCGCACCTCGCGCGCATCGATACGGTGGTTGATCCTGTGTCCTTCTTCCTTCTGCGGGGGGGCGGCTCCGCGGGCTGTCGACGGCCTCCGGGGTGGCATGCTCAAGTGTCGGTTGTCTCCTGTGAATGGGTCTTGCCCGCTATAGACAGCGAAGCGCCCGTGCCGTCAAGCGGGTTGGCGCTCGCCCCGCCGGCCGGTGCGCAATTCCGCCACCGTATCAGGAACCGTGACGGTAAAGCAGGTGCCTTCAGGGCCGGTCGAGTGGAGTTTGACGTCGCCGCCATGGGCGCGGACCAGTTCAGCGGCGATGGCAAGGCCCAGACCGGTGCCGCCGGACCCCGCACTCTGGAAAGCTTCGAACAGCTTTGGCCGTATGCGCTCGGGAATGCCCGGGCCATTGTCCTTGACTTCGATGGTAACCACCGTGCCTTCGCGCCAGGAGCGCAGCGTTACGGTGCCATCGGGGGCCTCCTGGTTGCCGGAATGAGCCGCGGCGATCGCCTGGATGGAATTCCGCAACAGATTCGTCAGCACACGTCCCAACTGTTCACGGTCCGCGTCGGCGATCAGGCTCGGCGGGATGTTGTTGTAGAGCACGATACGGCTCGACGTGTGCAGAACGGCACTTTCGATCACATCATCGCCCAGCATTTTCAATGGGATTTTCTCGCGCGTTGGCGGCGCCTCATGGGCGCGGCCGAATTTGAGCGTGCGGGTCAGGAAGTCGATGGCGCGGTCAAGGGAGTCGATGAGCTTGGGAGCGAAGCGCTGCACCGTTGGGTCTTGCACTGTGCCAAGGCGGTCCGAGATCAACTGCGCCGAGGACAGCATGTTGCGAAGGTCGTGGCTCACCTTCGATACCGCGAGACCCAACGCCGCAAGCCGGTTTTTCTGCTGCAAGGTGGACTGCAGTTCGGTCTGCATATCGTGAAGCTCGCGTTCGGCAATGCCGATTTCATCGCGACGGTCCGAAGGCGCAATGACCCGCGCCGGATCTTCGGGGCTCCGTCCGAAAGCTACCATATTATCCGTGAGGCGCTGCATGGGCCGCACCAGAACGGAGTTCAGCGCCGCGAAGACGAGGCCTGCCACCAGCAGCGATAGGATGATCGACAATATCAGAATATTGAAAGCGTATCCAAACATGGCATTGCGTAACGGAGCTTCCTCAAGCGCGATTTCAATGAGGTCCCCGGACATGTTGGGGGGCGCATCGACAACGCCGATGACGCGTGGCTTTCTCGCCAGCATCACCATGAAGGCATCGGCGATGGCGGTCGCCCATCTCACGATTCGCAGGTCATAGCTTTGATCGATCATATGATCGCCATCGCTCCGCAGGATGAGCTGGCGCTTCTGGTTGTTGGTAAGCGACACCGCCAAAACCCCCGCCCCCATAAGGATTTCGCTGCGAAGATCGCTCGACAGGATTTGGTCGGGTGCAGCCTCTGCTGCCAGCGCCGCGATCTCGGCCTGGGCCAAGCGCGTCTTCAGCCACTGAATGCGGAAATTGGCGATGGAGGGCAGGAAAATCAGGACTTCGCCCAACATGACGAAGATCACGGTCAAGGCCAGCACCTTGCCGGAAAGGCCGGTCAGGAGCCCCGGCCTGGAGAGTTTGCGACTACTTTCGTCGGTCATCTGAATTTCGCCACTAAATCCATTACGCGCCTGATCCAGGGATTGGTTGCAAGGCCCGCATAATATTCCAGCGCGGCCCGGCGGTTTGCCTCTCCCCGCGTGGGATAGGGCGGCACCATGTCGACCAGGGATTTTACCCCGAGTCCCTGGCCCATGGCGAGAACCCACGGCTGGATCAGCTCGCCCGCCCCCGCGCCGGTGATGCCAGCACCGAGAATGCGGCCACGCTTGCCGATGACGGCTTTGACCAGGCCATTCGTCACAGCATCCGTCTGAGCGCGGTCATTGTCGTGGAACGGCCAGCGCAGGATCGTAATGGCATCGCCATGGCGGGTCCGGGCCTCAGCCTCGGTCAGCCCCACCTGCGCCAATTCCGGGTCCGTGAAGGTGACCCATGGAATGACGGCGGATGTGGTGTTGACCGGAAGACCAAATAGGGCGTTCCGCACCACGAGGCCCGCATGATAACCCGCGACGTGAGTGAATTGCAGACTGCCCGCCGCATCGCCGATGGCATAGACGCGGCGGTTCGTGGTTTTGAGACCCTTGTCGACGGTGACGCCCTTGGCCGTGTAAGCGATGCCCGCGGCTTCCAGATTTACGCCTTCGGTGTTTGTCCGCCGGCCAGCCGCCACCAGCAGATGCGAACCTTCGATCGTTCTGCCACCTGCGATATGGAGCGTTATTCCTGCAGCAATTTTAGACACGGCAGTAACCGCCGTGCGGCGCAAGATCTCCACCCCTTCATCGGCAACGGTTTTCAGAACAACAGCAGCCAACTCCGGATCATCCTTGCTCAAGGGTTCGGCGGCTTCAACAACCGTGACCCGCGAGCCCAGCCGGCGATGGGCCTGCGCCATTTCCATGCCGATGGGGCCGCCGCCGATGACGATCAAATGTCCGGGAAGTTCGGTATTCTCAAACAGCGTCTCATTTGTGAAATAGGGTGCGTCCTGGAGGCCGGGAATGGGCGGCACGGCGGCTCGAGAGCCGGTTGCAATCACGAAGCGGCGCGCCGCGAAAATCTCGCCATCCGCTTCGATGGTGGAAGCATCACGAAAGCGCGCTTCCGCGCGAACCACTTTGACGCCGAGCTTCTCGAAACGCTCCTGACTGTCATTGGGCGCAATCGCTGAAATTACTCGTTGAACATAAGCATGCACGAGCGCGAAATCGATCTGCGGTTCCGAGAGAACACCAAAGCGGGTACCGATGTGCGCCATATGCGCGTGCTTCGCTGCGGCGATCAAGGCTTTCGACGGTACGCAGCCATAGTTCAGGCAGTCGCCGCCCATTTTCGATTTTTCGAACAGCACCACCTTGCGTCCGAATTTTGCGGCCGCTGCCGCGACGGTGAGGCCAGCGGAGCCGGCTCCGATAATGGCGAGATCGTAGGTCAAGCGGGCTTCCGCCACCGTTGCCAGCGTTTGAAGCCGATTGGAATGAGCGCGATGAAACCCAGCGCGATGAAGGCGATGACAATCTCCTTCGTCAAGAGAGCGCTGGCATTGAGCTCCATCCGGCAGCCGGCAGCTGGCTGAGCGGCCATGCAATCGTTATAGCGGTGAGTTTGCGCGTCGATGATGCTATCAAGGCCCGTGCCGAGATAAGCAAAGGCAAAGGAGGCGGGAATGATGCCGATTGCGGTAGCGACGGTGAATGTCCAGGGGTTGACCCGGCTCAAACCCGCCACGGCATTGACGATGAAAAACGGAAAGGCCGGAACCAGGCGGAGAAACAGCAGATAGCTGAAGGAATCGCGCTCGAATCCCTTAGCCAGCTTGCGGGCCGCGGGCCCCGCCCGCTCGACAAGGACGGCGCCGAATGAGGTTTTGACGATGTGAAACACGATGATGGCGCCGATGGTGGCCGCCATAACGGTTACGGGCACGCTGAGCCACCAGCCGAAGAGGAAGCCACCGGCCACACTCATGACCGCAGCCCCCGGCAGGGAGAGCGCGACGACACCAACATAGACCGCCATGTAGATGAGGATGGCGCCAAGCAAATGATCGGCGGTGAAGGCCTTCAGCAGCGCGCGGTTCTCGGCTATGGCATTGAGAGTTAGGTAATGGCCAGCGCCAGCCCAGTAAGCGGCGCCGATGAGAATGACAAGGAGGGCGACAGGAAGCCATTTCCTGGCCGTCGAGACGTGATGAGACCGCCTGTCTTGCATCCTTCAGACATGACCTATCCAGGCCTTGCTGGAAAGGGGCCTCACCGCCTCGTGAGAACAGTTCAGCGCTGCGTGTTCATCTTTCCGAAATTGTCATCGCCGGATTTATTCCGGCGACCCATCGTGCCGATACCGGGAACGGCGGAGTTGCTTTGCCATGGGTCCCCGGAACAAGTCCGGGGATGACAAACCTAAAGTGGTCTCCCCCCGCGTTGACTTGAGCACGGCTTTCACCCTATAAGCCCGGCAAATTGGAGACATGACCCGTGAAGCGCACCTATCAGCCGTCGAAACTTGTCCGCAAGCGCCGTCATGGTTTCCGTTCGCGCATGGCCACCGTCGGCGGCCGCAATGTGCTGGCCCGCCGCCGTGCCAAGGGCCGCAAGCGCCTGTCGGCCTAGGCCCAAGCCCTTCGCAAATATGCAGCGTCTCAAGCGCCGGCAAGATTTCGTTGCCGCGGCCAAGGCGTCCTATGCCGCCATGCCGGGCATGGTCGTGCAGGCCCGCGACCGCAAGGATGAGGCCGCCCCCCGGGTGGGTTTCACAGTCACAAAAAAACAGGGCAATGCGGTGGTCCGCAACAGCATCAAGCGAAGGCTCCGGGAAATCGCCAGGCTTCACCTGGAATCGCAGGCTCGCAAGGGCTTCGATTATGTGCTGATCGGCCGGGCGCAAGGGGTGGCGCGGGATTTCCACGACCTTGAGAAAGACCTCAATTCCGCCTTGAAGCGGCTTCACCGCAAGCCACATGAGGCTTAAGAGACGCCCATGAACTACGACAACAAGAATTTCATTCTCGCCATCGTGCTCTCGATGCTGATCATCTTCGGATGGCAATATTTCTACGCGGTGCCAATTGCCGAGAGGCAGGCGGCCCAGCAACCAGCACCTCAGCAGACAACAACAACCACAACGACCGGCGCTACCCCCGGCGGCCAGATTCCCGGCACCGCACAACCCGCCGCCATTGGCCGCGAGCAAGCTCTCAGCGCCACACCACGGGTCAGGATCGAAACACCGTCGCTCTCGGGCTCAATCAATCTGCAAGGAGCGCAGATCGACGACCTGCGTCTCACCAAGTACCACGAGACCATAGATCGCAGCAGCCCGACGATCACTTACCTCTCGCCTGCGGGAACGCCGGGCGCGCTGTTTGTCGAGCAAGGTTTCATCCCGGCAACCGGGACGACAGCGAAACTGCCGGGCCCCAAGACGTTGTGGTCGGCGCCCGAGGGGGCCGTTCTCGGGCCGGATCGGCCCGTGACGCTCACCTGGGACAATGGCGAAGGCCTCATCTTCACCCGCCAGATTGCAATCGACGATGAATACGTCTTCGCGATCACCCAGACCGTCACCAACAATTCCGCCACTGCCGTGGCGCTCATTCCCTATGCCCGCATCCAGCGCCAGGATACCCCACTGATCGCCGGCTGGTTTGTGTTCTTCGAAGGCATGCTGGGCGTCTTTGACGAAAGCCTGCACGAGATCGATTACAGCGATGTCGTCGATGTGCCGGCCCCCCTCAAGGTCGACAGCGTCACCGGCGGCTGGATCGGCTTCACCGACAAATATTGGGCAGCCGCTCTCATCCCGGATCAGCGAAAGCCGCTCACCGCGACGTTCCTGCATCAAAAGCAGGGCAATCGCGACGTTTATCAGACAGATTATCTCAGCAAGGAAGCGCTAACCATTCAGCCGGGGTCTGCCGCCTCCTATCAGGATCATTTTTTCGCGGGCGCCAAGGTTGTCGAGACGATCAACGCGGTCGCCGCCAAATACAACATCGAATATTTCGACCTGATGATCGATTGGGGCTGGTTCTATTTCCTGACCAAGCCGATGTTCTATCTGCTCGAATGGCTCAAGAATCTGGTCGGCAATTTCGGCCTCGCCATTCTGCTGGCAACAGTGCTGGTGAAGCTCGCGGTGTTTCCGCTCGCCAACAAGTCCTACGCCTCCATGAGCAAGATGAAGAAGCTGCAGCCAGAAATGCTCAAGCTCAAGGAGCAGTTTCCGGACGACCGCGTGAAGCAGCAACAGGCCATGATGGAACTCTATAAGCGCGAAAAGGTTTCGCCGCTGTCGGGTTGCCTGCCGGTGGTCGTGCAAATTCCCATCTTCTTCGCTCTCTACAAGGTGATCCTGACCTCAATCGAACTGCGCCACGCGCCGTTCTATGGCTGGATTCGCGATCTCTCGGCGCCGGACCCCACCAGCCTGTTCAATCTCTTCGGGCTTCTACCCTACGACGTGCCGGATTATCTGTTAATCGGCGTCTGGCCGCTGCTCATGGGCATCACCATGTGGGTGCAGATGAGGCTCAATCCCACACCGCCCGATCCCATCCAGGCGAGCCGGTTCAACTGGATGCCGGTGATCTTCACCTTCATGCTCGGCACCTTCCCCGCAGGGCTTGTGATCTACTGGGCCTGGAGCAATTTGCTGTCGATCCTTCAGCAGTGGGTCATCATGAGGCGCCATGGCGTTGAAGCCAATCTCTTCGGCAATATCCGCGAGAGCATCCCCTTCCTCAAGAAGAAGCCGGCGGGGTGAGCGGACGCTTCACCACCGATGAAATCGATGCGGGCCGCCGGCTATTCGGCGGCCCTTCGACTTTTATTCTGGGCGTGGCAAAGCTCGATCAGCTTCCGGCGGCAAAGGGAGTGGAGATCGCTTTCGCCGGCCGCTCGAATGTCGGCAAGTCCTCGCTCATCAACGCGCTGACGGGTGTCAATGATCTGGCACGGGCCTCGAACACGCCAGGCCGCACGCGCGAACTTAACTTCTTCGACATTAGCGGGAAACTCACGCTTATCGACATGCCGGGCTACGGCTATGCCAAGGCCCCCAAGAAAGACGTGAAAAAGTGGCAATCCATGCTGCGGGGCTATCTGCGCGGACGGCCGCACCTCACCCGCGCTTTCGTGCTGATCGATGCCCGCCATGGCGTTCTTGCCGCCGATGAGCAAATGTTCGATTTGCTGGACGAGTCCGCCGTCACCTTTCAGCTGGTGCTCACCAAGATCGACAAGATCAAGCCGGGTGACGTTCAGAAGGTTTGCACTGAAACCGAGGGCGTGGCGCGCAAACGGCCGGCCGCCTTCCCGCTGATCCATGCGACTTCAAGCGAAACAGGTTTTGGCCTCCCCGAACTTCGCGCCGAGATCGCGGGGCTTCTCTGAGTCCCTTGGCAGCGCGTGGCAATGCCTTATAAGGCGGCCATGCTGCAGGAAGCGCCAGAGATGACCGACACGCCGGCCAGCGAAACCGCCCGCATTCTTTCCGAGGCGCTGCCGTTCCTGCAACGCTACGACGATGAGATCATCGTGGTGAAATATGGCGGCCATGCCATGGTCGATCCAACCCTTGCCCAGCAATTCGCCCGCGACATGGTGATGCTCAAGGTCTGCGGGCTTAACCCCATCGTGGTCCATGGCGGCGGCCCGCAGATCAACCGGATGCTTGACAAGCTCGCGGTGAAGCCCGTGTTCCGCGAGGGCCTTCGCGTCACGGACCGGGAAACAATGGATGTGGTCGAGATGGTGCTGGCGGGCTCCATCAACAAATCGATCGTGGCCTCGATCCAACAGGCAGGCGGCCGCGCGGTGGGCATTTCCGGCAAGGACGGCAATCTTCTGGTGGCGGAGCGTTTCGTTAAGAAAAAGACCGACCCAAAGACAGGCAAGGTCGAAGAGATCGATTTCGGATTTGTTGGCGAGCCGGCACGAGTCAACATCGAAATCCTCCACACCATCATGAAGAGCGACGCCATTCCGGTGATCGCCCCCGTTGGCGTCGGCTGGGAGGGCGAAACCTATAACGTCAACGCCGATACGGCCGCCGGCGCCATCGCCACCGCCACGCAGGCCAAACGGCTCCTGCTTCTAACCGACGTCGCAGGCGTGCTCGACCGCGACAAGAACATGATCAGCGAGCTCCGGATTGGCGACGTGCCGGACCTGGTCGCCGACGGCACCATCACCGGCGGCATGATCCCGAAGGTGGAAAGTGCTGTTGCCGTGGTCGAATCAGGCGTTGAAGGCGTCATCATTCTCGATGGAAGAGTACCGCATTCGGTTCTGCTGGAACTGCTGACACCTCACGGTGTGGGCACGCGCGTTTCGCGGACCGGCGTGTGAGAGGTTTCGATCACGTCGATACCTGGGTGTTCGATCTCGACAACACACTCTATCCCGCCTCCTGCCGGCTGTTCGACCAGATCGATGTAAGGATGGGCGAGTTCGTCTCGCGTCTCCTGAAGGTGGACCCCGCCGAAGCCCGGCTTCGGCAGAAAGAGCTGTTCTTCAAGCACGGCACGACACTCCGCGGTCTCATGGTCGAACATGGCATCAACCCCGACGGCTTTCTCGATTACGTCCACGATATCGACCACTCTCCGGTCTTAGCCAATCCACAGCTGGATGAAGTTCTGCACGCCTTGCCCGGCCGCAAGCTGGTCTTCACCAACGGCACCGTGGCGCACGCCAACAAGGTGCTGGCGAGGCTTGGCGTCACTCACCATTTCGGAGATATCTTCGATATCGTCCATTCTGACTTCATTCCGAAGCCGGACATGGAGCCCTATCGGAGATTCATCCGCCAGACCGGCATCCGCGCGCAAACCTCAGCCATGTTCGAAGACATCGCCCGCAACCTCGAAGCGCCCCATGCGCTCGGCATGACGACGGTGCTGGTGGTGGCGCTAGAAAATCAAGATGCTGCGAAGCTCAACCGGGAGACAGGAGGCATCAATCAGCCCCATGTCCACCATGTGACGGACGACCTCCCGGGATTTCTGGCGGGGATTATTCAAAACGTCCTCGCCCCGCGCGAGCGGGAAGAGGACGATTGTTCAGGCGTCGATCAGTTGTTTTGATGTGCTGTAGATGTTTTCGCCAAGCGGATCGGCGCCCTCGTCGTTGACCTTGATATAGAGAACGGCCGTGCCGCGGGGGCGAATGCGCTCGTGGTAAATGGTGGAACCCAGGAAGACGACCATGTCGCCCAGCTGTTCGTGCAAGAGCACGGCGTCGCTGGAGTTGTAGATTTCCGCAAGGCCAGGATGATCTTGTGGGGTCATGAATACGGCTCGTTCGGAGGGATTGGGGAATCGATCGAGCGTGGGGAACACGCAGACGCTGGTTTCGGGACCGAGATGGATCGGCAGGCCGATCGAGATCCGCGAGGCGCCACGGTCCTTGTGGGGTGCTGGATAGTCGGGAGCATCCGCCTCATACTGCTTCAAGTGCCGTTCCGAAACGGCGATGGCGCTTTCATCCATGCCCGTAAGGTCAGCGATGCCGGCGCGAAACCGCAAGGCCACATCCTCAGACGGGAAGGAAAAAAGAAACTGGTGCTTCTTGCCGCCGATCCGCCACTGGCCAGTCTCGGCCACACGGCCCTTGCGCGACAGGTCAAGGAAATCCTCCAGGTAGGCCGTGAAGTCCTCGGTTAAGATATCTTTCAGAAGGATGTAGCCGTCGCGCTCAAACTGGGCACGGAAGGATTTGAGATCGCGCTTGAAGGGCATGACGGTACCTTTGCTGAAATGAGACGACAGGCGGTCTCCTGCAAGACAAGTGCCGCAGCGTTTATGGTTAACTATTTAGGCGCGCGCTTAGCGAGGATGCGCTGCAAGGTTCGCCTGTGCATATTGAGGCGGCGCGCCGTCTCGGAGACATTGCGCCCGCACAGCTCGTAGACTCGCTGAATGTGCTCCCAGCGCACCCGGTCGGCCGACATGGGGTTGTCGGGCAGGAGGGCGCGGTTGTCCTTGTCGCCAACCAGCGCGCCATAGACGGCATCGGCATCGGCGGGCTTTGCGAGATAATCGATGGCGCCCAGCTTCACCGCCGTCACGGCGGTGGCGATATTGCCGTAACCCGTGAGCACCACGGCGCGGGCATCGGGCCTGGCTGAATGCAGCGTTTCGATCACATCGAGGCCATTGCCATCGGCAAGACGCAAATCGACGACCGCGTATCCGGGAGGGGACGCGTTAACCTGTGCTACGCCTTCGGCCACGGATTCAGCCATGCGCACCTCGAAGCCGCGAATCTCCATGGCCCGGGCAAGCCGGGTCAGGAACGGCTTGTCATCATCGACGAGCAGCAGTGTTTTGTCGGGGGGCAATTTGATCGCGGTCATCAGCGCTGGTGTAGACCGCCGGGGAAGGGGGCTCAAGCCTTGCCGACATCGATGACGGCGCGGGGCCAGACAATTTGCACCACGGCGCCGTGCTCCGGGGCTGGCCGGTTCGAAAGGGAAACCACGGCACCCGAACGCTCCAGCAGCGTCTTGGCGATGAAGAATCCAAGGCCCATGCCGTCATGGCCGCCCTCCTCCGGCTCGGCGCCATAGCCCGGGCGCGTGGTGACGAAAGGATCGCCCAGCCGGTCGAAGATATCCTGATGAAACCCCGGTCCATCATCGCTGACCGAGATGATAACGCTTACCGCCGTCCAGCGCGCGTCCACCGCGACTTTCTCCGCCGCGAAATCGGCGGCGTTTTCCAGGAGGTTTCCTAGCCCATAGGCAATCGCGGGATTACGACGGAACACTGGCTCTGCACCTTCAGCGGCAGAGCTGGTGACCGTGATATCCACATCCGACCCGCGCAATGGCGCGATCAAGTCCTCGATCATCACCAGCATTTTTGTGCGCTGATAGATTTCATCGTCCTGGGCGTCGCGATTGGCAAGCTTGGCCAAAATTTCCCGGCAGCGCCCGGCCTGGCTCACCAGGAGATCGATATCCTCCGTATGAGGATCATTTGGGGGCAGCTCGCGTTTCAATTCCTTGGCAACGAGCGCTATCGTGGCGAGCGGGGTGCCAAGCTCATGCGCTGCGGCTGCGGCAAATCCGTCAAGTGCCGAGAGCCGCTGTTCGCGCGCCAACACCATCTCCGTTGCCGAAAGCGCGGCCGACATCTGCCGCGCTTCCTCGGCGATGCGCCGCGCATAGAGCGCGGAAAACACGACACCGCACATGATCGCCGCCCACATGCCGGCGATATAGGCATCGGGCAAGATCAGCGGCACATCGGGCGTCCAGGGCAGCGCCATATGGTTGGTGGTGAGGAAGGTGGCGCAGACAAAGGCCACTCCGCCAAGCCATAAGGTCCATTTCAGCGGCAGCGAGGTCGCTGAAATAGTGACCGGCACCAGAAACAGAAAGGCGAAGGGATTTTCCAATCCACCGGTCAGATAGAGGAGCACGGCCAGCTGCAGGATATCGTAGGCCAGCAGCAAGCCCGCATGCGAAGGTTGCAGGCGGATGCTCTTGCGCCACCTGACGGTCAAAAAGAGATTGAGCCAGGCGCTGAGCGCTATGGCGGCGAGACAAAGGCCGATGGGCAGCGGGAAGCCCAGCAGGAAATAAACGCCGAGCACCGCCACCGTCTGCCCGATGACCGCGAGCCAGCGCAGGCGCACCAGGGTGCGGAGCCGCAGCACGCCAAGCTCGGCATCCTTGGGCGGGATATTCGTCTCGAATGTCAGGCTGGACGACAGGAGGTTCATCTGGTTGCCCCTTAAGCACATTACGCCTATGTCTGCGGAAAACGAAAGCCACGCTCGCCATGCCATCCCGCCGCCAGGCCCTGATCGCCGCCGCCATACTTTCGTTGGCCCTCGTCATTGGCGCCGCAGCGCTCATCTTTCGTCCCGGCGGCAGCGCCATCAGCATGGGCGAAGCGTTGATCGGCGGGCCGTTCAGCCTCGTCGATCAGAACGGCGGCCGCGTCACCGAGAAGGATTTTCTCGGCAAATACATGCTGGTGTTCTTCGGCTATACCTATTGTCCCGATCTCTGCCCGACTGAATTGCAAGTGATGACCGAAGCAGTCGACCAGATGGGCGCCAAGGGCGAGGCCATCCAGCCCATCTTTATCTCGTTTGATCCGGAACGCGACACTCCGGCCAGTTTGAAAGCCTATGTCGAGAACTTCAGTCCGCGCCTGATCGGCCTCACCGGCACGGCGGAGGAGATCGCCACGGCGGCCAGGGCTTACCGCGTCTACTACA
>JBGTJO010000242.1:0-15039 GCA_041745135.1 Aestuariivirga sp. | reverse complement strand
GAGCCATTATCGCGGCCTGAAAGGAATATCCCAGACCGTGTTGTAGGCCCCCTTCACAGAACCGCCACACAAGATATAGTAGTACATATCTCGAACGAAGAGGTTGCGTGTGTATCAAACGCCGGAAGCCTGCCCCGCTCTCGTTCTCAATGCGGACTACCGCCCGTTGAGCTACTACCCCTTGTCGCTCTGGAGCTGGCAGGATGCGATCAAGGCCGTGTTCCTGGACCGCGTCAATATCGTCTCGGAATATGACCGCGTGGTGCGCAGTCCCTCCTTCGAGTTTCGCCTCCCCAGCGTCGTCTCGCTGAAGACCTATGTGAAACCCTCGCGCACGCCCGCCTTCACGCGGTTCAATGTCTTCCTGCGCGACCGCTTCACCTGCCAGTATTGCAGCGACCATCAGGATCTCACCTTCGATCACGTGATCCCCCGCTCCAAGGGCGGGCAGACGACATGGGAAAACGTCGTCACCGCCTGCTCGCCTTGCAATCTGACCAAGGGCGGTCACTTGCCCAACCAGGTGCGCATGTATCCCGCGCAAAAGCCGGTGCGCCCGACGGTCTCTCAGCTGCACAGCAACGGCAGGCTATTTCCGCCCAATTATCTGCACGAAAGCTGGCAGGATTATCTCTACTGGGATACGGAACTCGATCCTTAAGCAGCGCTCACCCTCTCTCCGTCATTCCAGCGCTAGCTTTTTACATCGTCATTCCGGCGAACGCCGGAATCCCGCTTTGACCGGCAAGCGGGACCCCAGCGTTCGCTGAGGTGACGGAGAAAATTATTGGTGTCTGGCGATTTGAACCTGAGCCGGCCTTGCGCCTGCCAAGGCTACAATTGTCAGGACCAGCGAGATCACTGCGTTCCAGCCTGCCAGCGACAATCCGAAGATGCGGACCGCCGCTTCATCGCACATCACCGCCGGCTTGGTCAGGTCGGGAAGGCCTCCAGAAAGGCCGCCCTCCGCGCCGCATGTGCCAGGTCCCGCCCACCACTTCCATTCAACGCCTGCGTGATAGGCGCCGAAGACCGCGCTGCCCAACATGACGAGCGCCAGAACATAAAGCCCCTTGCGCGCCAGCGATGGATAGTATTCGCCACGCAGTGCGAGTGCGAGACTTAGGGGAATGGCGGCATAGTAAGGCCAGCGTTGTTTCAGACAGAGTTCGCATGGCGCATACCCATAATATTCAAAGATCCACGCGCCAACGAGAGTTGCCGCCGTGACGGCGAAGATGATGAACGCCGCACGCTGCGCTGTCATGTAACTCAACACGACGTCAGGGCTCCCGAACTCACGAAATATTTCGCGGCAAAATAGAGCACGATGAGAATGATCGCCGCAAGCGCCGCGATGAGCCCAAGTCGCCGCTCGATGAAGTCACGGATCGGCTCGCCATAGCGCCGCAGTGCCCAGGCAAGCGCAAAGAAGCGGGCACCGCGCGCAATGATGCATGAGAGCACGAAGAAGCTGAAGCTGATCTGCGCAACGCCGGCGAGGATGGTGACGATCTTGATCGGCGGCAGATGAGCGAGCCCCGATGTCACCAGCAACAGCATCAGCGTGTCATCGCCGGTGCAGGCCTTGAGCTCCTCGAAGGCCGCAAGCTTGCCATAGAAATCGAGAATGGGCTTGGCTACCGTATCGTAGGCGAGCGAGCCCAGAATGTAGCCGGCAATGCCGCCCAGCGTGGACGCGATGGTGGCGACCGCCGCATAGCGATAAGCCCGCGATGGCCGCGCCAGCGCCATGGGAAGGAACAGAACATCGGCGGGCACCAGAAACACCGAGCTTTCGACGAAAGCAATAATGGCGAGCCAGACCTCGGCGGTCTTGCGGGCGGCGAGCGACAGCGTCCAATGATAAAGCTTGCGTAACATCAGTCGTGCGCTGGTGACACGCTACGAAGTTTTTTGACGCGCGAGCGCTTCGCTTTGCTGTCGAGCCGCCGCGTCTTCGAAGCTTTCGTCGGCCGTGTGGCGATGCGGCGCTTCGGACGGATGGCGGCGCGACGCAAGAGACTGACCAGCTTGACCATCGCGGCATCGCGGTTGCGCTCTTGCGAGCGATGCACCTGCGATGTGATCACCAGCACGCCGTCTTGAGTCAATTGCCGCCCGGCAAGGGTTCGAAGCCTTGCCCTGAGATCGTCCGGCAGGCCCGCATTGGCGACATCGAAGCGAAGTTCCACCGCGGTCGACACCTTGTTGACATTCTGCCCGCCGGGACCCGAGGCGCGAACAAAACTCTCCGCGATATGGCGGGGATCGATGCCTAAGGAATCGGTGATCCTAATCATCGGCTGCTTGTCGCCCTTTCCGGTTGACGGCGCAAGCACCGGTCCTTAAGTCCTCGCGTTGGTGAAGCCCCTGTGGCGGAATGGTAGACGCGGCAGACTCAAAATCTGTTGCTCGCAAGGGCGTGGGGGTTCGAGTCCCTCCAGGGGCACCACGAATTAGCGCTGCATTAGTATCCCCTGGTCCCGGACGTCAAAAACACTGAGATGGTAATTGGGGTGTCGGGCGGGTGCGCTACCTGGGCCATTCGCTACGTAGCATTGCCATTATAGTTGTATCCCAACGCTCACCGCCTACGCGCGCCGATGATCGCCGTATGCCTTCATGCCTAAAGCCGAGACGTAAATAAGTGCGAATGGCCGCTATATTGAAGGTGAAGACATTTAGCTCGATGCGTTCGATCTGCTTGCGGGAGAAGGCTTCATCGATGACTAGCGAAAGCATGATGGGGGCGAGGCCCCGCCCACGGGCTACGGGCGCGATCACGACCCGGGCAAGCGTGGCGTTACCATTCCGCCAGTCGAAAGCGAGCTGCGCGTGGCCGACTAACTCGCTGCCTTCACGAGCCGTCCAGCACAACCGGAGGGGTGGTTTGGCGCGGCCCTCGTTAAGCATTGTATTCAGTTGAACTTCGCCGATCGGGAAGGAAACCGAGGGACCACCCCATTGCACAGTTTCGCGCTCGTTCGTGAACCAGCTAGAGAGCACTGCAAAATGCGCGCGGGAGAAGGGAATGAGGTCGAGCATGGCGGGCAGAACTTGAGGAGAGATGGTCCATTTGCATAGACTACTTTGCGGGCCTCCAAACAAGTATCCTTTGATCTGCTGGCTGGTGTCCAGTATGGGACATCATTGGCCAGCCGCCGCACTTCCGCCGCTTCCCGCGTGTTGATGACAGGCTCACTGCTCAAGGATGCTCACTTGCTCGTCTTGATCCGCAAACTGACATTCTTTCTGGCGGTGTTCCTCGTGCTGGCTGATACAGCCAAGGCTGCGGGCCCTTCCCTTTTGTTCGATCCCGCAACCGGCGATGTGCTCTCCCACGACCGCGCGGGTGAACCTTGGTATCCCGCTTCCATCACCAAGCTTATGACGTCCTACATCGTCTTCCAGCGCCTGCGCCTCGGGCTTATGCATCTCGACCAGCGCATTCCCGTCTCCACCACCGCCAATGCCCAACCAGCCAGCAAGATTGGCGTGCCCGTCGGCAAAACCGTGCCGGTGGATTTCGCGCTGCAGGCGCTGCTCGTCTATTCCGCCAACGATATCGCCTATGTGCTGGCCGAGGCGGCGGGCGGCTCCTTACAGAATTTCGTGGCAACGATGAACGACGCGGCCAAGCGCCTCGGCATGACGGCGACCCATTACGCCAATCCCAATGGCCTGTTCGACGCCCGGCAAATCACCACGGCGCGCGACACTGCGATCCTGGCTGCTGCGATCCTGACGGAGTTTCCCGAATACGCGCACTATTTCAGGCAACCCTCCGTCAAGGTCGGCAAGCGGAAATTGGCAAACCGCAATTCGCTGATCCGCAGCATGACCGAGGCCGACGGAATGAAGACGGGCTTCGTGTGCAATTCCGGATTCAATCTGGTGGCCTCCGCCACCCGGGAGGGGCGCAAGCTCGTGGCCATCGTGTTCGGCGCGCGCTCCGGAAAAGCCCGCGCCGATCTGGCGGAGTTGCTTCTCGTCGACGGCTTTGCAAGGGCACGGCAGGGCACGCCTACCAAAATTTCGCAACTCGAAAACCGAACGCTCGGAGCACTCCTGCCAACTGACATGACCGCAAGCGTGTGCAAGAAGAAGCCGGTTGTAACCCTCGTCAGCCCCCACGACCCCAGGGGCTGGGGTATTTCGCTCGGCAGCTACGAAACCGCCCAGCAAGCCGATACGTCGCTCCGCGGCCGGCTGCTCAGCCCCATCGGTCTAAGCCTGTCCGGATCGGGAGGCATTATGAAGTTGCCGGGCGGCGGCTTCGGAGTGGTGGTTTGGAACATCGACAGGAACCGCAGCCTGTCGGCGTGCGCGGAGTTCCGCAGCGAAGGCGTCTATTGCAACGTGATGATGCCGGAAAGCTTTGCCGCCCTTGCAGCCTTGACCCCCAAGCCGGAGAAACCGCGAGCCCAAGGCTCCGATACCTCAAGGATAAAGACCAAAATGCGCGTGAAACGGAAATGAGCAGCGTGCCTGTTCCCGTAGCGGTCCTCACCGGTTTTTTGGGCGCCGGCAAGACCACGCTCCTCAATTTTCTGCTGCAGGATCCCTTCCTCGCCAACGCCGCCGTCATCATCAATGAGTTCGGCGACATTGGCATCGATCACTTGCTGGTTGAAAGTGTGAGCGACAATATCGTGGAGATGGCCTCAGGCTGCCTGTGCTGCACCATCCGCGGCGACCTGATCGACACCATGCACGATCTTCTGGCGAGGCGGGATCAGGGCACCGTGAAACCCTTCGACCGCATCGTTATCGAAACAACGGGCCTGGCTGATCCCGCTCCCGTGCTGCATTCGGTGATGAGCGAGCCGACGTTGCTGGCTCGTTGCCATCTCGAAGGTGTCATCACCGTTGTCGATGCGGCGAACGGCATGGCGACATTGGATGCCCACGCGGAGGCTGTTAAACAGGTTGCACTGGCCGACCGCATCGTCCTGGCTAAAGTTGACCTTCTTTCCGGCCGCGAGGGCGAGGACATGCTTTTCGCCATCATCGCAAGGCTGCGCAAGCTCAATCCCGCAGCACGCCTGCTCACGACCCACCGCAACGAGGCGACTGCCGAACGCCTGTTCTCCATGGGCCTGTTCGATCCCGCCAAAAAAACCGCGGATGTGCGCAACTGGCTGGCCGCGGAAGCCTATGAAATTGGAGAGAAGCGCCATCGCCACAATGGCCACCGTCACAACGACGTCTCCCGCCACGACAATCACATCCGTTCCTTCAGTTTCACTGAGGATCGACCCATCAGCGCCGCTGGACTCGAATTGTTTCTCGAACTCCTGAAATCCTATCACGGCGCCAATCTGCTGCGCCTGAAGGCCATCGTAAAGGTCGCCGACGATCCGGGCCGGCCTGTGGTCCTGCACGGAGTGCAACACGTGTTTCATCCTCCCATGAGGCTAGCGCGCTGGCCGGACAACGACGAGCGCACGCGCCTCGTGTTCATCGTCAAGGATATCGAAAAGCCCGCCATCGAAGGCCTCTTCCGCGCCTTTACCGATCAGATAACCGGCGGGGCCGCAGCTTTCACCGACAAGACACTGTCGCTGAACCGGTGAAAACTATCCCCTGACCAGCGGGCGCGTCATGCAGGTGGGGCCGCCTTCGCCCTTGCGGCAGATATCGTCGGCCTGGATGATTTCGACAGTGACGCCAACCTCGCGCATGCGGCGCGCGGTTTCGGGATTGCCGTCGACCATCATGGCGTGACGCGGCCCCAGCGCCAGAACGTTGCAGCCCATGGTTTCGAATTCATTGTCGGGTATCTCGACGAAATTAATCCCGCGCTCTTCCAGGAATTCAACAAGCCGCGCCGCCATCAGCGGCAAATAAACCGCCGCCAAATCTTCATCAAGCGGGCTCAGGCACGACATGAGATGAAAGACATCGGTTTTGCCCTTGTAGTGTGGCATGTCGAACCAGACGATGTTGACATCGGAGCCGGCCAATACGCCCAGCTGGCGCACCCCTTCGAGATTGGTGCGGTAGCCGATGCCGGCAAGCAGCGTGTTGCGGTCGATCCACACCAGATCGCCGCCCTCGATCTTGCCCGGCGCAGTAATCTCCCCGGCGATCGGAAAGCCCAGCTTCTTCAGATGAGCGCCGTTGACGGCCGGCTCTCCCCG
This sequence comes from Aestuariivirga sp., assembly GCA_041745135.1. GTDB lineage: Bacteria > Pseudomonadota > Alphaproteobacteria > Rhizobiales > Aestuariivirgaceae > Aestuariivirga. The sequence continues at coordinate 8,893 of JBGTJO010000242.1, read as the reverse complement.
CCGCGCCGGCTTGCCCATATTGGGCAGCACCAGGCCTTTGGGCGTCACGATCAGCGCGTCATGAGTATAAAGCGAATCGAGTGTCAGGCCCTCGGCAGGGGGGAGCTTTATGACCTCGACACCGTTGGCCGCCAGAATTTTCTCCACTTCCGCGAATTCGGCGTGGGCATTGGAGAGGTCTGGCCTTGAATGATAGTTCAGTTGCTGCCACTCGGCATCGATCTTGGCCTCGGAAGCGAAGGCTGCGTTCACATCGCGCACTGCCACCTGCCGGAGCTGGCCCCAATTGTTGAAGCTGCCGAAATCGAAGGTCATTTCCGTCGGATCCTGAATATGAGGGCGTTGGGCACTTGCGATTGTTCCAAAAGCGTATGGCCCTGTTCGTTGCAGAAGTGCGCCATATCGGTGGCCGACATGGGGTCGGTTGCGATGACCTTGAGCACTTCTCCGGGCTCCATGGTGGCGAGGCGCTTTTTAGCCTTGAGCACCGGCAACGGGCAAAGCAGGCCGGAAAGATCAAGCTCCTCGACCGTATCGCGTTCCAATATGTTTCGGCTATAAGGCATGGCTTTCTGGAGGAGTTACACCGTGCCGGAACTATTGTCCAAAACCCGATTTTCGGGCCGTGTCGAAATGCTGCTCGCCAATCCCGATCGCGAGAGCGGTCTGGAGAAGTCCGAGGTCGGCGAAATACGCCTGCTGTTCTCCGGCATCGAGGGCGATTGCCACGGCGGCCTCAACCGCAAATCCGACAGCCGCATGCTGAAGCAGTTCAAGCGCGGCACGGACGTGCGCAATGCGAGGCAGGTCTCGATCCTATCGGTGGAAGAGCTGGCCGACATTGCCGGCATCATGAAAATACCGGCAGTCAAGCCGGAATGGGTTGGCGCTAATTTGGTGACCTCCGGCATCCCCGATTTGAGCCTATTGCCGCCCTCGAGCCGCCTGCAATTTCCCTCAGGCGCCACCATTGTAGTCGATATGGAAAATTTCCCCTGCCGGTACCCTGCGGAAATCATCGAAAAAAATAATCCCGATCAGGCCCTGGGCTTCGTCCAGGCCGCCATGCACAAGCGTGGGCTTGTGGGCTGGGTTGAGCGCGAAGGCGAAGTGAGATCGGGCGATGCCATCGTCACCTGGATTCCGCAGCAGCGCATTTACGCCCACGCGTGATCGCTGGCGTCATCATCGCGGGCGGCCGCTCTTCGCGCATGGGCGGCGTCGAAAAAGTTTTTATCGAAGTCGGCGGCAAACGCATTCTCGACCGCATCATCGAGCGCATGGCGCCGCAGGTCGACCGGCTGGCGATTAACGCCAATGGCGATGCAACTCGTTTCCAAGGCAGCGGGCTTACTGTGATTCCGGATTTGCCAGATGGCGGGCAAACACCGCTCGCAGGCTTCCACGCGACATTGCGATGGGCAAAAGCCGCTGGTTTTGATTGGCTCATTACGATTCCTTCTGATGCGCCTTTTCTTCCACGCGATCTCGTAACGAGGCTTGCAACCTTCAAAGCAAGGGCCGCCATCGCAAAGTCGAGCGGACAAGAACATTACTTGACGGGCCTGTGGCCGGTGGCGTTGAGCGGAGCGCTGGATGAGGCGATAACGGCTGGGATGTTGCGGGTGAAGGATTGGGCGGCGCATGTGGACGCAGCAACGGCCGAATGGCCGGTCGATCTCTTTGATCCATTCTTCAACGTCAACAGTCCCGAGCAGCTTGCGCAAGCACAGGCGATCGCCGTGGAGTTCGGTCAATGAACAAGGTGATCGGAGTTGCCGGATTCAAGAACGCAGGCAAGACCACGCTCGTCGAAAAACTCGTCGCGGAGCTGACGCGGCGCGGCCGGCGCATATCCACTGTCAAGCACGCCCACCATTCCTTCGACATCGACCATGAGGGCCGCGACAGTTTCCGCCACCGCAAGGCGGGCGCCACCGAGGTCGCCATCGTGTCGCAAAGCCGCTGGGCCTTGATCCATGAATCCCGGAACGAGCCCGAGCCTGCGCTGGCCGAGATACTGGCAAAGCTAGCCCCTTGCGATCTCGTCATCGTAGAGGGCTACAAACGCGACACGCACCACAAGATCGAGGTGCGCAACTTGGCGCTCGATCATCCGAAACTTGCCGGCAGCGATCCGACCGTCATCGCCATCGCGGCGACCGGCGAAGTGCCCGATGCTCCCGTGCCGCTGTTCAACCGCGACGATGTGACGGCGCTGGCGGGCTTTATCGAGCAACACATGGCACTTTCATGAAATCCGAAACCATCGTGGAATTCTGGATGACCGCTGGCCCCTTGCGCTGGTTCACCAAGGATGCAGGCTTCGACGGCGCGCTGGCGGTCCGTTTCGGCGCCCTCCTTAAAGAAGCCCGCCTCGGCGCCTTCGATCATTGGGGAGAGACGCCGGAAGGCGCGTTGGGGCTCGTGCTCCTGCTCGATCAGGTCTCGCGCAATATACACAGGGGCAGTCCTCTGGCCTTTGCCGCCGATGCGCACGCGCTCAAGCTCGCCAAGGGATGGGTCGCACGGGGCTACCATCGGAAGCTTCCCCCGCCCAAAGCTTTCTGGCTCATCATGCCCTTCGAGCATGCCGAGGATCTCGATGCGCAACGACGCTGCTTCGCGATCTTCAGCACCATGGGTCTCCCCGAAATGGCCTATTACGCGAAAATCCATCTGGATATCATCGAAAAATTCGGCCGCTTCCCCCATCGCAATCCCATCCTCGGCCGGAAATCGACGCCTGAGGAATTGGCCTTCCTCAAGTCGGGCGGCTTTGCAGGCTAGTGTCGGATTCTGCTTCGCTCCGGTCGCTCCACTTGCCTTCTGTTGAATTTTTCTCACTCTGTTGCCCAAAACTTGGCTTGGGAGAAGGATTTCCATGAAAACAAGCGCGCGCGTGGTGGTGATCGGCGGCGGCGTGGTGGGCGTATCCACCCTTTATCACTTGGCCAAGAAAGGCTGGAGCGATGTCGTCCTCGTCGAGCGCAAGGAGCTCACATCGGGCTCGACCTGGCATGCGGCTGGCCTCCTCCCTCTCTTCAATCTCTCCTATTCGGTCGGCCAGATTCACAAATACTCGGTCAAGCTCTATGGCGAACTGGAAGCCGAGACCGGCCAGCATGTGGGCTTCAGTAAGGTCTCGAACATCCGCCTCGCCCGCACCAAGGATCGCTGGGACGAGTTCGTGTATTACGCAGGCGTGGCCGAAACGATTGGGGTCAAGGTCAACAAGTTGACGCCTGCGCAACTTAAGGAAATTTGGCCGCTCTGTGAAACGGAAGGTATTCTCGGCGCGATCCAGCATCCTGACGACGGTTATATTCAACCCGCCGACCTAACCCAGGCACTCGCGAAAGGGGCTCGCGCCAACGGCGCTGAGATCTATCGCAACACCACCGTCGTCGCGATCAATCAACTGTCAAGCGGTGAGTGGCAAGTGGCGACGGACAAGGGCGACATCACCTGCGAACACGTCGTGTCTTGCTCCGGAAACTTTGCCCGCAAAACGGGTGCCATGGTGGGTCTCGACATCCCCGTGATCCCCGTCGAGCACCAATATATCGTGACCGAGCCCCATCCATTGATACGCGAGCGTCAGGCTAAGGGGTTGCCCGAAATGGGCGTGCTGCGCGAAGCCGACTCAAGCTGGTACATGCGCGAGGAAAATGGCGGCCTGCTGCTTGGTCCCTACGAGAAGGGAGCGCCCGTCTGCTATGTGGACGGTCCCTCCGAGCAAAGCGAATACGAACTCTTCCAGGAAGACCTGGATAGGCTTGCGCCCTATATCGAAACCGCCATCGCGCGCGTTCCAGCTTTCGGCGAAGTCGGTATCAAGAAGGTTTACAACGGCGCTATTGCCTATACGCCCGATGGTTCGCCCATCATCGGCCCCGCCTGGGATCGCAAGAATTTTTGGCTGAACGAGGGCCACTCCTTCGGCGTCACCGCCGCGGGCGGTGCCGGCTGGCAACTGGCGGAATGGATCGTCGATGGCGAACCGACCATCGACATGATGGGTGTCGATCCGCGCCGTTTCGGTCCCTACGCCACGCGCGGTTATCTAAAGGTAAAAAACGAAGAGGCCTATTCCAACGTCTTCACGCCACACTACCCGGACGAGGAAAGAATAGCCGCGCGGCCTCTGAAGCGTACTCCCTGTTATGACCGCATGAAGGATTTGGGCGCGGTGTTTGGCTCGGTCTATGGCTGGGAGCGTCCGGGCTGGTTCGCCCCGAAAGATTATTCGCTTACGGAAAAAGAACTAGGGACGCCGGAATTGCTCGCCTCGCATAATCACGCGCCACCGACCGAGGATGGCCGGATCGTCGAGAAATGGTCCTTCCGCCGCTCGAACTATTTCAGGTTTGTGGGCGCGGAATGCCGCAATGTCATGAACAATGTCGGCCTGCAGGATATGTCGGCCTTCGCCAAGTGCTTCGTGACAGGTCCCGGTGCTGAAGCCTGGCTTGACAGGCTGATGGCCAATCGCATCCCGAAAAAAATCGGCCGCGTTGCGCTCTGCCATATGCTGACGCCGCAAGGCGGTGTGCGGTCCGAGTTCACCATCTACAAGGCGCGCGAGCGCGGCTACTATCTCGTTTCCGCCGGCGCTTTCGAGCGCCACGACCATGATTACCTCATGAAGGCTCTGCCCAGCGATGGCAGCGTCCGCGTGTTTCCAGTGACTACAAATTGGGGAGTCCTTGTCCTCGCCGGCCCCAACAGCCGCAAGGTTCTGCAAAAGTTGACCGATGCCGATCTCTCCAATGAAGCCTTCCCTTGGCTCTCAGGCAAGGAGATCGGTATCGGCACCACGACGGCGCACACGCTCCGGGTCAATTTCGTTGGCGAGCTCGGCTTCGAATTCCATCACCCGATCGAGCAGCAGGTCGCCCTCTTCGATCAACTAATGGCGGCGGGCAAGGAATTCGGCATCCGCCCCTATGGCATCAAGGCCATGGGCGCGCTTTCGATCGAGAAGAGCTACCGCCTCGTGCCCCGCGAATTGTCGATTGAATATTCAGCTTACGAATCGGGCCTCGACCGTTTCGTCCATACCAACAAGGGACAATTCATCGGCCGCGACGCCTTGGTTAAAGGCCGCGAGAGAGGCCTCAACTGGAACTTCGTCACCATGGAAATCCACGGCATCACCGACAGTGATTCCGATGCCCGCGGCTCCGAGCCCATCTACGCCAAGGGCAAGCTCATCGGCCGTGCCACCAACGGCGCATTCGGCTGGCGGGTCAACAAATCCCTGGCGCTCGGCATGGTAAAGCCGGAATTCGCTAGCGTCGGCACGGAACTCGAAATCAAGATTCTCGACAAGCTATTCAAGGCAACAGTCATTCCCGAAAGCCCCTACGACCCCGACAATAACGCGCTCAGGGCGTAATCCACGCCAATTTGTCAGCTTCCGATATCGCTGCTACCATTACAGCTATGCCAAGAACCTTCACCGTCACCGCGCATTGGGACGCCGAAGCAGGTGTCTTCACAGGCGAGTCCGATATTCCCGGACTTGTCGTGGAAGCTGAGACATTCGAGGAGCTGGTTTCGCTTGTCGAATCGCTGGCTCCTGAAGTCATTGCAGCCAATATGCCGGAGGTTTCGCGCCCCTTCACCGTGAAGGTGGAAACCACACGTGACCTGGCCGTCGCTTGATTGACCAAGGACTATTACCGCGACCTCGTTCGCCTCCTGAAGGCGGCGGGCTGGGAGAAAACCGCGGGCGGAAAGGGCAGCCACGAAAAGTGGATCAAACCATTGACCGGCCGCGTCGTCATCGTCCCGCGGTCCAAGAGCCGACACACTGCAAATGAAGTCCTCAAACAGGCAGGCCTGCCCAAAGCGTTCTAGTCAACCGGCGGTCCTCGCCGGTTTCTGCTCTCACGCCTGCACGAAGACGTTACCGTTCTCGACGGTGACCGGGAAGGTCCTCGCCTTCATCTCCGGATCGACCAGCGATTTTCCGGTGGCGATATCGAACTCCCAGCCATGCCAGGCGCAGCGCACTATTTCGTTGTCGCGGTGATAGATGAATTCCGCCTTGTCCACGGGCGCCGTCGTTCCGCATTGCAGGCCTTCGCACAGCGGCGCGCCGCGATGCGGGCAGACATTAAGCAGCGCGTGGAATTTATCGCCCACCTTGAACACGCCCACCGACAGGCTGCGAATTTTCACGATCCGAGGCTCATCGGATGAAATTTCATCGGCGCGGCAAACCAGTGTCTTTTCCGCCATGTTCTCCTCACGCTGCCTGTTGCGCGGCGGGACGGGGGATGCGCTTGTAAACCTCAAGGGCATTGCCGCCGAAAATTTTGGGCTTCCACTCGGGCGGCAGATGCAGCGATTTCACATCGTCGTAATCCCAATGAGGATAGTCGGAGGCGAACATGAGCGTGTTCTCGCCATCCATCGCCTCAAGCGTCGACCACAGATGCTGCAAATTATCCGGGCGTTCGAGCGGCTGGGTTGAAAGGCGGATATTACGGCGGAAATATTCCGAAGGCAGCATCTTGAGCCACGGCGTTTCCTTGCGGAGCGCCTTGTAGTCCTGGTCAAGCCGCCACAACACGGAGGGAACCCAGGCAACGCCGCATTCGACGATGCTAAAATAGAGGCCAGGCCATTTTTCAAATACGCCATGGGCGATCATGCTGGCCACATGCGACATGGCCGACATGAAGAAAATGGCGTGCGTCTCCCAGAAGAAGGTCGTGGGCGAGGGTGCTACGGGGTGGGTATTGATACCGCCATGGCCGCCCAGATGGATGGTGAAGGGAAGCCCCACTTCCGCGCAGGCCTCATAGATCGGATGATAGAGCGGATCGCCGTAGGGCCTGGTTGAGCCTTGCGAGGCCAACACCTGCACCATGCGGGGATGACTCCCAAGCCTCCGGATTTCCTTGGCTGCAAGCTGCGGATCCTGGGGCGCGATCACGATCGAGCCCATGAAGCGCTGGTCCTTGGGCAGCCAGTAGTCGATCTGATAGTCGTTGTAGGCCGCAACCAGCGCGCTGGCATAATAGGGATTGGCGAGGGTGGAGGCCTCGACCGCTTCATCACCGGTCAAGATAGCAATTGAGATGTTGTTCGGATCGAGGTGCTTCTCCTTCATGATCGTATAATTGTCGTCCTCGGTGACTGGCCTGATATCCTTCCGGGAAAAATCATGGGGATGGAACCAAGGCCTGTGCCCGTGCGGAAACGCGCCGCGCGGCCCCGTGCGCTCGCCATTCTGGAACATGTCCTTCCACACGCCCGACAAATAGGGTTCCAGCACGGTGGCCGACGTCCAGTAATTGTGGCAGTCGCAATCGACGATGAACATGTGGCGTGACTCCTGCTTAGGGTGGACCTTAGGCCAAAAGGAGCGATCAATAAATCTTGAAAAGATGGCTGTATTGATCGATAATTCCGATTGAATGGAATTTGCCCAGATCGAAACCTTTCTCGACCTTATGGAAAGCCGAAGCTTTCATCTGACGGCGGACCGGCTGAATGTTACTCAATCGACGGTCAGCGCAAGGGTCCGTTCCCTTGAGAAAGCCTTGGGCACGAGCCTTTTTGTCCGGGGCAGGTCGGGGGCCAGCCCCACCGCCGCAGGCCGCCGCTTCGAGGAATATGCCCGCGCCATCAAGGCCTCCTGGCGCTTTGCGCGTCAGGAAGCGAGCGCGCTGGACAAGCATCAGGGGACGCTGCGCATCGCCTCAACCGTGAGCCTCGCCGGCAATCTGCTGCAGGACTGGATGGACCTTATCCTGCGCGAAATGCCCCGCCTGGCGCTCCATGTTGAAACTGACTACTCGCCGCAAATGATCGAGGACATAGCCTTCGGCAATCTCGATCTCGCAGTTATGTATGCGCCCAGGTTTTTACCGGAGATCCAGTTCGAGCTCTTGATGAAGCAACGCTTCATCATGGTATCGAGTCATGCGCGGCGGCTCAGGGATGTCGAGCTTGCAAGTTATATTCGCCCTGGTTACACGCCTGCTCTCGAAAAGAGCCATCTGGAAGTCCTTGCCGAACTCTCGCATTCGCGGCTTTCAGTGGGCCTTGATGCGTTGGCGATCGCCCATCTCAAACGCAACGGCGGATCGGCCTACATTCCCGAGCATGCATTTGCGGCACTCGCAGGCGAAGTCCGTCCCGTGGCCGATGCCCCCACATTGGAGCAACCGGTCTATTTCGCCATGCATATTAAACGGCGCGCTAACCCTGTCGTGCGTCAGGCGGTAAAGGCGTTGCAGGGACTCGCGGCGACGGGCAAATACTGATTGCTGACTGGATGATCGGGGAATCGCTTGCGCGGCAGTGAACAAAGTTTCAGCGGCGGCGTGGCCTATGTGCTCATGGCAACGGTGGGCTGGAGCCTCTCCGGCATTTTCGTGCGGCTGATGCCGGAGCTCGATGGCTGGCAGATCAATTGCTGGCGCGGCTATTGGCTGGCAACCGCGCTGCTCTGCTATCTCATCCTCAGTTACGGATCGAGCTTTCCCGCAAGATTCCGCGCCATACCCACCACCGCTCTCTACGCCTCCGCCTTGTGTTTCGCGGTCGGAACGACGTTTTATGTCACTTCGCTAACCCTTGCCGGCACGGCCACCGTCGCGGTGATCGGCGCCACTTCGCCGCTTTTCGCAGGGCTCCTCAGCCCGTGGCTTACAGGCGAAAAGCCTTCGGCATTGGCTTGGGGGGCCGCCCTGCTGGCGCTTGGCGGATCAGCCATTATCGGCTGGAACGGGCTGGAAACCGGTCGCTGGATCGGCGTTGCCACGAGCTTTGGCGTGCCCGTGACGTTCGCGCTGCAAACCTTGCTGCTCAGGCGTTACCGCCACATCGACATGATGCCCTCGCTTTTTCTGGGCGGCGTCTTTTCGTTTCT
>JBGTJO010000241.1:0-10473 GCA_041745135.1 Aestuariivirga sp. | reverse complement strand
AAACACCGCGCCGATCGCTGCCTGCTGGCCCTCGGTGTTCGAACTGGTGAGGGCGTCCTGGATGAGGATCACGCGGTAGCCATGATCGATGGCGCTAAGCGTTGTGGCAAGAACGCAAACGTCGGTCTCGATGCCGGTGATCACGAGCGTGTCGGTGGCGCGATCGAGTAAGTGACTCCGCAGCTCAGGCGAGGCGAAGGCCGAAAAGACGTGCCGGTCGATCGTCACTGCCGGTGGACAAAATTTCGTGAGTTCGGGCAACAGCCCAAGCATGGCGGGATCCATGACGTTGCACAACATGCTGGGCGATTCCGCGTAAAAGCGCCGCCATTGCCCGCTCGTCTGCTCAAGGTCGGTGGGGCAGAGGAAACGGGTGAAGATGGTATTCGCGGTGAAACGCGTGCAGATGGCTTCCACGGCAGGCAAGGCGTCCCAGATCGCCGATGTCGCCCACTTGGTGCCGACCGCGAACATGAGCTGCATATCCACGCACAGGTGCACAGCGTGAGGGCCGACGGGCCCGAATTTCAAACCGGTGATGATTTCAGCTGGCATCGAGCTTAAATCAACGTCAGCGCCCTGAAGCTGGTGTGGCCCTTGCGGCCGACGATGATGTGATCGTGGACCAGGACACCGAGGCGTTGCCCCGCGTCGACGATCTTCTTGGTCATGTCGATATCGGCGAGCGAGGGCGTGGGGTCGCCGGAGGGGTGATTGTGCACCAGGACGACGGCTGAAGCGCCCAACTCCAGCGCGCGCTTCACCACCTCGCGGGGATAGACGGGCGTGTGATCGACGGTGCCCTGCTGCTGCACCTCATCGGCGATGAGCTGATTTTTCTTGTCGAGGAACAGCACGCGGAATTGCTCGACGTCGGCGAAGGCCATGGCGGCGCGGATATATTCGAGAATGGCATTCCATGACGCCAGCACCGGCCGGTTGATGACCTGGCCTTTCATCAGGCGCATGGCGGCGGCGTGCACGATCTTGAGTTCCGTCGCCACCGCTTCGCCAACGCCCTTCACCTCTATCAGCCGCTCAGGGTCGGCGCTGATGACCTCGGCGAAGGTTCCAAAGCGCGCCAGCAGCTGTTTGGCCAGCAGCTTGGTGTCGCCGCGGCGGATGGCGCGGTACAAAACCATTTCTAAAAGTTCGTAATCGGGGACCGCATCGGGGCCGCCGCTGCGGAAACGGCCCTTCAGGCGCTCGCGGTGGCCGAGATAATGCGGCTGTGGCTTGAGGCCCGCATCATCGAACCCCACGGGTCAATTCCCATAGGGCGGGCGTTGGAAGCCCTTGGGCGAGAGTGTGAAGATCTCGCAACCTGTTTCCGTGACGCCGATAGTGTGCTCGAACTGGGCCGATAACGAGCGGTCGCGGGTGACGGCGGTCCAGCCATCGCCCAGAATTTTTACATGCGGCCGGCCGAGATTGATCATCGGTTCGATGGTGAAGAACATGCCGGGCTTCAGTTCGACGCCTTCGCCCGGCCGGCCATAATGCAGCACGTTAGGATGAGCGTGAAACACGCGGCCCAGGCCATGACCGCAAAAATCGCGCACAACCGAACAGCGTTCGGACTCCGCATAGCTCTGGATGGCATGGCCGATATCGCCGAGATGCCCGCCGGGTTTCACCGCCGCGATGCCGCGCATCAGGCATTCATAGGTAACCTCGACAAGACGCTCCGCCTTGCGGGTGACTTCGCCCACACAATACATGCGGCTGGAGTCGCCATGCCAGCCATCCTTCACCAGCGTCACATCGATGTTGAGGATGTCGCCTTCGCGCAGCGGCTTATCATTGGGAATGCCGTGGCAGACCACATGATTGATCGAGGTGCAGATGGATTTCGGATAGCCGCGATAGTTGAGCGGCGCGGGGCTCGCCTTATGGTCGCTGGCGAACTCCACGATGAGCTTGTCGAGCGTTTCCGTGGTGACGCCCGACCGCACTTGGGGCACCAGCATGTCGAGCGCCTCGGCGGCGAGGCGGCCGGCCTTCCGCATGGCTTCGAAATCCGCCGCTTCATGCAGCTTGATCTTCGTCGAGCGGGAGGAAATATCTTCGTCGGCGGAAACGTAAGTCATTCAGGGGACCTGGACCGGAACGGCACGGTTGGCGGTGATTTCTGTTGTAGTGACATTACAGCATAGGGCGAAAGCCTCAACACCGGCATTTCGCGCCTCGCGGAAGGCCTTGAGATAAGAAGGATCGAGGTCCTCAGCAAGGGTGAAACGGCTGGGTGCGGCCGCCTGGACGAGATAGACCATGGCGGCCCGGGCGCCCGATCTCACCATGTCGGCGAGCTCGTGCAGATGCTTTCGCCCGCGCTCGGTCACGCAATCGGGAAACTCCACCATGCCGGGCTGACGGAACAGATGGGCGTTCTTGACTTCCACATAGCAGGGCTGGCGGCCCTCGCCTTCTAGCAGCAAATCAATGCGGCTATTGCGGCCATATTTAACCTCGGTCCGCATCGACCCATAACCGGTAAGCTCCGGAAGCACGCCAGCGCGAATGGCTTCCGCGGTGATGCGATTGGGGCTGCCCGTGTTGACCCCGACGAGCCCCAGGTTTGGAATCTCTACCAGTTCCCACGTATGGGCATACTTTCGGGCAGAATTCTCCGAGCGCGACAGCCACACGGTGGAACCGGGATCATTGAGCCCCAGCATAGCGCCCGTGTTGGCGCAGGCGGCGGTGATCGTCTCCCCCGAATGCAAAGCGACATCCGCAAGAAACCGCTTGTAGCGCCGGATGAGTTTCCCCGGAACGAGGGGCGAGGCAAATCGCATGGCTTTGACAGTTCTCCGGTGCAGTGGCACATCAGCATACAGCAAATGGCAGCTACAGTTCCAACCGCCGCGGTTCTCTTGATCGGCGATGAAATCCTCTCGGGCCGCACCAAGGATACAAACCTTGGCTACATCGCCGATTATCTAACCGCACTTGGCATCGACCTCAAGGAAGCCCGCGCCGTTCCCGATATCGAGGCGGAGATCGTAGCGGCGGTGAACGCACTCCGCACCCGATATACCTATGTCTTCACCACCGGCGGCATCGGTCCCACTCACGACGATATCACCGCCGACTCGATCGCCAGCGCCTTCGGCGTTCCCATCGGCCACGATCCCAAGGCCGTGAAAATCCTCGAAGCCTACTTCAAGACAATCAACCGCGAACCCAATGAGGCGCGGATGCGCATGGCCCGCATCCCCCAAGGCGCGGTGCTCATCGAGAACCCTGTCTCAGTGGCGCCGGGATTTCAGATGGAGAACGTCTTCGTGATGGCGGGGGTTCCTAAGATCATGCAGGCGATGATGGACGAGGTCGCGCCGCGCCTCGTCAAGGGCACCCCCATGCAATCGCGCAACGTCGAATTTCTCGGCGGCGAAGGCGATGTCGCAATCCCATTGTCAGAGATTCAAACCCGCTATCCCACCGTCGCCATCGGCTCCTATCCCTTCCAATCCCCCGGCGGTTTCGCCACCAACCTCGTCCTCCGCTCCCGTGATCTACCCGCCCTCGCTGCAGCACTCGCCGAGGTCCAGGCTCTGGCCACGCAGTTAACCGGCCAAGGCAAAGCGCGCGGATGGAGTTGAAATCCCTTCTCTCTTGGGAGAATGAAGGGCCCATCGCGGCACGCGATGGGAGGATGAGGAGACCTGGGCGCCGAACAATCACGTCCAGGTCCCCTCACCTTCCCATTGATTCGCAATGGACCCCTTCCTCTTCCAAGGGAGAGGAGGTCACGCCGCCAGCGCCCGCCTGACCTTTTCGGTCAAATCGTTCCGCGTGAAGGGCTTGTTGACGAGGTCGATGGCGTTGGGAAGGTCTTCTTGCATCTGGCGAAGCGAGCCCGGCGCATAGCCCGACATGAAGAGGACCTTGAGCTCCGGGCGGACGCTGAGCGCCTTCTGAGCCATCTCGGGGCCATTCATGCCGCCAGCCATGATGACGTCGGAGAGCACGAGATCGATATCCGGGCGATCCTCTATGGCCTTCAGGCCTTCAGCACCGCTCGCGGCGACGATCACTTCGTAACCCATATCCTCGATCATCGCGGCGGCAACGTCGCGAACTGAGGGATTGTCCTCCACGACAAGTACGGTGGGTTTGTGAAGAGGCACGGGCGTAGCCAGCTTCAGTACAACGTTCGCGGTCGGTTGCTCCGCAGCCGGTGCTGCCGCCTTGAGGCGCGGCAGGAACATGCGCATAGTGGTGCCGTGGCCCACTTCCGAGTAGATCTTGATATGGCCGCCTGACTGCTTGGCGAAGCCATAGATCATCGAGAGACCAAGGCCCGAACCCGCCTCCGGCCCCTTCGTGGTGAAAAAGGGTTGGAACACCTTTTCGAGATTCTCCGGCGCGATGCCGCAGCCCGTGTCGGTCACGGCGATTTCCACATATTCGCCGGGCTGGATGTCTTCCATTTCCTTGCACCAAGCCGCATCGAGCACGCGGTTGGCGGTTTCGATGGTGAGCCTGCCGCCCTTGGGCAGCATGGCATCGCGCGCAGTGATGCAGAGGTTGAGGATCGCCGTCTCGAGCATGGTGGCGTCGGCCTTTATGGGCCAGATGTCCCCAGCGGGCTGTATCTCGAGGCTGACACTGGCGCCCACCGCATGATGGAGAATATCGGACATGCGGCCAACGAGGCTGTTCACATCGAGGTTCTTGTTCTGCAGCGTCTGCTGGCGCGAGAAGGCGAGCATGCGCTTGGTGAGCTCGGAGCCGCGCTCGGCCGCATCGGCGGCGGCGCGGATGCGCTTCAAGGCGCGCTCATCATTCTTCACCAGTTGCTCGACGAGTTGCAAATTGCCGATCACTACCATCAGAAGATTATTGAAATCATGGGCCACGCCGCCCGTGAGCTGGCCCACCGCTTCCATCTTCTGGGCTTGCAGGTATTTGCGCTCCAGAGTCTTGCGTTCAGTAACGCATTGGCAGGTGCCGAAAATGGTTTCGACATCGCCCTGGCTGTTGCGGTCCGCTTCGATCTTGACCTCGAAATAGTTGAGATCGCCCGTCACCAGCGTCTTGTAGGCGATCTCGAAGCCCGGGCTGTTGTGGCCGAGCTTCGCAAGTTCCACCGCCTCGCTGAAACGATCGCGGTCCTGCGGCTCGATCATCTTCTCGAACATGGCGAGATTGGGCTGCACGATGGCGTCCGCCATGCCAATCAACGCAATCATTTCATTGGAAAGCCGATTGGCCCCGGTTTCCACATTGATGGTGAAGCTGCCGAGGCGTGCGGCCTGCTGCGAGCGCCTGAGCACGCGTTCGGAGGCCTGCATCTTTTCCATCGCCACCATCTGGTCGCCGATATTGCGGGAGAGCCCCACGCATTTCACCGGCTTGCCGTCGATGGGGTTGCGGATGATGCCGGCGATCGATTCGATCCAGATATAGCCGCCCGATCTCTGCTTCACCCGGTAGCGCGTCTGGAACATGTCCGAGCCGAAGGGAGCCGTCTTGATCTGACCATCTAGCGTCCGGTCCCGGTCGTCGGGGTGAACGAAATCGTTGAACGAGTTGAAGTTGAGATCGGAACTGCCGCGCTCGAAATCGAGGAGATCGTACATTTCCGGAGAGTTGTAGGTAACGCGCGTGCGGTAATCATAGTCCCACGCCGCGTAGCCGCCCGAGCGGAGCGCCAGGCTCAGGCGGCGCTCGTTGTTGAAGGCTTCTTCCGCCTGCTCGATGCTGGCGTGCTGGCCGATGAGGACCATGTATTGATCCGGCCCGTCATTCCAGGTCTGCGGCGAGAACTTAATGGTGCGCAGCGTGCCCAGAGGCGGCGCGTAGGAGACTTCGATTTTCTGGATGGGCCCTTGCGGGCTGTCTTCCTCGACATGGCGGGCGGAGAGGGGGCCGGCTCCTGATTTTACCAGCGCGCGGCCCATAATTTCTTCGCGCGTGGCGTTCCATTTGCGGAGGACGGCGCTTGTTGCCTCCACGACCTGCGCTTCCGGCAGCTGGACCGCGAACATTTCGACATTGGCCGTCTCGAACGCCCTGGTCAGATCGGCGATGACGCCCGTGGCCGCAATCATGAGTCTTTTCCGCTCCGTAACCAGCCTCAACCCAAAAGGTTAATCCGGCGTGAAACATGAATACAGGATTGATGGTTAACGCCCGATTGCAGGATTTCGCCCGTCGCGCCATAAGAGCCGATGGACGAGAAGTGGCAGAAAAGCTTCCCGGTTTCCTGGGAGCAGTTTCACCGGGACGCGCGGGCGCTGGCCTGGCGGCTTAACGGAGCAGGGCCCTTTCAATCGGTTGTGGCGGTGACGCGGGGCGGGCTGGTTCCCGCGGCCGTAGTGGCGCGGGAGCTTGGCATCCGCGTGATCGAGACGGTCTGCGTTGCCTCCTATGACTATGACAAGCAGGGCGAAGTCCAGCTCCTGAAAGCCATAGGCGGCGCTATCACCGGAGAGAATGGCGGGGCAGGGGTGCTGATCGTCGACGACCTGGTTGACACGGGAGCCACGGCCCGGGTGGTGCGCGAGCTGCTGCCAAGGGCCCATTTCGCGTCCGTCTACGCCAAGCCCGCGGGGCGGCCCATGGTTGATACGTTTGTTACCGAAGTGAGCCAGGACACTTGGATTTATTTGCCGTGGGACATGGGCCTGCAATTTACGCCGCCAATCGGCGAGAAAAGTACTCCCTGATGACGAAGATCGATGCAGCCCTGGACGAAGCGATCCATCGCTACACCGCAAAGCGGCCGAAGACGGCGGCCCTTCACGCCCGTGCTGCCAAGGTGATGCCCGGCGGCAACACGCGTACCGTGCTCTACACCGCGCCCTTTCCCATCCGCGCTGCGAAGGCCCAGGGCGCGGAGATCACCGACATCGACGGCCATACTTACCTTGATCTTCTCGGCGAATATTCCGCAGGCATCTATGGCCACTCCCATCCGCGTATCAAGGCGGCGGTGGCCGAGGCACTCGAAACCGGGCTCAACATCGGCGCCCATCATGGGCGCGAAGTTGAATTCGCCGAAGCGGTGACCAAGCGCTTCAATATGGACCTCGTGCGCTTCACCAATTCCGGCACCGAAGCCAACATGATGGCGCTTGCTGCCGCGCTCTGCTTCACCGGCCGGGAAAAGATCATGCCCATGCATGGCGGCTATCATGGCGGCACGCTCTATTTCGCCCACGGCGCATCGCCGGTGAACGCACCCTTCGAATGCGTGATGGGGCATTTCAACGATGTCGACCGCACGCGCAAGCTGATCCGCGAGCATGCGGATGAACTGGCCGCCGTGATCATCGAACCGATGCTGGGCGGCGGCGGTTGCCTCCCCGCGGACACAGCTTTCCTCACCATGTTGCGCGGAGAAACGGCAAAGCGCGGCATCGTGCTGATCTTCGACGAAGTGATGACCTCGCGGCTGCATCCCGGTGGACTATCGGCTCAATTGGGCATCGAGCCCGATCTCAAAACGCTGGGCAAATATGTCGGTGGCGGCATGAGCTTCGGCGCCTTTGGCGGCCGCCGCGCCATCATGGAACAATTCGATCCTTCGAAGCCCAATGCATTGCCCCATGCCGGCACGTTCAACAACAACACCCTGACAATGACTGCGGGCCTTGCGGGACTGACCGAAATTTTCACCCCCGACGCCTGCGCGGCGCTGAACCGGCGTGGCGAACGCTTACGCGAAACCGTCAACGATCTTTTCATGCGCTACCAGGTGCGCATGCGGGCAACCGGCCTGGGCTCCATGATGACGCTCCATCCCGTCGCAGGCGACATCCGCTCACCCACTGATGTCGAGAACGCAGATGCGCGACTGAAGCGGCTTCTGTTCCTCGATCTCCTCGACCAGGGCATCTACATAGCCGAGCGCGGCTTCATCGCTTTATCATTGATGATCACCGACACCGGCTGCGCCCACGTCGCGACGGGCGTGGAGAACTTCATCAAGAACCGCCGCGAACTGCTGGTTTAGGAATCACTCCGATGGAAGCGGGACCCCAGCTTTCGCTGGGGTGACGTGTGAAAGACAGCATCCCTCTATTTCCGTCATTCCGGCGAAAGCCGGAATCCCGCTTAGGTTTCGCTGCGCCTGGTAGATTAGTAGCAGGTCCAGACCTTCTTCTTCTTGATGATGTATTTGGTGTGCCACTTGTTCCACTGCTTGTACTTGACCCACTGCCAGCCGCACTCTTCGTGATAGTAGCCATAGCTCGGGCCGTAATAGCCGCCGTAGCCGCCGCCGAAGCCGCCGAGGCCCACATGGATATCGATGTTGGTTTTGGCCTGAGCGGAACCGGCCATGCCGAAACTGACTGCAGCAGCGGCGGTGAGAGCGATGAGGGATTTACGGAACATGATTGGTCCTTCCTTTGAGAGTTACCAAACGGTGCCGATCACCGTTGTTGAATGCCTTTCTAAAGGAAGCGCTCTGAACCCAATGTGAGCCGGGCGTTTAGCCGGCGTTCATGTCATATGCGCGCGAAGTAAATATCTTCGGGGCCGTTGATCTCATCGACTTTCGATCCGATTTTTTCTGCGTTAAGCTTTGCTGCGAGCCTCAGCGATGCGGTGTTTTCAGGAGATACCGACAGAACGAGCGCCTCAAGTCCCTGTAGTGCTGCCCACCCGGCAAATCCCCGGATCGCTTCGAGGGCAAAGCCCCGGCGGCGCCAGGGTTCGAAGATCGAGTAACCCAGTTCGACTGCCATCACGGTATCGCCGCGCAACACGAAGGGCATCGGCACATGATGGCAATTCATATTGCCGACGACCTCCCCCGTTTCCCGAAGGGTGATGGCGCGGATGGACCAGGGGCCGTAGGCGGGATCGTCCTCACACTGTTTCAGCCGCAGTTCCGCGACCCAGGCCTCCTCGAACCACACATCGGGCACCTTGCCGAGGATGCGCCGCGTGCCGGCCCGGTTCTTGGCGGCGGTGGCGGCAAGGCCGGCGAGAGACACAAGCCTGAGATCAAGCCGTTCGGTTTGAATGCCGGTCACAACCGATCTTTCAACGCACGGGCGAGATTGCCTCGCGGTCCGGCTTCTACCGACCCCAAACCAAGCCATCCCGCCATGAGGCGCAACTCACCCGCCAAAGCTCCGGCGGTTACCTCTGGATCGGCGTGAGCTTCCAGATGGGCGGCATTGGCCCGCAACACGCCCGCCTGCCGGTCGGCCTTCAGGCAGACCCTCGCCGCGAACCGGTCGCCATGCAGGAAAGGCAGCACGTAGTAGCCGAACTTTCTTTTAGACGCGGGAGTATAGATCTCGATCCTGTAGTGGAAGTTGAACAGCCGCTCCGCCCTCTCCCGATCCCAGACGAGCGGATCGAAGGGGGAGACAAGCGCTGTCCCACCCGCCTTGCGAGGAAGCTTGGCCTCGCGATGCAAATAAGCCTGCTGCTTCCAGCCTTCGATCATAACCGGAACAAGCAGGCCCTCTTCGAGGAGCTCCGCAAGCGCTCGCTTTGTCTCGGTCACTGGGAGCCGGAAGTAATCCCGGAGATCGAACTCCGTGCCAATGCCCAGCGCCCGGCCGGAGAGATCGAGCAGACGGCGAAAACTCTCCGCTTCGGGCGGCGTCGGCAGGATAAGAATATCGGCGGGGATGACGCGCTCGGGCAAGTCGTAAATCCGCTCGAATCCCTGCCGTGTGGCGGCCGTCACCAGGCCTTGGTCGAACAGGCATTCGAGCGCCATCTTGCCCTTGGACCAACCCCACCAGCCGCCCGCGCTCTTGCCCGCGTCCGGCAAATCGCTGACCGCCGCCGGGCCATTCCTGGTGACGAAATCGAGAACCGATTTCACATAGGACCGCTCCTCCTTGGCAAAGCGATTCATCGACCCATAGATGCCGTGTCCCCCGCGGGCCCGGTCCATCCGCCATCGCATCAGCGGGTGAAGCTCCAGCGGCAGCAGGCTTGCTTCATGGGCCCAACATTCGAACATCGCGCGCTTGCGCTTCCCGAACGTGCGTTGATCGAGAGTGTCGCGCGGGTAGGCACCAAGCCGCGAATAGACCGGCAAATAGTGCGAGCGGACAAGCACGTTCACGCTGTCGATCTGCAGCAAGTTCATCTGCCCGATGCTGCGGCCGATCTTCGTCCAGTTCACCGGTTTCGCTCGGTCGGGAAAGGTGAAGCCCTGCGCGCGCAGGGCCATGCGGCGGGCTTGCGCGAGGGAGAGCGAACTACGCAGCTTGATCGTGCCACATGGCTTCAGCGGGCCGGGCTTCATCGCTGCCGAGCGCCGCATTAAATTTGTAGAGCGTCGAGCAATAGGGGCAGATGATCTCCTTCGCCTCGCCCATGTCGAGGAAGACATGGGGATGGTCGAAGGGGGGCCTGGAGCCAATGCACATGAACTCGCCCGCGCCGATCTCGATGGTGGCAAGTCCCATGTCGTTATGGAAATGCGGTGTCGCGTCCGAAGCCATGTTGCCCCTTGAAAAATCTTGAGCGAACGGGCGATTAGCATAT
>JBGTJO010000240.1:0-4465 GCA_041745135.1 Aestuariivirga sp. | reverse complement strand
GCCATCATGCTCTGGGGCAGCAGTTGGGACGACAGCTTGTTCGGCAAAGGGCTCGCATTGATCATGACCTGCTGCATGGCGGGCTTCACCACCCTCATGCGCAGCCACCGGGATGTCGCCATGCTGCCGGCCATGGGCGTGTCGGGCTGGGTTTGCGCCGCCGCCACCTTGTCGTTCGCGCAACCGCTGCAAATTTCCGCCGCAAATCTGGCGCTTGTCGCCACATTCGGCGTTGTCCAGAATGCGGCGGGTCTGGCACTCTATACGTTCGGATCGCGAAGGGTGCCCGCCGCCGAAGCCACCCTCATCGCCGCGCTCGAAGTTCCCCTTACACCCTTGTGGGTGTGGCTGCTGCTTGGCGAGGTGCCGCCCGCTCAAACGATCCTTGGCGGCCTTGTGGTGCTTGCCGCACTCTTCGGGCATATGCTGCTGGAGTTCCGGCGCGGCGTGGAAAGCGATGCACCCGCCATTCGCGTGGCGCCATAAAGATCAGGCCACGGTTGCGGCGCTCTGGCCGAACAGCACTTTCCGCTCTTCATCCGTCATTGGTTTGGAATAGGACGCCGCGACACCCTCATAGGCTTTGATGGTGGCGAGCCGCGCCGCGATCATATCGAACCAGCGCTTCAGATTGGGAAAGTCCGCAAGCTTCTGCCCATGGCGTTCATGCGGCACGACCCAGGGATAGCAGGCCATGTCGGCAATCGAATATTCGCCGGCGATGAACTCCCGCCCGGCAAGGCGCTTGTTGAGGACGGCGTAGAGGCGTCCTGTCTCATTGGTGTAGCGCTCGATAGCATAGGGAATTTTCTCGGGCGCATACCGGCCGAAATGTCCGTTCTGCCCCGCCATGGGCCCAAGATTGCCCATCTGCCAGAACAGCCACTGGGAAACCTCAAGCCGGCCACGCAGATCCTTCGGCATGAATTTACCGGTCTTCTCAGCAAGGTAGAGTAGAATGGCGCCAGACTCGAACAGCGAGACCGGAGCGCCTCCATCCGCAGTTTCATGGTCGACCATCGCCGGAATGCGATTGTTCGGCGCAATTTTCAGAAACTCGGGCTTGAACTGATCGCCCTTGCCGATGTCGATGGGAATGATGCGGTATTTGAGCCCCGTCTCTTCCAGAAACATCGTGATCTTGTGGCCGTTAGGCGTTGCCCAGTAATAGAGATCGATCATCTGTCCTCGCATGTTCCTGATGGGATTGAGGTGATGTAAGACAAATCGGGCGGTGCGCAAGCGTCAAAAAAATTCCGGCGCCGCGATTGCAGCGCCGGAATCCGGAAGATGGCGGCGGAGCTAACGCTTCGCCGGAAACCCCTTATTGGGGCTCTTCCTCAATTACTTCTCCTGAGGCCTCGCCTTGGGTTTCGCCTTCAGCGGCGAGCGCTTCTTCTTCAGTGCTCTTCTTTTTCTTGTTGCCGGCCTGCGTCTGAGCTTCGGCATCGGCGTCTACCTCAACGCTCTCGCTGGCTTTCTTCTTGTCTTTGCCAGTCTGGGCTTCGGCGTTCACGTCCGCGTCGGCTTCGACCTCCGCGTCGGCGCTGGCTTTCTTCTTGTCTTTGCCAGTCTGGGCTTCGGCCTCGGTCTGAGCCTCCGTATCGGCTTCAACCTCCGCGTCAGCGCTGGCCTTCTTCTTGTCTTTGCCAGTCTGTGTTTCGGCCTCAGCCTCGGTCTGAGCCTCCGTACCGGCTTCGGTTTCGGTGGCCACATCGCCGCTCTTCTTGGCTTTCTTGCCAGTCTGAGCTTCAGCGTCGGCCTCGGTCTGAGCCTCGGCGTCAGCGCCAGCCTCGGTCGCTACTTCTTCGGTCTTGATCTCCTCGACCTTCGTCACCTTCTCCGGCTTGGCGTCGCCTTCGGCCTTGATTTCGCCCGTGAAGGCGGTCACTTCGCCATCACCGGCCTTGGCCTGGTTCGGATCGTCGGTCTTCTTGACCTCGACTTCCTTCACATCCTTGCCGGACTTCTCTTCGATGTAATTCACCTCGATGGCGTTATTTACAACGATGTTGTTCTCGACCTTGACGGTGCCGGCAAACTCGGATTCACGCACAATCCGCCGCCGATCATCATCATCGCGGATGATGACGGTTTCGATGTTGACCGACAGGAAGTGCTGCGTTGGAACAACATTCCAGTAATAATCCGGGTAGGAGTCGAAATCGACGACGACCGTAATATCGACATCGCCGCCGCCCCTGCCACGGCCCGGACGCAACGGAGCCCAGGAAACATGGCTGCCGCTCCGGCGCCAGCTTACCCAAGCCGGAGCCCAACGGCTGCCGGGAACCCAATACCAGCCAATCCGCTCCGAATAGCCCCAGCGGCCATAATGGTAGGTAGCCCAGCCGAACGGCTCATCGGAAACCCATGTCCAGCCGTAACCGCGGGCATAGACCCAGTGACCGTCCGTGTAAGGCCGCCAGCCGCGCCGTGTATTAACGGGGATGAACACGTAGGCGTCATCGTGGTCCACCCAGCGCCCGTGAGATCCCAAGCCATCATAAAACAACGAGAAACTGACATTGATATCAGTGCCGGCCTGGGCCGGGGTGATCAGGTTCCAGTTAACGGGAGTTGCAGCCGGAACCACGAGGGCCAGGGCTGCAAGGGCCGCTGAGCCTGCAAGTAAAGAGGTGTATTTCATGGCGGATTTTTCCTGTGAAAGGTTGGTAGCCAAACAGGAATTGCCAGCCGCGAAGATGGTTCCGTTTCCGATTGTGACGATTTAGTGGCTTAACCGTCCCAAGCTATTCCGCCGCTTCGGCCGCCTCGTCATCAACCTTCGGACGGGTCGCCATTTCCTTCTTAATCTCCTCGGCGACCAGGAAGGAAAGCTCGAGCGCCTGGGTGGCGTTGAGGCGCGGGTCGCAGAAGGTGTGGTAGCGGTCGTTCAGGTCCTCATCGCGAAGCGCCCGGACGCCGCCGGTGCATTCCGTCACATCCTTGCCGGTCATCTCCACATGAATGCCGCCCGCGTGGGTTCCTTCGCTCTGGTGCACACCCATGAAGCGGCGGACCTCGGAGAGGATCGCGTCGAAGGGCCTGGTTTTATAACCGCTGGTGGCCGTGATGGTGTTGCCATGCATGGGGTCGCAGGACCACACGACGATGCGGCCTTCGCGTTTCACCGCGCGGATCAGCTCCGGCAGGTGCTTCTCGACCTTCTCGGAGCCGAAACGGCCAATGAGCGTTAGGCGCCCCGGCTCATTGTCGGGGTTCAGCCGGTCGATCAGGCGTATGAGCTCGTCGGCCTTGAGCGAAGGCCCGCATTTAAGGCCGATCGGATTGCGGATGCCGCGGCAGAATTCGATATGGGCGTGGTCTTCCTGGCGGGTGCGGTCGCCGATCCACAGCATATGACCTGACGTCGCGTACCAGTCGCCGCTGGTTGAATCGACGCGGGTCAGCGCCTGCTCATAGCCAAGCAGCAGGGCCTCATGGCTGGTGAAGAAATCCGTAGTGCGAAGCTGCGGAGCTGAATCGGCGTTGATGCCGCACGCTCGCATGAAGCCCAAGGCCTCGGTGATGCGATCCGATAGTTCCTGATAACGCTCGAAGGCCGGTGAATCCTTGATATAGCCCAAGGTCCATTTGTGCACATGCTCGAGGTTGGCGTAGCCGCCCTGGGCAAAAGCGCGCAGCAGATTGAGGGTCGCCGCCGACTGGCGGTAGGCCATGATCTGACGTTCCGGGTCGGGTCGCCTGGCTTCCATGCCCGCCTCCGGGGCATTGATGATATCGCCCCTGTATGTCGGGTATTCGACGCCGCCGATCGTCTCGGTGGGATTGGAGCGCGGCTTGGCGAACTGCCCCGCGATGCGGCCGACTTTCACCACCGGCTGGCCGCCGGCAAAGGTCAGCACTACCGACATCTGCAGAAAGACACGGAAGAAATCGCGGATATTGTCGGCGGAATGTTCCGCGAAACTTTCCGCGCAATCCCCGCCCTGGAGCAGGATGCCCTTGCCTTCGGCGACCTTGGCGAGCTTGCGCTTCAGCTTTCGCGCCTCGCCTGCAAAAACCAGGGGCGGATAGCCCGCCAGTTGCTTCTCGACCGCCGCCAGTTTCTCCTTGCCGTCATAGTCCGGCACCTGCACAATCGGGAAACTGCGCCAGCTGTCAGGTGTCCAGTTCATCAACATAGGCTTGCTCCACAGGCCTTCCCGGCCTTCACAAACTATCACGAGTGACGGGCTTTTACACGCCCCGTCCCCGCCTTGCCACTAGGCTCCCCGTGCAACCGAACATTAACCGGTTTCCCCGACAATGACGGCGATCCATTAACTTTTGTCGCAGCGAGCAGGCTTCGGTGATCGAATTCTTCCAGAATGCCCCTTGGCACCATCTCTATGAATATTTCGCCGACGGCAACCCGCCGCTGGTGGTCCGTGTCCTCATTCTCAATACCATATTCTTAATGGTGTATATGTTCCGGCGGGCGCGAGGCGTGCCTATGATG
>JBGTJO010000239.1:0-8359 GCA_041745135.1 Aestuariivirga sp. | reverse complement strand
CTTCCTGTTGCAGTTTCCCCAGAGGATACGCGGTGAGCGGGTTGTTGGCGGCGAGGCGGTCGAGGCGGAGTTTTGCTTCGGCGCAGTCTTTTTGCATCTGGGCGCTTAGTTCGGCGATGGTCTCGAAGCGGCGGGCGGGGCGTAGCAGGTCGTCGAATTCGACAATCAGTGTCCGGCCATAGAGATCGCCGGAAAATCCGATAAGATAGACTTCAAGAAAGGTGCGGCCTGTTTCGAAGGTGGGCCTGTCTCCGAAATATCCCGCGCCTTGCCAGGCCACGGAGCCTTCCTGCGCCTCGCGTACGCGAACGGCGTAGATGCCTCGGAACGGCTCCGCACCCGGGTCCAGGACAATATTGAGAGTGGGAAACCCGATAGTCCGTCCCCGGCCGTCGCCCTTCACCACTTCGCCCATGACCGTCCAGTGGTATCCCAACTCGCGGGCTGCATCCGTCATATGACCGTGGCGGAGCGCCTGACGGATCGAACTTGACGAAAACGGCGAGTGCAGATCGCCTTCGTCGGTCACCTGTTCGATGATGCTGACGCCGAAGCCCTGGCTTCTGCCGAACTCGACCATGGATGCGGGATTGCCCTTGCGGCCGCGACCGAAGTGAAAGTCATAGCCCGTTACGACATGGGCGACACCGAGGCGATCAACCAAGTGGCGGGCCACGAAATCGGCGGCTTCCAGGGATGAGAGCTCGCGGTTGAAGTCGAGAACGAGGGTGAAGGATGCGCCAAGTGCCGCGATCAGCCGCACTTTGAGGGCTGCGGGAGTGACGCGAAACACGGGCTCGCTCGGCTTGAAAAAAGTGCGAGGGTGAGGCTCGAACGTCAGCACGCCCCAGGGCCTTCCTTCACTCTCCGCTCTGGCTCGGGTTGCGTCGAGAAGCTTCTGGTGGCCGCGATGGACGCCATCGAAATTACCGATGGCCACCACAGCGCCTCTGAAATCTTCCGGCACCGCGTCTTGGGCGGTGAGTAAATGCATCAGCTTTGCCAGGCGAGCTGGCGCATCGTGGCGACGATCCGGGCCTCGGGAATGCTGCGTTTCACGTCCTGCTCCAATTGATCGAGCTCACCTGAAACACCTTCTGCAACAAGAACGGCATCGATGCCATAGGCGGCGGCACCTCTAATATCGGTTTCCGGCCCATCGCCGATGGCCAGCACTTGATCGAGAGCAACTTTGCCCTTGCGAATCCTCGCTGCTTCCTGGACCGCCAGATCGTAGATCGGGCGGTAGGGCTTGCCGGCCATCAGGACACTGCCGCCCAGCGCCGCATAAGCATCCGCCAGGCTCCCGGCGCAATAGATCGTGCGGTTGCCATAGCGCACGGTCTTGTCCGGGTTGGCGCAGATCATCACGAGGCCGAGCTTTCGCATTTGCTCGAACAGCGATGCATAGTCTTCCGGCTTTTCCTTGCCATCATCGAAGAGGCCGGTGCACAGCACCGCATGGGCGTCGGCGAGCGGCGTTCGGGCGACGGCAAGACCGTGAAAAATCGACTGGTCGCGCGCCGGCCCCAAATGGTAGATTTTTCCTCCGCCATGATCGATAACAAGAGTGCGCGTCACATCGCCGGAGGTCACGATCGCGTCATGGCTTTCCGGGTCCACGCCGAGGCCCTTCAGCTGCAACTCAACCCCAACATTGGTGCGGGGTGAATTGCTGACGAGAATGACGGTGCCGCCGGCCCGGCGATGTTTGCTCAAGGCTTCAAGGGATGAAGCAAAGGGCTCGATGCCGTTGTGAACCACGCCCCAGATATCGCAGAACCAGACGGGATAACGCGCCGACAAATCCT
The DNA here is from genome assembly GCA_041745135.1 of Aestuariivirga sp. Classification (GTDB taxonomy): domain Bacteria; phylum Pseudomonadota; class Alphaproteobacteria; order Rhizobiales; family Aestuariivirgaceae; genus Aestuariivirga. Next base: position 6,548 of record JBGTJO010000239.1, on the reverse strand, counting down.
GCATGATTGCGTTCAGGCGGCCTGTGTGCGGCTGGCGCTGGCGGGCTGCCCCGCATCGGCGCGCACCCGCCTCGGCGGGGCGAAATAGGACCCGTAGCCAAAGCGGGCGATGTGGGAAGCGATTTCAGCCTGCTCGGCCGTCTCAATTCCGCCGCCGATCATCTGGAACTGCATGGCGCGGGCGAACCGCGAAAATTCGAGCCAGGCGGGAGCCGTATCCAGTTTCGCATTCAGTTCCTTGGCATCGATATCGAGAAAGCGCACGCCCAATTGACGGAGCGAAGCCAGGTCGAGCCCGGCCACTGAAACCTTCGACAACGCCATTTTCGTGCCCAGCCGCCCGAGCTTTGCCAGCCCCGCGATACTTGCGGGATCGAAGCGTGCAAGTTCGCCGTGGGCAATATCGAAAACGATGCCTGCGGCCGCGTCCTTGTCATCATTCAAAACCTGAATGAGCCGCGTGACATCCTGTTCCGTCTGGAGCGTTGCCGTGCCCAGCGGGAGCAGCAGGCACATGGCGGGGTGCTTGTTGCGCAGGCGGCGAAGCACCGGCAGCGCCAGCTTCGCCAAATGGATATCGAGTGCGGCACGGACACCGCCGGCGTCAGCCTTGCGTATCATCTCCTCGTGGCGGACTTCATCACCGCGTTCATTCACCATGTTGACGCGGGCGCGGTAGTGGACGGTGGCGCTCGTTGAAAGCTCAACCACCGGCTCAAGCAGAAAATCCAGCCGTTCGCGGCTGTGAACGGCGCTGGCTTCAGCGGCAGGTTCCGGCGCCGGGTTCGACTGGAGTTCGGAAAGAGGCGGACGAATTTTAGCGATATCCTGCCTGAGCGTCTGGACATTGTCGCGGAGGCCGCGCACCTCCGTCATGAGATCGTCGAGCGGCCGTCCGATGGGTTGAGCGATCTTGTTCTGCATCCAGGCCATGCGACCGGCGATGACTGCGATCTCTTCCGAGACCGAACGGAGCTTGCGTTCCAATTCTGACCGGCGCTCGTCGAGACCGTTGATACGCATCCATTGCACGAAGAGGGCCGCCGCCTGTCCCGCCGCAAGCACGAGGACCGCCCCCGCGACGACGGGGGCGTGGACCTCCCCGCTTGCCAGCATGAAGATGGCGCTGCCCACGGCCAGAAGCGCGAACATGGCTACGCCGATGATCGCCGGCCAGTCCCGCCCCTGCATATCTGGCACCCCCGATGCAGCCTCAGTGAATCACTGAAGCCGGAGACTACCGCACTCTCCGGCCTCTGGCCATGGTATCTCGCGGAGGGCAGTGTCTCGGTTAATCTTCTTGGTCCGGCGCTAGCGGATGTCAAAGCGTCTGATCAGGCCATCCTCTATCCGAAAAACATGGACGCCCAGCTGATCGAACAGCACATTGCCGTTCAGATCGCGCGCAGTCAGGTGGACCTCAACGTCGGTCGTTCCATCCGCGGCGGCAGAGAAGCCGACCGGCTCCGCGTGGGAGTCCATCGTCGCCCATTGTCGCGTCCAGTAATCGCGGACGCCGTCATGCCCGTGGACATGCCCGCCATCCAGCCCGTTGGCCCATACCACGTCTCGGTGCATCGTCGCCAGCACCGCTTGCATGTCGCGGGCATTAAAACGGTCGTAAAGGTGCAGGAGAAGTTCTGTGTCGCTAGGCATTGCGCACTCTCCTGATCTATTCCCCAGGGCAGAGTAAGCTCGCGAGCGGCTTAGACCGCTCCAGAGAAACCGGAATTATAAACTGAGACACGACCCTCCTCAGGCGATCGATGCCAAAATCTTCGGCAGCATGCCCGCGAATATCTCGTCGATCTGATTTTCGCTGATAATCAGCGGCGGCGAGAGCGCGATTGTATCGCCGGAAATGCGGATCATCAGGCCGTGATCGTGGAACGCATTCTCCATGGCCCGGTAAGCTCGCAAACCAGGCTTGCCCTCGACCGGTTTCAAATCGATCCCGGCGACAATACCGATGGTGCGAATGTCCTCGACCAGCGGTTGACCCTTCAAGGTGAAAGCGGCGTCGGCCCAAACCTTTTCCAGTTTGAGCGCGCGCTCGAAAAGATTCTCGTCCCGGTAAACATCCATGGTGGCGACGCCCGCGGCGGCGGCGATCGGGTGGCCCGTGTAGGTGTACCCGTGGAACAGCTCGATCACGTGATCGGGGCCATTCATGAAGGCATCGTAGATGTGCTGGCGGCAGAGCACACCGCCCATGGGTACGGCGCCCGAGGTCACACCCTTGGCAAAAGTAATCATGTCGGGCACCACACCAAAACGCTCGGCGGCGAAAGCATGACCCAAGCGCCCGAAGCCTGTGATCACTTCATCGAAAATCAGCAGGATGCCGTGCTTGTCGCAAATCTCGCGCAGGCGTTTCAGGTAGCCTTTCGGGGGTGGCAGCACGCCGGTCGATCCCGCCATCGGCTCAACGATGACAGCGGCGATGGTGGACGCATCGTGCAGGATCACCAGGCGCTCTAGCTCGTCGGCCAGATGAGCGCCCCATTCGGGTTCGCCGCGGCTGTAGGCCTGTTCCTTGCGATTGTACGTATGCGGGAGATGATCGACACCGGCGATCATGGCGCCGAACATCTTGCGGTTGGCGACCATGCCGCCAACCGAGATGCCGCCGAAATTCACGCCATGATAGCCGCGCTCGCGGCCGATCAAGCGGGTGCGCCCGCCCTGGCCGATGGTGCGCTGATAGGCAAGCGCGATCTTCAGCGCTGAGTCCGCCGCCTCGGAGCCTGAGTTGCAAAAGAAGGCGTAATTCAAGTCGCCGGGCGCCATGGTGGTGAGGCGCGATGCCAATTCAAACACCTTGGGATGGCCGAATTGGAAGGTTGGCGAAAAGTCGAGTTCCGCAGCGGATTTCTGGATGGCCTCGACGATCGGTCCCCGGCAATGGCCGGCGTTTGAACACCAGAGGCCAGCGGTGCCATCGAGAACCGCGCGGCCGGACATGTCATAGTAGTGCATGTCCTTGGCGCGGGCGATCATGCGCGGGCGCTGCTTGAAGGCGCGGTTGGGCGTGAAGCCCATCCAGAACGGCTCAAGATTGTTTGGTGACGGCTCCCAGGCCGGGGCTCCGGCATGGATCTGCGGCTTGTTCATGGATGGCTCCTCAAATGTCCTGTTCTCATATCAGAAAGGAAAGCCCCGAGGAATGCGGTAGCTGCATGGCGATCGGGCGCGCGTTTCGACACACTTCTTAAGAGCCATTTAATTTCTGCCGAATAGATTTTGGCAAGTTTTGAGGGACTAAGCGGCATGAAAAGAACCAGCTTGATGATCGCGGTGTTTTTAACGGCAGCCCTTGCAGGGTGCGCCGATCCCCTTCCCACCGGAGACCCGGCCGCCCTTCTGGAGCAGGAACAGCGGGGCTACGAGGCACCAGTGGGCGTCATGATGGGATTGAACGAGACGCCTTATTGGGCGCACAGCGGGGTTGCGGATTTCCGGCCGGCGGGGGACGGCGACCTGCCCGCTAAAATAGAAGATCTCCAATCGCTCGGGAGCTGCACCTTCGAGGCTCCCCGCCCTGAGGAAATTCTGGCGAAGGTCCAGGTCGATGGCAGCGCTATGAAAAGCCCGGTCTATGCCGTTTCCCGGCAGGAGATGGGTGAGCGCACAAAGACCTATCTCGTCAATCTCAAAGCCGGCAACGACATCGTGCCCTTCAATGCGAGCGACGATCGAATGGGCATCGTCGATGTCGTGGTTACCGAGAAAGCGAAACCCGTCTACCTGGTCATCGCATACACTTCCCCGACGATTTTCAATATTCAACTGGTTGAAGGTGCGCGCATATCGCGGATCGCGCTGGTGGGCTTGGGTGCGGCGGGCATCGCCAACGCCCACCCGGCGGTGCAAATTCAATCGCTGGCGGGGAGGGCCATGCAGTCCTGCAACATATTGCCCGCTCGCGAGCCCGCCGATCACTGGCTGTTCGTGCAGGATGCAAAGAAAGATTCGAGCCTGAAGGATGCGCTGGAGTGGAATTTTTCGATGTATCGGGATTTTTCCGCCTGGCAGCGCAAGAATTTCGGTTCCTCAAGCGGCGATGATTCAGTTGGCGCCATGACCGCCAGCCATGTGCTGGTGGGGCCTATGCCGCAAACGCGCGAAGCTCGCGCGACTTTCAAGCCGCTGGAAGGGGCGACGCTGCTGCTCAGCAAGAACAACCACATTTTCGTGGGCGAAGAGGCCGCCTACAAGAAAAAATACACCCAAGTCATCGTCGACGCGGCGACGAAAATGGCGGGCGGCGACGTCAGCGAATTGATGCCGACGCAATAATCGGCAGCTCCCAGCGGATGGTGCGCCGCAAAGGAAAGGCGCCGGGTTGATTAACTTGCATGGGCCTCCGGCTTATGTGACCATGTCGGTCAATCAGTCGTTGAGAGGAGCCCACACGATGTGTCACATTTTTGCGGGGCAGGATCCCGGCAACTATGCCCACGAAACCCGCTCGGTGCGTCTCATGGGGCATGCGACCAGCGTCCGCCTGGAAGCCAAATTCTGGAGGATCGTTGAGGAAATCGCCGCCGCCCAGGATATGCCGCTCGCCCGCTTCCTGACGCAACTCTATGAAGAGGCGCTGGAAATCCATGGCGAGGTGAGCAATTTCGCCTCGTTGCTGCGCTGCTGCTGCCTGAACTACCTGGCGCGCGACTTCGACCACGCGAGATTGCGCACGGAAACCCAGGCGGCGGCGTAGTATTCCACTAATACCACCTTCGCTTCGGGCCTCGCTAGAATGGTTCCAAGGAAGCGAAATGTGGCAACGGCCGGCACTATCCGCCTTGTTAATATGCGCCGCCGGGACCACCCCGGTTTTGGGCGCCGACGATCAGGGCACAAAGCTGTTCAAGAACCACTGCGGGGCCTGCCATGCGATCGATCCGGCAGCCACGCCGCGGCAGGGGCCAAATTTGCACGGCATGTTCCAGCGGAAGGCCGGGACACTCGCGGGCTACAAGTTTTCGCCGGGCCTCAAGGCGGCCGGCTGGGAGTGGACGCCGGAACAGCTCGACCTGTGGCTCACCGACGCCAAGGCGCTGGTGCCCGATACGCTCATGTCGGTTTACAAGCAGAAGGACCCCGACAAGCGCAAGCTCATCATCGATTATCTCACCGCCAACGCCAGCAAATAGAAGGGAGAACCATGGCGAAAGCCATACACACAATGATCCGCGTGATCGACGAAGGGAAAGCGGTCGACTTCTACGGCAAGGCCTTCGGCCTCAAGGTGAAAGACCGTTTTGGCTTCGACGGCTTCACGCTTGTCTATCTCAAGAACGAAGAGAACGATTTCGAGGTCGAGCTGACGATCAATCACGATCGCAGCGAAGCCTATACGCATGGCGCGGGTTACGGCCACCTGGCCGTTTCGGTCGACGATATCGCAGAGGAACACAGGCGCTTCGAAACGCTCGGCCTCAATCCCAACCCGATTAAGGAGTTCCATCGCGATGGCGCGCTGATGGCCAAGTTCTTTTTTGTGACAGACCCCGATGGCTACAAGATCGAGGTGCTGCAACGGCACGGCAGATACACATAAAACAAAACACATCCGAGGAGGAAACAATGAGACTGATCGACAGGACACCGAAAATATCACGAAGGACTTTGCTGCGCGCGGGTAGCATGACGGCGGTGGCGGTTTCCGCGGCCGCGGTGACCGGCAAGGGCCTGGCGGCAACGCCGGCCGCTGTCTCGGCGGATACCTTCGCAACGCTCACGCTGATGGCGCGGGACATCTATCCCCACGACAAGCTCAGCGATGCGCACTACGCCAAGGTGATCGAAGGCCTCGATGCCAGCGCCAAGGACGATCCGGCGGCAAAAGACATGCTGGAGAAAGGTGTGGCCCAGCTCGATGGCCTATCCGAGCGCATGGGTCATGGGAAATATACCACCAATGCCAAGGAAGAAGATCGCGTGGCGGTGCTCAAGGAAATCGAAAAGCAGGACGGCGCTTTCTTCAGCAAGATCCGCGGCGCGCTGGTCACCGGGATTTACAACAACCCCGAGGTCTGGCCGATCTTCGGCTACGAGGGCGAAAGCGCCTCGCAGGGCGGCTATATCGCCCGCGGCTTCGGCGACATCAACTGGCTGGTTCAGAATTAGGGAGATTGCACAATGGCTACTTTCGATCGGAACGATTCGAGCGTCGTCGTCGTCGTTGGCTCCGGAGCCGGCGGCGGAACGCTTGCCAATGAACTGGCCCAGAAGGGCATCAAGGTGGTCTGCCTGGAGGCGGGCGGGCGCCACGAGACGGAGGATTTTCAGAACGACGAGTGGGGAAGCTTCGGCCAGATTTCCTGGCTGGACAAGCGCACCACGTCGGGCACCTGGCGGGTCGCGAAAGATTTCGCAGGCCTTCCGGCCTGGATCGTCAAGGCGGTCGGCGGCTCGACCACCCATTGGGCGGGCGCCTCGCTCCGCTTCCAGCCCCATGAGTGGAAAGCGCTCACCACCTATGGCGCGGTGCAAGGCGCCAATCTCATCGATTGGCCGATCGGCCATGAGGAGATGGCCCCCTA
>JBGTJO010000238.1:0-8976 GCA_041745135.1 Aestuariivirga sp. | reverse complement strand
CCCTGCAGAAAATTGATCCGGTTGCTCAGGCCGTGTTCTTCCATATTGGCGCGAACCACGGCCAGGGCATCCTGAGAGAGATCGATAGCGTCGATTTCCGCATTGGGGAAAATACCTGCCGCAAGTATCGCCAGCGATCCTCCGCCGGTGCAAAGATCGAGCACGGACCCGACACTCTCAGGCGCCTCGATCAAACTGCGGAAAGCGTCCGAGAACATAATCTCGCCGATATAGGAGCGGGGCACGATGACGCGCTCGTCCACGTAGAAGGGCACGCCATGGATGTAGGTCCTTCGGGTGAGATAGGCGGCGGGCTTCCGGGTTTTGATCCGTTCACGGATGATATCGCCGAGCGCCTTGCGCTCTGGTGCGGTGAGCGTGGCATCGAGCCATGGATTGATGTCGTCAACCGGAAGATGGAGAGTTTCAAGAATGAGGAAGGCGGCTTCGTCCAGCGCTGAAGCGGTGCCGTGGCCGTAAACGAGTTTCGCTTGCCGGAACGAGCTTATGGCGTAGCGCAGGAAATCGCGGATGGTGATGAGTTCAGGCGGGGCGGCTGGCATGGCGGCCCTCCCTCGCGGAGCTGAACAGGGTTTGAATGACGATGGCGCAGAGGATCACCGCACCGCCCGCGAAGGTCCAGATAGGTGGAAGCTCATTGGCGGCGAGCCACGCCCAGAGCGGCGACAGTGTTGGCTCGACAAGAGCAATAAGCGCAAGCTGGGCGGCGGGCACGCTGCGTGACCCGACGGTAAAGAGGATGAGGCCCAAGGTGAGTTGCACAGCGCCCATGATGAAAACGGCGGTGAAATTTCTCCAGCCAATGGCAAATTGCGCGAAGCCGGATTCCGCCGCAAGTCCGGTCGGCAGGAGCATGACGATGGCGCAGACGACGATGAGATAGAGCGCATTCCAGACCAGCGCCGTTGACATCTCGGTTTTCTGGCCCCAGCGCAGCAGCACGGCATAGCAGGAAAAGCAGAAGGCGGAAAACAGCGCCAGCGCCGTGCCCGCAAGCGCCCCGCTGCCGCCTCCGCCATAGAAAATAATGCCCATGCCGATGAGCGCCACCGTCATGGCGACCCACGTTATCCCGGGAATGTGCTCGCGCAGGATCCAGAAGCCGAGGATAGCCGAGAGGAATGGTGAAACGCCCACCATGAAAATGGCTTGCGCCACCGTGGTGTAGAACAGGGCGGCGACGAAGGTCAGCCCCGCCGTTCCAACGGCGACGCCCGCGATGACCGCGTTGATACCGGCGTCGACCACCCGCGAATACAATGCTCCGCGATAGCGGAAGCCGAGCCAGAGGCCCATGCAAATGAGAACCGTAACCGAGCGATAAAAAATAATCTGCCAGACGTCGATGCCTTCGGTCAGGCGCACCAGTGCGCCGCCGAGGCTCCAGCACACAGCACCCGCCGCTGCGAAGGTGACGCCAAGCGCGTAGCTGAGGGGCCTTGGCCTCATGCTGGTTTGCGGATGCGATTGGCGAAGATGGCGGGCAGGAAAATGGCGAAGACAATCGCCAGCATATAAGGCAGGCCGTCCGGACCGAAAACTTCGATCGACCAGCCGGCAAGCAGCGCGCCGAGAATAGCCCCTAGGCCCCAGACGGTTGCAAACGAGGCGGTCCCGGTCACGAGCTCGTGGCCAGAGAAGCGTTCGCCCAGTTCGGCGAGCGCCACTGTATAGATCCCGGCGGACGCAGCCCCCGCGATCGGCAGGAGCACCCAGAAAAACCAGGTTCCGAAAGCGAGCGGCATCAAGGCGCAGGCCGCGGCCGTGGCGACGCCGCAACCGGCCATCACGAGGCGTTTGGGAAAATGATCGGCAAGCCAGCCCACCGGGAATTGCAGCACGGTATTGCCGATGATGAAGGCGGTGAGCACCAGCGCTGCGGTTTCCTGATCCATGCCCTTCTTCACGCCATAAATAGGAAGGAAGCCAAGACCCGCGGCATCGATGATCGCAAATAAGCCGACTGCGGCAAGAAGAACCGGCGCCTTGCCGGCGAAGCCCAGCAACGACAACGGGTCTTCACCGCCACCGTCGATGGCATCGCGCACGAAAAAGATGGGCACCGTGGCCAGAACAAGGATCGCCGCGCCGATCAAAAACGGCAACAGGCCCTCGATCCCGATGATCGCAATGATGATCGGGCCGCCACCGAAACTCGCCGCCAATACGCTGACATAAAGGGCCAATAGGCGCGAGCGATAGGGACCCTCGGCGAAGCGCACAACCCACGCCTCGCTGATGGCGAACAGCATGGCGACACAGAAGCCCTGCAGGGCGCGAAGTGCGAACCACCACCAGAACACCGGCAGGAAAGGATAGGCGAGAACCACGGCCGCCGTAACCAGGGAGGCGCCGATCACCGCGGCCTTGGAGCCGAACCGCCGCACCAGCCCTGGAATTGCGAACACCGCGAGCGCAATGCCCAGCGGCTGCATGGCGGCGTTGTAGCCGATCATAGCCGCGCTGATGCCGCGCTGCTCCATGAGAAGCGACAGCAGCGGAAACATGAGGCCCAGCGTGAAGCCGAACACCGTGATGGCGGCGATGGCGGCTGCGAGATTGACGAGGTTGCGCCTATCCATGGGCAGGCTCGCGCACCAGGCGGCCGCCATTCAGGGCGAGGCCTATGAGCAGGATGGCGTAGAAGGCTGCAAGCGTCACCGGCATGGCATTGATGCCGAAGGCATCGATGGCGCCGCCCGCGATGGGAGGCCCGAGCAAACCGCCAACGCCCCACATGGCGGCGAAAGCTGCGGAGCCCGCGATCACATCCGGTCCCTTGAACGTATCGCCCATGACAGCGAGCGCCACCACATAGACGCCGAACGCCGAGACCGCGAGCAGGATGACGACGAGCCAGATCGCCCAAGTGTCGATGAGCGGAATGAGGCTGAGGCTGAGCACGATCGTCGAAGCCGCCGTCAGCACCACGACGCCGATGCGCGACCAACGATCGGCAAGCAGCCCCAAGGGATAGAACAGCAACGTAGTGCCGATGATTCCAGCGCCCAGGATGCGGCTCGCCACTTCGAGTTCGAGGCCATGGCGAAGACCGAAGATCGTGAAGAAGGAAATGAAAACATTGTCGAAGAGCGTTGCCGCGGCAACGGCGAAGAGCAGCAGGGGTGCCCGGCCCATGAAGCGGAAGAAGCCGCCGCCTTTCTTCTGGCGGAAGACGTCATCGTTCACTTCGACGAAGGCGAGGGGCAACGCGCCCGCCGCGATGCAGGCAGCACCGATCAGCCACGGGGTCCAGCCATCAATGCCGGTAAACGGCAGGATAAGGGGACCCACCGAGAAGGTAAGGGCGAGCACGCTGGTATAGAGACCCATGATGCGGCCGCGATTGCCATCGCCCGCGAAGGTCAGCACCCAGGCCTCGCTGATGGTGAAAAGCGTGCCTGCCGCGATGCCGAAGATGAAGCGGATCGGAAACCACAGCCAGATCGACGGCGCCAGGCGGAAGGCTAACATCGAGACGATCAGGACGGCGATCACACCGATTGCCACCTGTTTCGAGCCGAGGCGGCCGATGACATGGGGCAAGAGCGGCCCCGCCAACAGAATGCCGATAGGCCCCATGGCGGCGTTGACGCCCATGATCCAGGCGGGAATGCCCTGACGCTCCATCAGCAGCGGCAAAAGCTGCAAGGTGAGCCCCATCGCGATATCGCAACACGCCACCGTCGCGATCGCGGCGACGAGATTGCCATAGCGTCCGGGAATGGCTGCTGCTTGCGTCATCGGCAGGCTGTAGCTGCCCCGTCAACCCCGGGCAAGCCGTTGCGCAAGGCTTGCAGCGCCGCTATGCAGCGTGGCCATGGCAAAGCTCAAGGTTCTCATCATTCCGGTGACACCGTTCCAGCAGAATTGTTCTCTGGTATTCGACGAAGACGCCAGGCGCGGCGCGATTGTGGACCCTGGCGGCGATGTTCCTGCAATTCTCGAAGCCATCAAGCAAAGCGGAGTCACAATTGAAAAGATTCTGCTCACTCACGGGCATATCGATCATGCCGGTGGTGCGGCGGAATTGCATGATGCGCTCAGCACCACAATCGAAGGCCCGCATCTTGACGATAAATTCCTGCTCGACGGATTGCCGGAGAGCGGCGCCCGATACGAGATGATGGGCGCGCGCGCGGTGGAGCCGGAGCGTTGGCTTGTGGAAGGCGACACGGTGGCGTTTGCGGGCTTGAGCTTCAGCGTTATCGAAGCGCCGGGACATACGCCGGGTTCGGTTGTGTTCTTCAACGCTGAAAATCGTTTCGCGCTGATGGGCGATGTGTTGTTTCAGGGCTCCGTTGGCCGCACCGACCTGCCGCGCGGCAGCCATGAAACGCTGATCCGCTCGATCCGCGAAAAGATTTTGCCGCTGGGCGATGATGTAGCCTTCCTCCCGGGGCATGGCCCTGCATCAAGCATCGGCGAGGAGCGGCGGAACAATCCGTTTTTAAATTCTCCTCTCCCATAGGGAGAGGAAGGGGCCCAAGCGAAGCTTGGGAAGGTGAGGGGTTACGGTGTTAGAAGATTTGAGGCGGAATTCCCCTCATCCTCCCATCGCGTTCCGCGATGGGCCCCTCCTTCTTCCCGAAGGGGAGAAGGGATTATCCCTTCATCTCGACCAGCCGCGACTTGGCGGCGAAAAAGGCATCGCCCGTGGTTTTGAATTCGCCGCACTCTGTGGGGGCGCCGGCATAGCTTTCGCAGAATTGGCCGCTGCTGGCGGACCAGGTTCCCTTGCCCGGACCCTTCACATCATCCTGAAACTCGAAGGACCCGTCGCCGGCATAGGTAATGAAGCCATTGCCGCTGGGGTGGGTGTACTGGAAGGTTTTGCCGGCGATGGCGTTGCGGATCTCATCGGCGGTCAGGTTGCGGATGGGCTCGGCCACAGGCTTGCTGGAGTCGCTGCCGTTGAGAAAACGGACACCCTGGGGGCCGTTGTTGCAGGCGGCAAGCAGGAGCGCGCTTACAAGCACGATTGCTGAGTTCAAAGTGAATTGCATGGCCCGCATGTGCCACAGACCTCCCCCTGTTTCAAGCGTGGGCTCAGTAAAATCCCTGATCGTCCTGCTCGTTAATGTCATCGACGGCCGATACGGCAGCGCCGCCGCCCGCACCTTTCACCACGACCTGCGTGTGCAGCGGCACCTGCAGGAACAGTTCCGCGATATCCTGATTGAGCATGCGCACACAGCCCGAGGACTTGGCCTTGCCTATGGACGTCGGATCGTTGGTGCCATGGATACGGTAGAGCGTGTCCTTGCCGTTCGCATAGAGATAGAGGGCGCGCGCGCCCAGCGGATTGTCCGGCCCGCCCGGCTGGCCATTGGCCCACTTCGCGGCGTTCTCATCGCGGGCTACCATTTCCTTGGGAGGCACCCAGCGGGGCCAGCGCCGCTTCAGGGTGATCTCGGCAACGCCCGACCAGGCAAACCCAGCCCGGCCCACGCCCACCCCATAGCGCACGGCTTCGCCGTCTTCGCGCACATGGTAAAGAAAGCGTTTGGCTGGATCGACCACGAGGGTGCCCGGATTTTCCGGTCCATCATAGGCCACGATCTGGCGGCGAAACTGCTTGGGAATCTTCCCGAGGTCAACCGGCTCGATGGGGAAATCGATCTCCGATTCAGCAGGTGGCAGGAGGGCTGGGTCGTAGCCCGATTCATCGTCATAGAAGCCGAAATCATCGTCGGAGAAATCGTCTTCCGGGAAGGTCTCGTAGCCGTAAAGATCGTCAATGTCCTGCGCCATGGCGGTCGTGCGCAATGCGGCCAGGGCGGTTAACCCCACGATGAAATGGCGGCGCGACAAAATCGGAATCATGGCTTCTCCTGCATCAGCCTTATGGCTTGCGTCATAAAACGCTTTTCTTCCCACAAAGTTGCATAGGCCTCATGGGCGCTGCCCGCGGCGGGACTTGGAAGAGCGTGTGGCGGGAATGTGGTGAGCGTCACAATCGCGTCAACTGTGGCCGGAAAGCCGCGGTTTAACCAGCTAAGGTGAAGGTGGCTTTGCCCACCTGATAGGTGCCGCCAGAGCCGGAGAAGGGATAGCAGCTCATGGGAACGCCTCCGGGGAGGAAGGCGGCGGGATCGAAGCTTTCGCAGAGCTGGCCATCCTGGGTCTGCCAGCGCCCGGTGGTCTTGCCCTTGCCGTCCACTTCGACCAGCGAGGTGCCGTCGGCCGCATAGAGCGTCGTGCCGGTGTTGTTGGGCCCGGCAAAACGCCAGCTCTTGCCCGAGAGAATGCCCCGAATATCGGCAGCCGCCAGCGGCTTGGGCCCGGTCGACACTTCCGTTGCGGAATTCGAGTTCTCGCCCATCAACGAGCAGGCTGACAAGGCCAGCGCGGCGAACGCGATGGCGATATGGCGGCAAGATTGATGGATGTGATACGCCATTGATTCTTTATCTCCTCGACTGAACACACACTTTAGCACAAGCCTCAAAAGGGCAGAAGGCCAGCCACGCGCTTGAGACCACGCGACTGTGGCGGGAATGTGCAGGCTTACGGATTAACGCAGAACGGTTGCGTCACGGTGCAGCTTGGCTTGCCGTAGCGCTGCTTGCCCATGGTGTCGATATAGGCAGCGCCGCCGAGGCAGGCGGCTTCGCGTTCGCTCAGCACCAGCTTCTTGCCATGCTTGCGCTTCAAGGGCCGTAACTCCCGATTGACCTGCTGGACGGCGCGGGACGTGGCGCGTTGCGCCGTCGCTGCCGTTGCCGATTTCTGGATGACCGCGCAAAAGGCGTGGGCCTCCGCGGCCGACAGCCAGGCGGCTGTCACAAGTGTGATGCCACAGAATATTACACGAGATGTTTTCATCGGACCGTCCCCCATTCGAGTCCACGCTATCAGCAAAAACGAAGTCCGTCATCAGGGGCTTCTTGCGCGCTGCACCGCAAGGCGCTAGGCCGTTTGACTATCAGGAGGCCTCATGTCGTTTCTGAAAAAGCTGTTCGGCGGCGGCGCGGAGAAAGAAGCCGCGCCCGCCAAGAGCCTCGAGTATAAGGGGTTCACCATCGCCGCCACGCCCTATAAGGACAGCGGTCAGTATCAAACCTGCGGCGTCATCTCCCAAGAGAAAGAGGGTGTTCGGCGCGAACACAAGTTCATCCGCGCCGACCGTTTCGCCTCCTTCGATGAGGCGGTGGAATTCTCCTTCAGCAAGGGCCGCCAGATCATCGACCAGCAGGGCGGGCGCCTGTTCAGCTAGGGCGCCGCCACATAGACAAAAGCGCCGTCCTTCGCTTCCGCTTTCCCAAGGCCGGGGTGGGGCCAGTGATAGCCAAGCATGATCTTCTGCGAGGCCGCCGCCATGTCGAGCAGCTTGCGGCGGTTGACAGCCGCCAGAGCGCCATCGGCGTCGAAGCCGAATTTCCAGTCGGGATGCGCGAAGAATACGTCCGGCTGAATAATTGCATCGCCGGTAAGGATAAGGCCGTCGCCCCCGGCAAACTCGAAGGAGACATGGCCCGGCGTATGCCCCGCCGTGTCGATGGCCGCAAGACCGCTGACGATTTCTGCGCCCGGCTTGAAGAAGCTCACCTTCTCCTTGATGGCGGCAAACTGGCTCTGGATGCCTTTCACCATGTCCGTCAGATCGCTTGGCATCTTGCTCACAAGATCGGGCGCGGTCCAGAAATTCCATTCGGCCTCGGCCACATGGAAGGTGGCATTGGGAAATGTGAGCGCCCCATCAGCGCCCGCGGTCCCCGACAGATGATCGGGGTGGCCGTGGGTATAGATGACCTTGGTGATGGCGGAGGGCGCGAAGCCCGCGGCCTTCAGGCTATCGAGGAGCTTGCCGGAGCTTTCGTGGTAGCCAGCACCAACGCCCGTATCGATGAGGATCGTATCATTCGCCGATTTGGCCAGCACCACGTTCAATTCGAAGCGGACATTGTCGCCTTCGACCATGGTGCCGAGAAGTGTTCTTAGCTCATCGGGCTTCGCATCGGGGCTGACGAGGGCGAGGGGAATCGTCAGCGTGCCGTCGCTGACAACTGTCACATCATAGGCGCCCTGCTTGAAGCTGTAGGGGCCAGCCAGCGCCAGCACCGATTTCGGCAACACGCCAGCCGCAATCAGGCCCGCAGCGACCCCCAGAAATTTGCGCCGGTCGAGACGAAGTGATTTGTGATGCAAGATCATATCGGGTGCTCCATGTTGAGGCGTCGAGTATCGCAGAAAGCCATGGCCCTCGCCTACAACATATCGTGAGTACCGCGCACTCGTCCTCTCCCCGCTTCGCGGGGCGAGGAGAGTTCACCCCATCACATAGTTGAAACTCACGCTGATGCGGTTGCCTTTGGCGCGATTGAGCGGCACCTCGTGGCGGAGCCAGCTTTCCCACAGGAGCAGGGTCCCGGGCCTCGGCGTCTCGCTTACATGCGTTTGCAATTCTCGCGGCGCCGATGACTTGCGCGGTGGGGCTGCCATCATCAGGCCGGCGCGCGGGTCTTCGAAAACCAGCGGTCCCGCTCCCGCCGGAACCGCCACATAGTAAGTGCCGCTGATCACCGAATTGGTGTGAATATGCGAGGTGTGCGACCCACCTTCCGGCATGACGCTGACCCACAGGCTATCGCAGATGGGCTTCTTGCCTCGCACCTCCCAGTGAAGCTCGGCGGCGTAAAGACCCGCATGCCGCCTGATGAGTTTCTCCAGCCGGGCAAATTCGCGAAACCGCTCCGTCAAATCGTCGATTGAAGCAAAGGAGGTATAGCCCGGATAGCCATGCTTTTCGCACCAGCGCAACCCCCTGCGGTCGCTCGTGCTCAGCGACAGAGCAATAGTCTCCAACTCATGATTGAGCATTGCGGCGTCTGGAATTTCTTCGCGGTAGATGCGGGTGACGAACAGGTCCAGCGTCTTTGCCATCCGCGCCGATTAGCGGTTGAAGCTCGCCTCATCAAGCGCCTTGACCACCATCTTCTCGATCTCATGGAG
>JBGTJO010000237.1:0-4171 GCA_041745135.1 Aestuariivirga sp. | reverse complement strand
GATCGCCTGTTCCTTCATCCCTCACCGGCGTTACCGGCGCTACGTCCCGGGGCTGTTCATCACTGCGGGGCTGCAACATGGGTCTTGCTTCGCCATTGTTGTTCTGGGGTTCGTTGCGGCGGTCCTGCCAGCGGGGGCGGTTGTGGTCGCGGTTGCCATAACCGCCCTGCTGGTCCCTGTCGCGATAGTCGCGCTGCGGGCGATAATTCTGCTGTGGCTGATGCTCGGGATCGAAGGGCTGGGCCGCGACATCGGGCTGTTCCGCAGCTTGCGGGTTGCGAGGCTCCATGGAGCCTTGCTCCTGCGTCTCGTCTCCCTCTTCGTCGCCATCCTCGGGGCGGCGGAATTGCGGCTGCATCTGCTGCTGGTAGGCCTGGGCCGCGGCGACGATGCGGAGATAGTGCTCCGCATACTGATAATAACTCTCGGCCATGACGATATCGCTTGCCGATTGCGCGTCGCGGCCGAGCTGAAGGTATTTTTCGGCCACCGTCTGGGCGGTGCCTCGAACCTTCACATCAGGCCCGTTGCTTTCGTAGACGCGGCTTAAGGGGTTTCCGTTGTGGTTGCCACCGCCACTACCGCCACCACCGCCCCCAGTGCTGCGGTGACGGTTGCGGCCGCGCTTGTTTTGCTGCCCAGGTCTCATGTTGTTTCCATGTTAGAGTTACAAATCCATAAAGGCGGGTGCAGTCCCTGGCTCGTCAGAGCCTCGGGAGGCATTCAAAACAGGACTCAAATTTTGAGCCTTTTCAATTATTTACCCGATGGTTGCGACAATCTTTTCCGCCTTCGGCGCGTCCGACCTCGGATGCGCCGCCCTCGGTTGACCGAAGGGCAGAAGGATTTACCGACTCATATGTAGCGGAGCCGCGCCGGTTTTCCAACGAATATTTTCAAACCCGGTTAAACACCAAACAACGCACGTGCCCGGCGAGGTCGGGGATGCTGGACTTAAGGCCAAAACTTGAGGCGGTAAAAATAGGCGCCACAGTTTCGGCCTGCCCGGCTCCGATTTCCACCAGAATATGTCCGCCCGGCGCAAGATGGGTCCCGGCCCCGGCGACGATGCGCCGGTAGGCCTCCAGCCCGTCGGGGCCGCCATCAAGCGCCCTTGTGGGATCGAAGCTGCGCACCTCCGGAGGAAGCATGGCGATATTCGAGATGGGGATATAGGGCGGATTGGAGACGATTACCTCGAACATTCCCGAGACGGACTCAAACCAGTTGCAATGGAGGAAGCGAAGTCTTCCGGCCACGCCCAGACGCACCGCATTGTTACTCGCTGCTGAGAGAGCCTCGGCTGATAGATCGGTTGCGACGCCAGTGCATTTCTGGCACTCGGCAAGCAGCGTGAGAATGATAGCGCCGGAGCCCGTACCAAGATCGAGGATATGGGCATTGGGGTCAAGAAGCTTCAGCGCCGCCCCAACCAGAATTTCCGTCTCCGGCCGCGGATCGAGGACGGCGGGTGTCACGCGAAAGCTGCGCCCATAGAATTCGCGCGCCTCCAGAATGCGGGAAACGGGCTCATGGGTGAGGCGCCGCGTCATTATGCGTTGCAGCTCCTGGGCGGCAACAGGACTTATGAGGCGATCTGGATCGGCGATCAGATCCTCATGCCGCAATCCCGTCGAATGCTGAAGCAGCAGCCTTACATCAAGTGCCGCGCTGTTGATTCCTGCGGCCAGGAGCTTGCGGCGCGCATCTTCGGCGGCCTCGCGAATGCTGGTCATCGGCCATCGGCGTCCTGATCGGCGAGCAATTCCGCCTGATGGTTGTTCATCAGGGCGCGAACCAGTTCCTCAAGTGCGGGGCCTTCGATGATCTGGTCAAGTTTGTAGAGGGTCAGATTGATGCGGTGATCGGTGACGCGGCCTTGCGGAAAATTATAGGTGCGGATGCGTTCCGACCGATCGCCGGAACCGACTTGGCCTTTGCGCTGAGCGGAGCGTTCCGTATCTATGCGTTGGCGTTCCAGATCGTAGAGCCGCGAACGCAGTAATTTCATGGCGGCGTTCTTGTTCTTGAGCTGGGATTTTTCCGTTTGCTGCGCGACCGCCAAGCCCGTGGGGATGTGAGTGATGCGCACCGCCGAGTCGGTGGTGTTGACGGATTGGCCGCCTGGTCCCGATGAACGATAGACGTCGATCCGGAGGTCCTTGTCTTCGATCTTGATATCGACCTCCTCGGCTTCGGGCAGCACGGCCACGGTGGCGGCGGAGGTGTGAATGCGACCTTGAGTCTCCGTTGCCGGAACGCGCTGCACCCGATGGACACCGGATTCAAATTTCATGTGGGCATAGGCGCCGGAGCCATAGATATTGGCGATTGCTTCCTTGTAGCCGCCGTGCTCGCCATCGCTGGCCGAGATCAGCTCCACCTTCCAGTTCTTGAAGGCGGCGTAGCGCTGGTACATGCGGAACAGATCGCCCGCGAAGATCGCCGCCTCATCGCCGCCGGTGCCGGCGCGGACTTCCAGGATCACGTTGCGGTCGTCGGCGGCATCCCTTGGCAGCAGAAGGATGCGGATGTCGTGCTCGATGCGGGCGATCGTCTCATCGAGGCTGGCGCGCTCGGCTTCGGCCATTTGCGCCAACTCGCCCCCGGCACTCAGCATTTCGCCGACATCGCGCCGCTCGGCATAGGCTTTCCTCAGGGTGAGAGCAGCGCGCGCGGTGGGTTCGATCTCGGCATATTCCTTCGACAGCTTGACGAAGGCCTCGCCGGAGGCGCCGGAGGAGAGCCCATGTTCGACGGTGGCAAAGCGCTGGATGATGCGTTCGAGTTTTTCAGGTGGAAAGGCAGACATGGGCGGCGCTTGTAGCGGAAGCTCCGTGCTTCGCAAAATGCTATGAGGTCTCCATCTCCCGTCATTCCGGCGAAAGCCGGAATCCCGCTTCGCAATGGGCATCCAGCGAAACACAGGATAAGCGGGACCCCAGCTTTCGCTGGGGTGACGGTGACGGAGTTAGCCGTTGCCGCCCAGCGACTTCAGATCGAGGGAGCGGCCGACGAGGATTTCGCCGGGGGTGCCGAGGATGCCTTTTTCCTCGCCGTCGATCACATAGCTGAGGAGGCCGCCGTCGCGGGCGATGACGACGAGGCCATCGCGATCGGGAACGCGGTAGGTGTCGCCCTTCATCAGCATTTGCGTCATCACCACGTTGCCCTGGGCGTCCTCGATGCGGAGCCAGACGGGAGCCTTGGCCTTGAGCACCAGGCGGGTGCCGGTGTTGTTCGCGCCGAACTCGCGGCCATCCTTGGTGAGCGTCATATCATCGGCGCTGGCCACTTCGGTGTCCTGGCCTGCTGCCGGCTGCTTGACGATGTTTTCCTCGATGAGGGCTGCCAGGCCGTCAAGGTCGGTGCCGGCGGATTCATCGGCGGCGGGCTCAGGGGCGGCGGCAATAATCGGCTGGTCGTCGGGCATCGCCTCTTCGGTGACCTTCACCGAAGCTTCATCCGCGCCCGTTGAGGCGGTGGGCATCGAGTCGACGGTGGCCACTTGTTCCGTGGCCTGCGGTTCTTCGCCACCCGGAATCATCATCCAGCTGGCGCCTGCGAACAGGAACATCACTCCGGCCAGCGAGGCGACAAAGCCTCCGGTGCCGCCCGGAATGGTTGAGAGCTTGAAATTGAATTTGGGAAACGGCGGCAGTTTGCCAAAGCGCAGGATCTTGGCGCTTGAAAGGGGTGCAGGGTTGGCGGGATGGGGAATCTGGAGCACCACGGCGGGGCGCGGCAGGAAATGCATATAGTGGCGCACCAAAGGCTCCGGATCGAAGCCCAGATATTGCGCGTAGCAGCCGATCATCTCGAGCGCTTCCATGCGCGCCGGCATGCGCGTCATGTCGCCGAATTCGATGGCCTCGATATGATAGGGGTGGATGCCGGTGGCCTCGCCCGCATCTTCCAGGCTTTCGCCGCGGCGCTCGCGCTCGCGCTGGAGGTACCAGCCGGCTTCGGCGGCGGGATCGGTTTCGCCATCGGGCTTTTCGCGGAAGAGTTCTTCCGATTCGACCTCGGTTTCTTCGGTCCCGTCCAGTTCACTCATCGCCATACTCACAGTTAACCGTTTGCTAACGGACTCATCCCCTAGAGAATGACCGAGAATGGTTAGCGCGAGGTTACAGGACGACGCCGTTGCGCTGGGCGAATTCGAGGAGCT
>JBGTJO010000236.1:0-9308 GCA_041745135.1 Aestuariivirga sp. | reverse complement strand
TTTCGGCAGCCATTCCATACGCGAAGCTAAGCGGCATCTTTCATCCTATGGCGTGCCTGTGCGGCTATGTTAGGAAGCGCCATGGGCGATCACCGGCTTCAAATACTGGCGGATCTGGCCGGGGAGATAGCGAGCCGCCGCAGCACCCCGCCGGACACCTCCTATACGGCGAAGCTGCTTGCCCAAGGCATCGAGAAATGCGCCAAGAAACTCGGCGAAGAAGCCGTGGAAGCCGCGCTTGCCGCCGTCATCGGCGACAAAAAGCGCCTCACAGCCGAGTCAGCCGACGTGCTCTATCATCTCCTTGTCCTGCTTGAAGCAGCCAATGTTCCGCTTGCCGACGTGATGGCGGAACTTGAGCGGCGCAAGGGTGTCGGCGGCATCGCCGAGAAGGCATCGCGCAGGCCCATATAGATGGAAGAATTCATCAAGGAAGTCTCGCCCTTCCGCCGCTTCTCGCGCGAGGAATGGGCGGCCCTGCGCGCCGATACGCCGATGACGCTGACGCAAGCCGACCTCGACGAATTGCGCGGCCTCAACGACCGCATCGATTTGGCCGAAGTCGAGGCAATTTATTTGCCCCTGTCGCGGCTCCTCAATTTGTATGTGGCCGCGACGCAGGGTCTGTTCCGGGCCACCTATAACTTCCTCCACGCCAATGGCCGCAAGGTGCCCTATGTGATCGGCATGGCGGGCAGCGTTGCGGTGGGCAAGAGCACCACGGCGCGCATCCTGCAACGGCTTCTCGCGCGTTGGCCAAAACATCCAAAAGTCGATCTCGTCACCACCGATGGATTTCTGCTGCCCAATGCCGTGCTCGAACGCGAAGGCCTGATGACCCGCAAGGGTTTCCCCGAGAGCTACGATCTCCCCGCCATCCTGCGCTTCCTCTCCGACATCAAGGCGGGAAAGCCAAATGTGACGGCGCCGCTCTACTCGCATCTCACCTATGACGTGCTGAAGAACGAACGCGTCACCATCGACCAGCCGGATATTCTCATCGTCGAAGGCCTCAATGTCTTGCAAACGGGCCGTCCGCCGCGAGACGGGCGAGGCATTCCCAATGTCTCGGACTTTTTCGACTTCTCGATCTATATCGACGCCGACATCGAGGATCTGGCGCAGTGGTATATCGCACGCTTCTTCTCGCTCCGCGACGGCGCCTTCCGCGATCCCAAATCCTATTTCCATCGCTACGCCAGCCTGAGCGACAAGGAAACCCGCGAAACAGCAGCGCGCATCTGGGAAACGATCAACCTCGTCAACCTCCGCGAAAACCTGCTGCCGACGCGCCCCCGCGCCGACCTCGTCCTCCGCAAAGGCACGGATCATTTCGTCCGCAGCGTGTTCCTGCGAAAATTGTAGCTGCATTTCGCAAAACAATTCTCATCACGGCGTCAATCTCTCCAATCCGTCATTCCAGCGAAAGCTGGAATCCAGCTTCGCCCGAAACTTCGAGAACCTTCGACATGAAAGCGGGATTCCAGCTTTCGCTGGAATGACGGGATAGGGCGAATGCCTCGGGACAGCCTACAGCAGCCCGGCCACACGGGCGTGCGTCTTGAGATTCACTTCCGGCCGCGCCCCCAGATGAGAAATCACTTCCGCCGCCGCCAGCGCGCCGAGTTTCGCGCAGCGATCGAGCGGCATGCCGTTGGTGAAACCGAAAAGAAAGCCTGAGGCGAACAGATCGCCGGCGCCCGTCACATCTTCGACCTTTTCCACGGGATAGGCGGGCACTTGGTGAAACTCATCGCCCCTGACGACAACGCACCCCAACTCGGAACGGGTCAGCACCGCGATCTCGCAATCCTTGCGGATCGCCTGCAGCGCTCCATCGAAATTCTGCGTCCGGTAGAGCGATTTGATTTCCGCCTCGTTGGCGAAAACGATATCGATGCCGTTGCGGATCAGTTCAAGAAAGCTATCGCGGTGGCGCTCAACGCAAAAGGAATCGGACAGCGTAATCGAGGTCAGCCGCCCTTGCGCATGGGCGGTCTCCGCCGCGAGCTTGAAAGCCTCCTTCGCCTCGGGCCGGTCCCAGAGATATCCCTCCATGTAGGTAATTTTCGCGGCTGCGACGGTCTTCGCATCGATGTCTGCTGTCGTCAGGTTCACGCAAGCGCCGAGATAGGTGTTCATGGTACGCTCGCCATCGGGCGTCACAAGAATGAAGGAGCGGGCCGTCGCCGGACCCTCACTTGCCGACTCTGAATCGAAACGCACACCTTGCGCCCGCAGATCGTGCCGGAAGATATCTCCCAGCTGATCGTTCTTAACCTTGCCAAAAAACGCCGCCTGTCCGCCGAGGGAAGCAACACCCGCCGCCGTATTGCTGGCGGAGCCGCCGGAAATCTCGATCGCCTGCCCCATCGCAGCGTAAAGGACATCGGCCCGCACCTCGTCGATCAGATTCATGGAGCCTTTGACCAGGCCGTTCGCCTTAACGAAGCTGTTCTCGACCCTGGCGATCACATCGACAATGGCATTGCCGATGCAGAGAACGTCGAGTGGAGCGCCTGTCATGGGGCGCTGCGTAGCCTATGCCCCATGAGCTCACAAGCGCTGGCACTTGGAGCGGTCGAAATTCTCAAACCGGTCACTCACTCTATCTCGTCATTCCAGCGCAAGCTGGAATCCCGCTACTAATCAGGAAACGATATGAAGTTTTACATGGAAAGCTGGATTCCAGGTTGCGCTGGAATGACGGCTCCGGGTTACGTAGAACTCCACCATGCTCAGCGCCGCGTTTAAAGCCTTCGGTGATCTCCTGTCGCGCGATTTCCGTTCCGTCCTTTTCAAGGCCATCGGCCTGACGATCGGCCTGTTCATCGCCGTTCTCATCGCGGTCCAAATCATCATCTCCACGCTGATACTGCTGCCATGGCCTTGGGCGGAAACCCTGCTGGCGGTAGGCACGGGGCTGGCGCTGCTTGTCGCCTTCTTCTTCCTCATGGCGCCGGTCACCGCGATCTTCGCCGGCTTCTTTCTCGACACTATCGCCGCCAGAGTTGAAAGCGCGCATTATCCCCATGACCGTCCGGGTGAGCCGCTAGGCACGGCGCGGGCCGCCGTGACGGCGCTGCAATTCGCCGCCGTCATTCTTGCCGTCAACCTCGCCATCCTGCCCGCCGTCTTCTTTGCCTTTGGCGCCGTCGTGCTGGTGATCGCCAATGCCTATCTGATCTCCAGAGAATATTTCGAGATGATCGCCATGCGCCACATGCCCGTGGCCGAAGCCCGCGCACTCCGCAAGGAAAACACGCCCGCGATCCTGGCGGCGGGGCTCCTCCCCGCACTGCTGGCGCTCATCCCGCTCCTCAATTTCACCGTGCCGCTGTTCGCCACGGCCTATTTCGTGCACATCTTCAAGCAGGTGGCGGCGTCTTCGGGCGGAAGCGGCAAATATCCCTGATCAGGCAGCGCCAGCACTCGGGCTTGCGCGCCTTGCACACATAGCGCCCGTGCAGGATGAGCCAATGGTGGGCGTGCAGCGCATATTCGGCGGGCACCGCCTTCAGCAGTTTCAGTTCGACATCGAGCGGAGCTCCCCCGGGTGCCAAACCCGTGCGGTTTCCCACCCGGAAAACATGCGTATCAACTGCGATGGTGGGATGTGCAAAGGCATTATTGAGCACCACATTGGCCGTCTTGCGGCCAACGCCCGGCAGCGCCTCCAGCGCCTCGCGCGTGTCCGGCACATCGCCGCCGTGCCGCTCGATCAACGCCTGTGAAAGGCCGATGACATTCTTGGCCTTGGCGCGATAGAGCCCGATCGTCTTGATCATCTCCCGAAGCCGCTCTTCGCCCAGCGCCAGCACCTTTTCCGGCGTATCGGCGATTTTAAAGAGAGCCCGCGTGGCACGATTGACGCCCGCATCGGTCGCCTGCGCTGAAAGCACCACGGCCACCAGAAATGTGAAGTGATTGACCGATTCAAGCTCGCCTTTAGGTTCAGGCTCCGCCGCATGGAACCTTCGGAATACCTCTTCCGTTTCAGCCACCGTAAGCCGATTTGATCTGGCCATGCGGGAGTGGGTAGAACGGGATCATGGAGCAAGGCAACAGCAAAACCTGGGCGGTGACGCTGACCCCGCACCGCTCCCTCGGCCGCCGCGGGTTTCTCGCCATCATGCTTGTCATCGCCCTCGTCAATTTCGCGATTGGATGTTTCTTCTATCTTCTCGGCGCCTGGCCCGTTGCGGGCTTTGCCGGGCTCGATGTGGCTCTCATCTGGTGGGCTTTTCGAGCTAATTTCGCCGATGGACGGCGTGCCGAGCGGATTGAGATCACGCCCCATGAGCTGGTGCTGGAACGCAGAGCCTACAGGCGGCGAAGCCAGGTCACCCGCTTCCTTCGCCGCTGGCTCAGAATCGAGCTGGATGTGGACCGCGACCGCGATCTCATCGGCGGCCTCTATCTGCGCTCGCAAGGCTCGCGCACCGAGATCGGCAAATTCCTCGCACCCCATGAACGGAAGGAATTGGCAGCGGCGCTTAAATCGGCGCTGGCTGGCTCGTAACGAACAGCCCTCATCAGCCAGCGCTCATCATCTCCACCGAGACTGGCCGTGAGTCGGCGCCGAGCCTGTACACCACCGGAACGCCGGTATGGAGTTCCCGCTTCAAAATTTCCTCCGGCGAGAGGCCCTCTATCGCCATGATCAGTGCACGGAGCGAATTGCCGTGAGCGGGCACTAGCACACGTTTTCCCCTAAGCACATCGGGCAAAATCATCTTCAGATAATAGGGTAGCGCGCGGGCCAGCGTATCCTTGAGGCTCTCCCCGCCCGGCGGCGGCACGTCATAGGAGCGCCGCCAGAGAAGCACCTGCTCCTCGCCCCATTTCTTCCGTGCGTCATCCTTGTTAAGTCCGGTCAGCTCGCCATAGTCGCGCTCGTTGAGGGCCGGGTCGTGAACGGTTTCAAGCCCGGTTTGGCCAAGCTCTTCCAGCATGAGGCTCAGTGTGTGCTCGGCGCGGATTAGCGTGCTGGTATAGGCTACGTCGAACGTGAAACCCCTGGTCTTGAGCATCTTCCCGGCAGCGCGCGCTTCCGCCACACCTTTCTCGGTAAGATCGGGGTCCTTCCAGCCGGTGAACAGATTGAGCAAATTCCATTCGCTCTGCCCGTGGCGGATAAGGACCAGCAGACGCTCCATGGCTATACGAGCCCCAATACATCGGTCATGGAGTAGAGACCCGGCTTCTGGTCCCTGGCCCACAGCGCCGCCTTCACCGCGCCGCGTGCAAAAATATCGCGGCTTTCCGCCCGATGGCTGAGCTCGATCCGCTCGGCTGGGCCTGCGAACATCACCATGTGCTCGCCCACCACGGAGCCGCCGCGCAATGCGGCAAATCCGATATTGCCGGACTTGCGGGCCCCTGTGTGGCCGTCTCGCGAGCGCACCGCCTGCCCTTTGAGATCGATAGCCCGCCCTTGCGCCGCGGCTTCCCCCAGCAACAGTGCGGTTCCGGAGGGCGCGTCGATCTTGTGGCGGTGATGCATCTCCAAAATTTCGATATCGAAGTCTTCGCCAAGTGCGGCTGCAACCTGGCGCACCAGGGCCGCGAGGAGATTGACGCCCATGCTCATATTGCCGGATTTCACAATGCGCGCGCGGCCCGCCGCGGCCTTAATCGCCGCGTCACCTGCTGCGTCGATGCCGGTGGTCCCGATCACATGCACGATGCCCGCCTGCGCTGAAAGCTCCACCAGCGCCAGCGTCGCCTTAGGCACGGTGAAATCGATAATCCCGTCCACCGTTTTGCAGAGCGCCGCAGCATCATCGGTAATCGACACGCCAAGCTTGCCCAAGCCGGCAAGCTCGCCCATATCGAGGCCGATATAGGGCGAGCTTCGCGTTCCAAGTCCGCCCGCCACCTCGGCTCCTTCCGTCTCCCGCACGATCCGCGTCAGCACGCGGCCCATGCGGCCGGCAGCCCCGGCAATGGCGAGTTTCATGGGTGTTCCCTCCCCAATCCCGTCATTCCGGCGAAAGCCGGAATCCCGCTTTAGGTGGAAGCGGGACCCCAGCTTTCGCTGGACGGAAATTGGGAATACTCATGCGAAAACTGATTTGCTTCATTCTCCCAATCCATCATTTCGGGGAAGCCCGTTTCCCTTAACACGGTCATAGCAACGGCCTTGCGCCATGAAAAGCGCCCAATCACGTCCGATTGAGCTGTTTGATTTGAAACGAGGATGGCGGTTTTGCGTAAAGCGTTGCGATGGATGTGGTGGCTGGTGATCGCCGCGATCATCCTGCCGGTTTCGGCAGGTGCGGTGCTCGGCTATTCCCACGGCTGGGCCAAGAACTGGCGCACCGCCAACTGGGGGTCATCGGGCCTCCTGCCGGCACCCCAGACAATCCCCGAGGCCCGCGTCATCGTGCTGGCCGCCCGCACCGGCAACTGGAAATCGATCTTCGCCGAACATATGTCGATCGTGGTGAAGCCAGCCGGCGGCCAGGAATGGACCCGCTATGATGTGGTGGGCTGGGGCGATCCCGTGCGCCGCAATGCGTTCGCCGCCGATGCCTTCTGGTATGGCAACCAGCCCTATGTGGTCCACGACATCGCCGGCGTTGAAGCGCAAGCGTTGATCCCGCGCATCGAGGCCAGCATTGCGCGTTATCCCTATGCGGGCGGCGGCGCGTACCGGGTTTGGCCGGGCCCCAATTCCAACAGTTTCGTGGCCTGGGTGGTGCGCAATACGGATGGCTTTGCCGTGGAACTTCCACCTGCCGCCATCGGCAAGGATTTCATCTCGCCAGGCCTTGGCATTACTGAAGCCGCGAGCCGCACCGGCTATGTGTTTTCATTGTGGGGTGTGGCAGGTGTCACCTTGGCGCTCCGTGAGGGCCTGGAGCTCAATCTGTTCGGCGGTGTCATCGGCGTTGATCCCGACGATCTCGCCATCAAGCTGCCTGCCCTTGGAAAGCTCAGCCTGCTGAATGTAATCGGCTAATCCACCCCTTCGACCAGCACAATCTCGGCGATGCCGGCGTCCTTGCGGTGAATTTTGGCCGATTGGTATTCAGGCGAGTTGTAGCAGGCGACGGCGGCATCAAGCGAGGGAAACTCGATCACCACATTGCGCGGCCGCCCCTCGCCCTCCAGTTGCTGCGCATTGCCGCCGCGCGCCAGGATGACGGCTCCGAATTTGTTGAAGGCCGCGGGCGAGGCGCTGACATAGAGCTTATATTGCTCGGGATCGGTTACAGTGACGTGGGCAATCCAGTATCCTTTGGGCATGATTTTCTCCAGTTTAAGAATGCGATGCAACAAGGTGAGCGGCAAGCCTCGGATCGCGCCAATGCGGCAGATGCCCGCCGCCGGGAAGCAGATGCACCGCCACATTGGCAGACAGGTTGAGCGCATGCCGTGACGGCACGATGGCATCGTCCCGCAAGTAGACGGCGTTCACCGGAACATTGAGGGCCGCCAACTGTGCGAGGATCGAAACCGTTTGCCGTTTGCCCTCCGCGACGGTTCCGGCGATGGCACGCAATTGATCGGCATGAGTTGAAAGGTGTTCAGCCAAGCCGGTTCTTGCCTCTGGCGGTAATTTCTCACCGAGATAATTCAATGCCTCCTCGACGCGGCCGCCGAGCATGGCGGCAATGAAATCGGCATTGATCTCTTCCCCGGTGCCAAGGGGTGAGAGCAAGGTGAGCGACAGCGCTCGGTCCGCCAGATGCGCCGCCACCACGGCGCCGAAGGAATGCGCGGCGATATGCAATTCTCCCGGCGGCAGCGCCGCTGAAATCACCGCAACGATGTCGGCAACCGTGGATGCATTCGACTGCGTCTCGCCATGCCCCGGCAGATCGACGGCCAGGGTGCGGAGGCCCGCACCTCCCAGCATCCGGCCCAGAGTCACGAAGGATTGCGAATCCGAAAAAAGGCCATGAATGAGCAGCGCCGTGCCCTTGAGAGCGCCCTGTGCCGGCCACTCGCGGATAAAGATGCGGCCATGCGGGGTCTCCACATGATAACTCGCGCGGCCTAATTTCTGCGCCAGATCGGCCCTGGTGATGCGCCCATTGCGGCCCGAGCCCTTGAGGCTTGCGAGATCAATTCCCGATTTGCGCGCTGCGGCGCGAGCCGCAGTCGAGGCTCGAAGACGAGTAGATGAATTCCGGTGGTTCGCAACAGGACGGCGCGGTGAAAGAGAAGCGGACACTTGCCGTCGCGCGGAAGCTTTCACGTCATCCGCGGATTCGCCCTCGACTTCGATCCGGGCAATCGCGTTTTCGACCGGAACCACGTCGTCAAGCTTCACCAGCCATTCAATGAGAACGCCATCCTGAAGCGCCGGCACTTCAACTGCGGTCTTGTCGGTTTCAACCTCCAGCAACGTTTCGCCCCGCCGGAATTTCTCGCCGGGCCGCTTGAAATACTGGCCGATGCGGCCTTCCTCCATGGTCTCGCCCAAGCGCGGCAGCGGCATGTCGACTATGCGGCCCATGAGGGTGCAATCCGCTTGACCAGCCAGAGACCCGTTTCGGCGATGAGCTGCGCATCCGGCACCGCGGCCCGCTCCAGCTCCGGAGACACGGGAATCGGAATATCCTCCCCGGCCACCCGCACCACCGGCTCTTCGAGATAATCGAAGCAGCGTTCCGAAATGCGCGCCGAGAGCTCCGCTGCGAAACCGCCGGTCATCACCGCCTCCGAGACGACCATGGCACGCCCGGTCTTCGCAACGGAGGCAAACATCGCCTCATCGTCCAGCGGATTGAGGGTACGGAGATCGATCACTTCCGCATCAACACCGCTCTGCCCCAATATCTCCGCGGCGGCGAGCGCCTCCTGCACCATTTTCGAATAGGCGATGATGCTTACATCCGCGCCCTCGCGGCGCACCACCGCCTTGCCCCATGCGCCATCGGGCTCCGCCACATTCATGGAGCCTTTTCGCACATAAAGCCCCTTATGCTCGATGAAAATCACCGGGTCCGGGCATTTGAGCGCCATGCGCAGCAGATGATAGGCATCGTTCACCGTCGCTGGCATCGCCACGCGCAATCCCGGAACATGGGCGAACCACGCTTCCAGGGACTGCGAATGCTGTGCTGCCGCCGAGCGCCCCGTTCCCCCTTGCGTGCGGAGAACCATGGGAACGCCGATCTGCCCGCCGAACATGTAGCGGCTCTTGGCCGCCTGGTTGGCCACCTGGTCCATGACGAGCCCGGCAAAATCCACATACATGAGTTCCGCCACGGGGCGCGAACCCGTCATGGCGGCACCCACGGCGGCGCCGATGAGGCCCGCCTCCGAGATCGGCGTATCGACAACGCGGGCCT
>JBGTJO010000235.1:0-4599 GCA_041745135.1 Aestuariivirga sp. | reverse complement strand
CGAGGACGATCCGCGCAATCCCGCCACCATCGCCGACAATGTCGGTGACAATGTCGGCGATTGCGCCGGCATGGCGGCGGATTTGTTCGAGACTTATGTGGTGACGACAGTCGCTACCATGGTGCTGGCCGCCATCGTGCTGCCGGATGCCATGAAGCTCGCCGGCATGGTTCTGCCGTTGGCTATCGGCGGCGCTTGCGTCATCACCTCGATCATCGGCACCTACTTCGTAAAGCTCGGCGCCTCCAACAACATCATGGGCGCGCTCTATAAAGGCATCGTCGCCACCGGCGTGCTCTCGCTCGTCGCGCTCTTCCCGGTGATGAGCCTGGTGTTCGGCGGCATGTCCACCGATCTCGGCGGCTTCACGCCGATGGACTTGTTCTGGTGCGGGTTGACGGGCCTCGTCATTACCGGCCTCATCATCTGGATCACCGAATATTATACGGGCACCGGCAAACGCCCGGTGAATTCCATCGCCGAAGCCTCGATCACCGGCCACGGCACCAATGTCATCCAGGGCCTCGCGGTCTCGCTTGAATCGACGGCACTTCCAGCACTCGTCATCATCGGCGGCATCATCGTGACCTTCAATCTGGCCGGCCTTTTCGGTGTGGCGGTGGCGGTCACTACCATGCTGGCGCTGGCCGGCATGGTCGTGGCGCTCGATGCCTTTGGGCCCGTCACCGACAATGCCGGAGGCATCGCCGAAATGGCGGGGTTGCCCAAGGAAGTGCGCCACAATACCGATGCGCTTGACGCTGTCGGCAACACTACAAAGGCGGTGACCAAAGGCTATGCCATCGGTTCGGCGGGCCTTGGCGCGCTGGTTCTGTTCGCCGCCTATACGGAGGATCTCAAATTCTTCGCGGCCACGGCACAGCCGGGGAGTTTCTTCGAAGGCGTCAACGTCACCTTCGATCTTTCCAATCCCTACGTCGTCGTGGGCCTCCTGTTCGGCGGCTTGCTTCCCTATCTCTTCGGCGGCATGTCGCTGACGGCGGTGGGCCGCGCGGCCCAGTCGGTGGTCGTGGAAGTGCGCCGTCAGTTCAAGGAAAAGCCGGGCATCATGCAGGGCACCGAGAAGCCGGACTACGCCCGCGCCGTGGACCTGCTCACCAAGGCCGCCATCAAGGAGATGATCGTCCCCTCGATGCTGCCGGTATTCTCGCCAATCGTCGTGTTCGTCGCCATCAACTGGATCGCCGGCAAGGAAGCGGCCTTCGCTTCCTTGGGTGCCATGCTCATGGGTGTCATCGTCACCGGCCTGTTCGTCGCCATCTCCATGACGGCAGGCGGCGGCGCCTGGGATAATGCGAAGAAGAGCTTCGAGGATGGCTTCGTCGACTCAAAAGGCGTGAAGCATTTGAAAGGCTCGGAAGCTCACAAGGCAAGCGTCACCGGCGACACGGTGGGCGATCCCTACAAGGATACCGCTGGTCCAGCCGTCAATCCCATGATCAAGATCACCAACATCGTGGCTCTATTGCTGTTGGCGGTGCTTGCCCATTGATCAAGCGTTGAGTGAAGGTAGTTGGTTGCGTGGCTGAGCATACAAAAATAGCGGTGCTGGAGAGCAAGTGGTGGAATAAATCGAACGTCTCCGCGCGGGGTCTCTTCGATCTTGTCTCGGACATGCATTGCGAGACGCCCCACGGCTATCACTATGAGATGGTCAACAGCGAGGCGGCGGCGAAAGAGGCGATTTCGCGCGTCGCTGGTTACACTTATTGCAAGATATTGTGCATCGCCACGCACGGCGATGAGAACGGCTTGCGGCTCTATGGCGGTGGGCATCTATCGCGGACGGAGCTCCGTAACGCGCTCAAGAACGGAGGCCGTTCGACGATCGACGGATTGCACCTCTCCTCATGCACCTTCGGCACGCACAAGATAGCCGACTATCTGTTTACCGAAGGCGTGCGTCTCACATGGGTCGCGGGTTACAGCAACGCAGTGGACTGGCTTGAATCATCCGCTCTCGACTTGCTGTTCTTCAACGAGATGCTGAGCACCCAGAGAAAAACCAACAAGCCGCGCGTCCGCATTGAGAAAGTTGCTCAACGCATCCTGAAACTCGCTCCAGGGTTGGCCAGGCGTCTGGGCTTCGGCGTCTTCGTGAGAGATCGCGCCACCGGCGAGGTTGTGGATTTGCTGGCGGAAGGAAGGGATTAGGACGCACTCGCACTCCCGTCATCCCGGCGAAAGCCGGGACCCACCTATCGGCGTGAAGACTCTGACAGGATCATACCTTCATCGGCCATGGGTCCCGGCTTTCGCCGGAATGACGAAACAGTGCTGAAACGCAAGCTGCTCTAGGGCGTCGCGACGCTGGGGCCGGCTTTTGAATTGAGAACGCCGCGGAAGATGTTTCGCAGAATGCCCAGATCCTCGCCCACCACGGGAGTCTTGCGCGAATTGACATCGATGATGCGGCCGTCCTCAAGACCATACTGGGCGAAGCTCTGAACCTGATCGTTCTGGTCGAAGCGAACCGCGATTACCTCGCGGTTGGTTTCCTTGGGGAGCAGGAACGCGCGGCCCTTGGTGATGCTGGTGATGTAGTAATAGCTGTCGCCCTGGTAGTTCACGCTCGCCGTGGTCGAGGGGGAACCGAGTATGCCCTCGACCTCGGTTTTGGCCATGCCGTTGCTGATCTGCCCGAAGGCGCCGGGCTTGGCGATATAACCGCGGTGCTCGATCTGGGGCGAGCAGCTTGCCAGAAGGGTTGCGCAGAAAGCTGCGACCAGCCACATAGGAGCTCTTGCTTGAGACGCTAAACTCATGACCGGCGAACGATTCCCCATATCCTGCTCGATTGTCTTTAATCCCAGCCCGCCTCCAAGGGCAAGCCGATGATCTTCAATCGCTTTTTCCGCGATGCCGCGGCTCCCGAGCGGCGTGTTTATGAGGCAATTGTGGCTGCGGCGCGGCATCCTGTACCCTATGCCGCCTGGGGCGTGGCCGATGATGTGGATGGGCGCTTCGACATGATCGCCCTTCACATGTTTCTCTTGCTCGACCGCCTGAAAGGCGAGGACGCCGAATTCCGTCAGCGGCTGGTCGATGAATTTTTTGCCGACATGGACCGCTCGCTTCGCGAGATGGGTGTTGGCGATATTTCGGTGGGCAAGAAGGTGCGCAAGATGGCCGAGGCCTTCTATGGCCGCCTTGCCGCCTATGATGCGGGATTGAGCCAAGGCGAGGACGCTTTGACGATGGCGCTGTCGCGCAATTTCTTTCCCGAAGGTGGAAGAAACGGTAAGGTTGAAA
This sequence comes from Aestuariivirga sp., assembly GCA_041745135.1. Classification (GTDB taxonomy): domain Bacteria; phylum Pseudomonadota; class Alphaproteobacteria; order Rhizobiales; family Aestuariivirgaceae; genus Aestuariivirga. The sequence goes on along the minus strand of JBGTJO010000235.1, from coordinate 1,326 downwards.
AGTTATCCGACTATGCGCTTGCGGCTCAGGGTGAACTCGCGAAGGCGAAGACCGAACGCCTTCTCGTGGGAGAGATCAAATTTCCTGAGCCGCAGCCATGATAGGACCCAAACCAGAATTCTCACGTCCTCTCCCGGTGGACCGGGTAGCCCGCGGCGGCAGCGATGAGAAGATCGCCGCCGATCCCGATGAATGCAAGGCGCTCGCCGCGCGCCTCGGACTTCTCTTGATCCATGCGGTTGAAGCGGAGCTTCGGACGACGCCATGGCGGGGCGGGGGTTTGAAACTCGAAGGCAAGCTGATCGCGGATTTAGAACAGGTCTCGGTGGTGAGCCTGGAACCGTTTCGCCAGCACGTGGAATTTCCCATTTTGCGGTACTTCATGGCCGCAGGCGCTGCGGAACAGGAGACGGACGCTGAGATCGACCCCATCGACCACGGTCATGTGGATCTTGGCGAAGTTGTCGCCGAAACACTTGCCCTGGAGCTTGATCCCTATCCCCGCCGCCCGGGCGAAGCCTTCGAGGAAATCATCACGGTTGAACCCCCGTCACCAGCTCCGCCATCACCCTTCGCGAGCTTGAAGGAGCTCAAGCCCAAATAGACCAAGGCTAAGTGGTGATTTTTTGAAATCGACTTTCGGGGCGGTTTCACCTAAGGGAACCTGTGGTTCGGCGGACCATTGAGGGGCATTGAAGCAACAACTGACCATAGCGCTGGACGCGATGGGTGGCGATTTGGGTCCCGACATGGTGGTGCCCGGCGCCAATCTTTCAGCGATCCGCCATCCCCAGGCGCACTTCCTGTTGTTCGGAGATGGTGCCCGCATTGCGCCTCTCCTGGCGCGCCATCCCAAGCTCAAAGAGCGCGCTGAAATTCGCCATTCGGATGTGGCTATCGCCATGGATGCAAAGCCCAGCCAGGCGTTGCGGCAGGGGCGCGGGAAAAGCAGCATGTGGCAAGCCGTCGATGCGGTGCGGAAGGGCGAGGCCCAGGCCGCGGTCTCCGCCGGCAACACCGGGGCGCTGATGGCCATGTCCCGCTTCATCCTCAAGACGCTGCCCGGCATTTCGCGGCCCGCGATGGCCGCCATCTGGCCCACATTGCGGAGCGAGAGCATTGTTCTTGACGTGGGCGCCACCATCGGCGCGGATGCAAGCCAGCTTGTGGAATTCGCCATCATGGGCGAGGCCATGGCGCGCTGCCTGTTCGGCTTCGAAAAACCGAGCGTCGGTCTTCTCAACATTGGCGTTGAGGAGATGAAGGGCGTGGAGCAGGTGAAGGAAGCCGCCCGCCTTCTCCGCGAGCTTCGCTTGCCGCTGGAAT